>JBFMFE010000001.1:0-10024 GCA_040752295.1 bacterium
CCCTTAAATCACCGCTAAAACCGCTCGGAACATCTCCAGCAGGACCCCGCGCGGCTCAAACCCCCGCAAATCCCCTTGAAATCAAACCCGAAATCCGGTAAAATCCACTCCGTATGAATAATCCGGGGTACTTATTTCTCCTTTAGACGGCAGAACTGAAGAAGAGCGACCTGGATTAAGAAAGACGCCTCCGGCGCGGCAAGCAGGCCCGCGAGAAGGTGAGCGGTGTGCAAACACCGCCTTGTTTACCGCGCTACGCGCGGGAGTGAAGGCGGCGATGTCTCGCCGCACTCCAAGGCCTGTCGGCAGGCAGGCGTGCCCGGAAAAGACGGGCACGGGCACGGGCACAGGCGTTGATAGAAGAGAATATTGAATGCCGTTCCTGACGGCAGGCAGGTCGAATATCGAATGATGGATATCGAAGTAAGAAAAACAATAAAGGACGGGCACGGGCACGGGCAGGAGCACGGCGGTCTTCAGCGATTTGCTGGCGGGTTAACAAAAGCGAATGCAGAGAATGCAGAATGTAGAATGTCCAATGTAGAATATCGAAGTAAGAAAAACAATAAAGGACGGGCACGGGAAGGGGCACGGGCACGGGCAGGGGCAGGTTGATTCGGAAATTCGACGTCGAAAAATGCGAAAGTCCTGATGAAAAATCAGGGGAAATTCAAGCCCGTCTTCTACACCCGGCGCTTTCCAGCGAGGATTTCTCTGAATTCCTCAGTGTACAGCCGACGCAGTTCCTTCTTGTCAACCTTGAACGTCATACCGAGGGGCATATCCTTGACGATCCTTACGTGGCGCGGCGCCTTGTAGCCGGCGATGTTCTCCCGACCCCACTGGACCAATTCATCCTCCGCAGCCTTCTTCCCCGGCTTCAGCGAGACCACCGCCACGGGTATCTGACCCTTCATCTCGTCGGGAATTCCGATGACGCCGACCTCAGCGACCGCCGGATGATTTTTCAGTTCCTCCTCGACTTCCTTTGAGAAGATGGAATAGCCCCCGCACTTGATCATATCCTTTTCGCGGTCCACGAAGTAGAGCCGCCCCCTGCGGTCGGCGCGCACGAGGTCGCCGGTGAGGAACCACTCGCCGTCGAGAAACGCCTCGCGGTTCGCCTCCTCGTTCGCCCAGTAGCCCCTGCAGACCCTGGGACCCTTCACCGCCAGCACGCCGACCTCGCCCCTGCGGACCGTTTTTCCGTTCTGATCTACGATTTTGTGATGCAGCGCGCGCACGACCCTGCCCACCGAGCCCGGCTTCGGCACGCGCCAGTGCCATGCGGTCTTCAGGCAGGTGATGCCGACCGTTTCAACCTGCCCGTAGCCCTCGAAGTACAGCGGCGGAATGCGCAGTTTCCACAGGTGGACGCCTCCGAACCGCTTGAAGTGCCGGATACGTTCCACCGGCATGGCGTCGCCCGCCGCTCCCCACACCTTGATTGACGAAAGGTCGTACTTCTCCGGTCCGCACGCCGCGAGAACGGCGTACATGGTGGGGACGCCCACGAAAGTGGTCCCCCTGTGCTTCTCGATGGTCTTCAGGACCTTTTCCGGGGTGAAGCGGCTGATGAAATACCAGGGCAGGGCGAAGGCGAAGAAGGAGATGGTCATTATGTAGCCCATGATGTGCGCGACGGGGAGCGTGAAAACGCCCAGTTGCGCTCGCGACGTGGGCAGGACGGCGGCGAGCCGCGCCTCCCTCCGCACCGTGCGCGAAAACGCCTCGTTCGTCAGCAGGGCGCCCTTCGGGAATCCCGTCGTGCCGGACGTGTAAAGAATCGCGACGATCTTTTCCGGGATAAACTCCTTTGGCGCAAGCCCGCCGCCCGCCTCCGACATCAGTTTCCTGAGGGAGAGGAACCCTTCGGGAGCCTCGCGTCTGGTGACAATAAGCCACTTCTCCACGGAGGGAGCGAACGAGGCGTCCTTTACGTTCAGGACGAAAACGTCCCAGTCAACGATCACGCACCTGGCGCCGCAGTTTTCAACGATGTATTTGATTTCCGGGGCGCGGAACATGAAATTCAGCGGCACCGCGATCGCGCCGATCTTCATCACCGCGAAACAGGCGAACACCAGCTCCACACGGTTGGAGGTGATCAGCACCACGCGATCCCCCTCTCCGATCCCCTGCTTCAGAAGCGCGTTGCCGATGCGGTTGACGAACTCCATCGCCGCGCGGTAGGTGATTGTCTTACCCTTGAAAAACGGATAATCCAATTCTTTTTCGAGGTAGATTGAGGCGCGGTCGCCGTATACCTCTGTCAGAATGTCAAGCCAGTTCGACATGTTTATCCTGCCGCCGCCGAAGACCAGTTCCTTTATTTTTTTGAAATAGGGGGGCTTCGTCCGCCCGGTCAGCTCTTCTTCCCCCATTTTTCCCGCCTCAATTTCCGTAGATTTCATTTATCCTTTTTTTCAATCTGCTGTTCCCGTAATCGTCGGTCCTGCGGATGATTTTCAGCACGTCTCTTCGGATGATCGAGGGCACTTTCAACAGTTCCTTCTCTCTCGACACAAGCTCGAAAGCCTCCTGCACGATTTCGTGCTGCCGATCCACGACACGCATCGAATCCTCTTTGTTCGGGAAAGCGGTTTTCAGGAGGTCCTCGTAGCATCCGGCGTCGCGGCGGAGGAGTTGATAGTAAAAATCCGCTCTGGTCTTAAGCCCCTCGCGCATCAGAGCCGTGATGTCGTTGAAACGGGGATGGTCCATGTCGCACCGCCTGTAGAGGGGATGATGCTTCAGGTAACCGTTGAAGTTTTTGTCGATCAGGTCGTCGAGGTTGGCGCCCTCGTCATGGACGCACTGGGCTGCGACGTAGATCGCGTGGTCGATCTCCCGGATTCCCTCCTCGCGCGCCCTGTCGCGCCCGAGCCACGCGAAGATAAATAAAGCCAGCCGGTTCACGAATATCCCCACGATGCCGCCGTGCAGGTTCTCTATCATGCGATCCGTGTACTTTATTCCCTCGTCGATCCGGCTGCGCATCTCCGCCCGCACGATTTCGATCCTGCGGCGAAGGTCGGGCGAAAACTTCGATTTCTCGATCGCTTCCATCATGGCATCCGGTCTTTCAGCAAAATGAAGTTCGATCCGTCGTCCTCACGGATTTCCCGGACTACTTCCTCGTCAATCAATTTTTTCAGGTACGCCAGAGTGGACCCTTTGAGAAGGCGGGCGGAGGCTTCGTCCGCATCATACAACTCGGCGGTCAGTTCCGCCAGTGTGCCGCGTTCCCTCCGCTTCAATATATCCAGCAGACGCTTCTCCCTGCTCAGTTTTCCGTCAATGCTCTCCTGAATCCGCTCCTTCCCGCACACGGGACCGTGGGCTGGGAGGATGCGCCGGATGTCGAGGCGCTGCAATTTTTCCAGTGAGCGGAGGTAATCCGCCAGGTCGCCTGCCGGCGGCTGCTTTTTCCCCTTCCCTATCGCGATTCGCTCGACGCCGCCGATGTAGGGAGTGCCGACCCCGACGATGTGATCGCCCGAGAGCAAAATCCCCTCGCTTTCCTCCAGCAGGCAGATATGGCCGGGAGAATGACCGGGGGTGTGGATCACCCGGAACTTCCTCGCGCCGAGATCGAGAACGCCGCCTTCCTCCAAATAGAATTCGACGCCGAGGTCGGCGATCTCCTCGAACTGGTTTTTGTATTTCTCGTAAATTTCCTGCATGGCGTCGCCGAGCATCGCGAGGAAATCCCCGGGAGGCTTGTAGTTGGCTGTTCGGACACCCTCCTCGGTCAGGGGGTGGGCGGCAATCACTGCCCCGGAGCCGGCTTTGATCTCGAGGTTGCCGCCGAGGTGTTCCGGGTGCTCGTGGGTGTTGACGGCGTACCGGAGCTTCGCCGGGTCGAACCCCAACTTTTTTATCTTTCGAAGGATCACTTCCCCCAGCCCGTACCCCGGTCCGGTATCGATCAGCGCCGGAAATTCGTCTTCAACGTAATAGACGTTAAGCTCGTTGTAATTGGGGATCGGTATGCGGAGTTTGATCTGGTATATTTTGCCGCAGACTTCTTCCGGAGGAGTGGGTGTGAAATTCGTGTCGTTAAAATCGAATCCGAAGAGAGTCAAAGACGATCACCAGCGTTGCGTCCGTTCGTGTTTCATCGCTGCCCGGAAAAAGGCGTTGTGCCGCGCGGTCCCTTTTGGAACTCAGCGCTTCGGAAGGTTGAGCAGCTCCCCGGCTTCTTCGGGGGTTGCCGCTTCGCGGTCCGCAAGTCTCGCGATCTGGACGGCTTTCCGCACAAGCTCCCAGTTTCCCTTCGCCGGCACGCCGGGCGAAATGTTGATGTTGTCCTCCAGCCCGACCCTTATGTGGCCGCCCATGACGGCGGACATGAACGCCGCGGGGTAAGAGTGTACGCTCACCCCGCACACGCTCCAGGAGGCGTCGGGCGGCAGGCTCTCGCGCATCCTTATGAGGTTGGCGGGCGTGAACGGGATGCCGCCGCACACGCCGAACACGAGCTGAAAGTGGAGCGGCTCGTCCAGAAGCCCCTGCTGCCGGATGAACATGATGTTGTTTATGTGCCCGACGTCGTACACCTCAAGCTCGGGCTTGGTGCCCGCGCTGCGCATCGCCTTCGCGAACCGCTCCATGATCGCGAACGTGTTCTCGAACACGAACTCGAACAGGATCGCTCCCGTCTTGTAGTCCGGGCGCGCGAAGTTCATCGTGTTGCAGTTCAGGGAGGCAAGCTCCGGCTTGAACTCCTCCACCGGGCGGATTCTCTCTTTCGGCTTGATTCCCACCGAGATCGCCGTGCTGAGGTTGATCAGCACCGGGCACTTCGCGCGGATGGCCTGGACGGTGTCGCCGATGATGGTGAGGTCGGGCGTGGGCGCTCCTGTCTTGGGGTCCCGGGCGTGGATGTGCACGACGGCTGCGCCCTCGTTGTAAGCCCTGGACGCCTCTTCGGCGAATTCCTCCGGCGTGTACGGCACCGCCGGGTTCTGCGCCTTGAACGTGCCGCCGCCCGCAAGCGCGGCGGTGATCACGCACCTGTTTTCCATGGTCATGGTCCCTTCCTTTCGCTGGACGTGGTCATTTCAACTGCGCGCGCGTGAAATCCAGCACCCTGCGCGCCACAATAAGCATCTGTATCTGCCCCGTGCCCTCGAATATGTCGTTGATCTTCGCGTCCCGCATCCACTTTTCGAGCAGCAGCTTTCTCGAGTATCCGAGCGGTCCCATGATCTCGATGGCTTTCTGCGTGATCAGCGTCACCGCAAGCCCCGCCTTCGCCTTCGCCATTGCGGCTTCGAGCGTGTTGCTCATCCTGTTGTCCAGCATCCAGCACGCGCGCCACGTCAGCAGCCGGGCGGCGTTAAGATTCGTCTCCATGTCCATAACGTCCCTTTCGAGACCGCTCAGCTTGTTCGGATTCAGCCCGTATCTTATCTCTATGCCTTCCTTTTCGAAACAGTCGAAAAGGAAGTCGAGCGCCGCCCTGCCGACGCCGATCGCCATGGCGGCGACGAGCGGGCGCGTCGCGTCGAACGTCGCCATCACCTTCTTGAATCCCTCCGTGCGTGTCTTGTCCACGACCTCCGGGCTGCCGAGTATGTTGTCGCAGGGAATGCGGCAGTCTTCGAACGTTATCGAGCAGGTGTCGGACGCGCGGATGCCCAGTTTGTTCTCCACCTTCGTCAGCGTCATGCCGGGGGTGCCCTTCTCGACGACGAACGGCTTGATTCCCGCCCTCCCCGCCGACCTGTCCACCGTCGCCCACACAACGACGATCCCGTCGGAATCCACGATAGCGCTCTTGCCGGCTGTGACGAAGATTTTCTCGCCGTTCAGCACCCACTCGTCGCCGTCCCTCACGGCGGTCGTCGTGATCGCCGCCGTGTCCGACCCCGCGTTCGGCTCGGTGATCGCCATCGCCCCCCACACCGGCTTGTCGCCCCCGAAACGGTCGAGAAACCGCTCCTTCTGCTCCGGGGTCCCGGCGGTCTGAATCGCCGCGCCGCCGAGTCCGGGTCCCGGCAGGCTCAACGTTATGCCCGCGTCGCCCCACGTCATCTCCTCGGCGAGCACCGCGCCCATCAGCGTCCGCTCCGACGGTTTCCCCTCTTCCTCCTTCCCCTCTTTTCTGCTCATCCCGGAGAAACCGGCGCCTTTGGTCATCCCGTGAACCATCTTAATGAGGTCCGCCGGCTTCTCGTGCTCTCTCTCGTCGTAGTCCCGCGCAACGGGTCTGACGCTGTTCGCGGCGAACTGGTGAATCAGGTTCCTCATGTTCCTGATGCGCGGCGAAAGCTCGAAATCAATCATCCCCTCCACCTCCTTCACACCATGCAAAGCCCTTCGAACGCGGCGAAACCGCGTCCGTTCCTCAGCCACATTTCAACCGGGTGCTCGCGGATATAGCCGTGCCCTCCGAGTATCTGCACGGCGCGGTCCGTGGTCTTCATGACCATGTCCGCGGAATACCTTTTGGCGAGGTACGCCTGCCTGCTCACGTCCTCGCCCCTGTCCATTTTCCACGCCGCCTCCCACGCGAGCAGGCGCGCGGCGTCTATCTCGATCGCCATCTCGGCGAGCATGAAGGCTATCGCCTGCCTCGAGGCGATCGGCTCGCCGAAGGCGACCCTCTCCTTCGCGTAATCGCGCGAGTACTCGAACGCCGCCCTCGCCACCCCCACCGCCGCCGCCGTCAGGGCGATCCGGCTGTAGTTCATCAACTTCAGAAAATTGCATCCCCCGTCGCCCCCGAGCCTGTTGTTCCTCGGAACCCGGCACTCCTTCAACTCAAGCTCGATCGTGTCCAGCGCCTTCAGACCCATGTTCTTCTCGCGCTCCCTCTTTTTCAGCCCGGTCGTCTTGCGCGGAACGATGAAGCCGTCCACGCCGGCGTACCCCGCGCCCCGGGCGGTGACGGCGAACACCAGGAACGTCTCCGCCTGCGACCCGAGCGGCACGAGGCATTTTCTTCCGTTCAGGACGTAGTCCCCGCCGTCCGGATCAGCCCTCGTGGTCATCGAGGCGGGATCGAAGGACATCGAAGGCTCGACGACAGCCATCGTCGCCGCCGCAAATTCGTCGGCGCAGAATCGCGGCAGGTGCTCGCTCTTCTGCTCTCCGGTCCCCATCTCCAGGACCGGCAGCGCGAAAAGCGCGGGCGCCATCACGTGCAGCGCGATTGACAGGTCCCCCCACGCAAGCTCCTCGGCGACGAGAACTCCCTGAAAAACCGAGCGTTCCGCGCCGAAACCCCCGAAGGATTCAGGGATCGCGTTCCGCACAAGCCCCAGGTCCCACGCCTTCCGGACGAGTTCCTCGGGGATTGTGCCCTCCTCGTCGCATTTCCTCGCCGCGGGTCTCAACTCGTTCTTCGCGAAGTCCGCGACCGTGTCCCTTATCATCCTCTGTTCGTCGTCAAGCTGAAATGAAACCATTTCCCGCCTCCCCGTTTCACCTCGATGCTCGTTCCATAAATATGATAATAAAAATGTTCTTCACTATAGTAAATTATTCTCCATGCCCTGTCAACGCCGAATTTATTTCCCCGCTGCCTCAACCTTAAAACGGTCTCTCCCCTGCGCCCCTGCGTCTGAACACCGGTTGAACCTTCCGGTTTTTCCGGCGACGGTGTAAAGTATCTTGCGTTCTCCGCCGTACCTGCCGCCATGACCGACGAGCGAACGGTAAAAAAATTCGCATCCAGCCTCAGGGGCGGCGTAATGACCGGCGAACCTCTCAGCGGACACACCACGTTCAGGATCGGCGGTCCGGCGCGGCTCATGATACTGCCCGCCGACGCGGATGACCTCATGGCGGGACTGGAACTGTGCGCGGAGGGCGGGATACCGTACTTCATACTCGGCAACGGGTCGAACCTCGTTTTCCCCGACGAAGGCTTCCCCGGGGCGGTATTCAAAATGAGGTCGCTGAATCGCGCGGCGGTGGAAGGGGCGCGCGTTCGCGCCGGGGCGGGGGCGATGCTCCCGCGGCTCGCCCGGCTGGCGATGAGGAACTCGCTCGGCGGGCTTGAGTTCGCCGCGGGCATACCCGGCACAGCCGGCGGGGCGGTCGTGATGAACGCGGGCGACAGCGACGGCGCCACCGGCGACCTCGTGGAAGAGGTGCGCGTGCTCGAGGGCGGGACGCAAAAGACGCTCCGCCGCGCCGACCTCGCGTTCGCATACAGGCACAGCGCGTTCAGGAAAAGAAAAGGCGCCGTAGCCGTAGAGGTCGTACTCGAGCTGCGGCAGGAGCGCGACCCGGCGGAAATCGGGCGGAGAACGGCGGAGAAGATACGGCGCAGAAGGGAGAGGTTTCCGCTGAGCCTGCCGAACGCCGGTTCGGTGTTCAGGAACCCCGCCGGCGACTACGCCGGGCGCCTGATCGAGGCGGCGGGATGCAAGGGGATGAGTGAAGGCGGGGCTGAAGTGTCCAGCAGGCACGCCAATTTCATAGTGAACCGTGGCGGCGCGACTGGCGCGGACGTCGCCGCGCTGATCAAACGCGTGCAGGAAAAGGTCTTCGAGTCGTCCGGCGTCTTACTCGAACCCGAAGTCGAACTCGTCCGCGTCCCCGTCTGAACGCGGGATTATTCACACCGTCACCATAACGCGATTTCGCGAGTTCCAGAAAGACTCTGGGCGTAACTGTTCAGCAAAGTGAAGCTTCGACAAAGGTAAATTTTCCAAAGAGACAGCCTGCCGATATTCAATTTTGATTCCGGTGCAAAAACCCTTTTCGGCGCGGTACGCCTGCCTGCCGCGCCGTTTTGTTCCGCGGCCTGTCCGCCGTGCCAACCTGTCTGCCAGCCAGGCAGGCGGCACAGGCAGGCGCAGGCAGGGAGACCGCGCCCTACATCTCTCGATAATAAAAATATGAGATTTTATGCGGTTATTTGTAGGGCGGCCTGCCTGTGCGGCAGACAGGCATCTCCGTATGCCGCCGCCGAATTTGATGTTTTTGACTTTTTGCGCCAGAATCAATTTTCAAGCTGACGCTGTTCTTGCCCCAGCTTGTTTTCAACCGTCTTTTCTGATAGGTTTTTTGTTGTTTCGGTTCAGTCACGATGGCGGGAGGCTCTATGAGCGATGATTCCTGCGCCGCCCGGAGGATGCGCGAACACTTCGAGAGAGTGAAGCTGTCGCCCGCGGACGCGCCCGCGACACGGAGGTACGCGTCGGCGAAGCTGAAGCTGGCGGAGCGCTGGCTGAATCTGTCGGACGGCGTCTCCATCCTCGACCTCGGCTGCGGGAACGGCGTTTTCAGCGTGCGCCTCGCAGAGAGGGGAGTGTGAGTCGTGGGCGCCGACCTCTCCGAAAACCTCCTCTCGCACAACCCCCTGAAGGACAAGGTCAGGTGCGACGCCGGCGCGCTGTGTTTCCCGGGCGGCTCCTTCGACGTCGCGTTCGAGTCTAATCTCCTCCATCACGTCCAATCCCCTGAGGCGGTGGTCCGGGAAATGGCGCGCGTGTCGCGCCGCCACCTCGTGCTCATCGAGCCGAACGCCCTGAACCCGCTCATGTTCGCGTTCGTCGCGCTGACCCCGACCGAGCGCGGCGCCCTCAGGTTCACCCCGCGTTCGATGCGGAGACTTCTCGAATCGTGCGGCGTGGAACCGATGGCGGTCTTCGCCACCGGGATGATCACGCAGGAACTGACACCGGCGCTTCTCCTTCCCATTCTGGGTCTTTTCGATTTCGCCTTTCCGCTGGGCGAATACGTCGTCGCGATCGGCGTCAAGCCCGGCGCGCGGTAATTCAGCCTCAACAAGGGAAATTATCCAAAGAAACAAACGGACGATATTCAATTTTGAAGCCCTGCACTAATTTTTCGCAGGTGGATTGCCTCATTTTGGGATGTTTAAAATTTCACTTTCTAATACATCACAACATGTTTTTTGCGGGTTTCCTATGTGTGAACTTTCGTACTTTTTGGTTCCCGCTCCACGGAGGAAGCTTTAAAGGCAAATGAATTTTATGTATGTCCGATGCAAATCCGATCATGCGAAAAACAGTATGCGCGAAGCCCCTTGGAGTGCGGG
>JBFMFE010000002.1:0-3696 GCA_040752295.1 bacterium
GTTATCGGGCTTCCACCGTCGGTCACGTACCTGTCAAGTACGCTCCCGTCCGGTGTCAGCCCTCTGCCTCGAATCTTCAGCATTCTTGCGATTTCTTCCCGAATTATTCAATCAGCATGAATAATTCGGGTAAAGAAAGATTCACACGAAAGGGATGAAAGAAGGAAAGAGGATTGAGGCGGTCTGCGGCGGCATAGTCGTCGCCGACGTCATCGTCAGCCCCGTCACCGCGCTGCCCCCGCGCGGGAAAATGAGCATCGTCTCCGCCGTGGAGCTGCACGTGGGCGGATGCGCGGCGAACACCGCCGTCGCGCTCGCGCGCCTGGGCGCGGGCGCCGCCGTCGTCGGACGCGCCGGCGACGATCACCTCGGGACGTTCCTGCGCTGCGCGCTCGAACGCGAGGGCGTGGACTGCCGCGCGCTCGCGACCGACCCCTCGACCCCCACCTCCGCAACCACCGTCGTCGTCGCGCCCGACGGCGAACGCTCCTTCATCCACGTCCCGGGGGCGAACGAGAAGCTCCGCGCGCGCGATTTCCCGCTCGAGCGCTTCCCCCACGCAAGGCTCCTCCACCTGGGCGGACCCATGCTCAACGGCAGGCTGCGCGGCGCCGCGATGAAGACCCTCCTGAGAACGGCGAGGGAGGCGGGGATGATCACATCCATTGACGCCGTGTGGAACACATTCGGCAGATGGCTCGATTTCGTCGCGCCCGCGCTGCCGTTCACCGACTACTTTTTCGCGAACGAAGCGGAGGCGCGCATGATCACCGGGCGCGGCACGCCCGGCGCGGCGGCGAGGTTTCTGCTGGAGCGCGGCGCTGGGACGGCGGTGATAAAGATGGGACCGAGGGGAAGCGCGGTTTTCACGCGCGGGGGGCGCCTCGCCGTGCCTGCGTACCCGGCGCGCTGTCTGGACACCACCGGCGCGGGCGACGCCTACGTCGGCGGGTTCCTGTACGGCGTCCTGAAGGGCTGGGGTCTCGAACGCGCCGCCAGTCTCGCTTCAGCCGCCGGCGCGATGTGCGTCACGGCGGTCGGCGCCTCGGCGGGATTGAAGGGGCTGGCAGAAACCCTGAACTTCATGAAAAAACAGAATCGGAAAACGCGAGCGAGTTTCCCGGCGAGGCATCGCCCGGGCGAGCCCCCCGGGTTCGTGAACCAGTAAGGTTCAAACACAAACCCGGGTTAAAAAATTCTTATCAGGATTCCCAGGGCTATAAAGCCGATTGTCATGAGGGCGGTTAACATTAAAAAACGGTTGCCCACGTCATCAAACCGCTTGTTCACGTCGTCAAACCGCTTGTTCACGTCTTCAAACCGCTTGTTCACGTCTTCAAACCGCTTGTTCATATATGTCAGAATCGCATCGAAGCGTTTGTCAACCGCTTCAAAACGCACGTTCATGGTTTCGATTATGGTCTTCTGCCCTTCTTCGAGGCGGATGATCCGCTCCATTATATCCGCCGGGGTGAAACCTTCTTCGCGAAGCACCTCTTTAACGATGGCGCGTATATGTTCTTTTTCGATGTTGACGGACATGTTTTATCCCGTTTCCAGTCATCTTCAATAATAGCGTGGGACCGGCGCATAGTCAACGAGCGGATTTTTCGCGCGCGCCACCCGTTCTTTCAGCGGTCTTTAAACCGCGCCGACCCGCCGGCGGGGGGCGCCAGTTCCGGGTGCGAGCGGATGTACTCGTAGAGAATCTCCGCCGCCACGACCTTTCTCCCGGCGCCGGCGGGCGGCTGTCCGCCGGCGCGGTTCGATGGAAACCCGGCTGCGCCCGCGAAGGGTCACGGCACGAAATCATCCGGTTTCAGCCCGGGGTTCAGCCTTACTTTCCGCCAGGTCTTGCGCGAGTGAAATTCACCGTCCTTCAGGCACTCGTATTGAACGAGGAACAGTTCCTCCCTGTCAATCCACGCCTTCATCTCCGAGACTTCTTCATCCTTGCCGGGCTTTATCACGAGCAGGTACGCCTTCCGCCCCTCGACGGATTCCTCCCCTGCGATCTCGACCGTCCCGCTCCCGGCGAGTCTCTTCATGAACCTGACGTCGGAATCCCAGCCGCTGTCGAAGAAGCCCTCGAGCCGTTTGTCGTTTTTTGAAAGCGCGACCGGCACCGGGGGAAACGCGGGCTTGGCGACGCACTTGTCCGTGCTCTTCGATGGATTGTACGCGACCGACGAGCCTTTGTGCGCGCCCTCGAGGACTTTCATGCGCTGATAATCGGGTTTCATGAAGATGAAATCGCACACGTGACGCGCCTGCTTTTTGTCCTTCTGCTCCACGTACTCGAACACGCCGCCGTAGTCCTTGAGCTTTCCGTAACGTTCTTCCACCTTCTTCAGAAATCCCATTCCGTCTGATTGTTCGGGTTTCCCGCCTTTCTCCGCCGCGGCGGCGGAGACGGAGAGCAGAAGCGTAAGGATCAGAATTTTCTTCGTCCGCATCTTTCACGTCCCCTTCCCCGTGCGTCATTTACATAAACGTGCCGAACGGTCCCGCAGGGCGAAGCCCCGCCGGTGATATGATACGCCATAGCGCGGCGGTTTCCAACGGCCGCGCCGCATATCCCGGAGGGTTTGCGTAATCGCCGTCTTTTCCGGGAAAAACTTTAAAGGTCCGCTCCCGTGTGTTATCATATGAATCCGAATTGACCGAGACGGGTGGATGATTCGGCACGGGCGTCCGCTTCCGGTGCGTCGCGGCGACCGGTTCTCCGCATGAGGGTGATAGGCGGGTTTTACAGGCGCAGGGAACTGGCGAAGCTGCCTCGCGGGCTGCTGGGGGTTCGACCCACGTACGACAGGGTGAGGGAGAACCTGTTCAACGTTCTCGGGGAGCGGGTGAGAGGCGCGAGGTTTTTAGACCTTTACGCGGGGACGGGCGCCGTGGGGATAGAAGCCTTGAGCAGGGGCGCGGGGTTCGCGACTTTCGTGGACGACTCGCTTGGGTGCGGGAATCTGATACGGCGCAACTGCGAAAGTCTCGGGGTCGCAGCGGGTTCGTACGAGATAGTCGTGGAGGACGCGAGGGAGTTCATCCGAAGTTCCGGCGCCGGGGCGTACGACGTGGTGTTTATGGACCCGCCGTACGGGGAGGGGATTTTGAGAGAGACGCTCGAGGCGCTTGGAGCGAGCAGGCTCGCCGGCGCGGGCGCGACGGTGGCGTGCCAGGGCGGGAAGATGGAGACCGAAAGGGGAATCGGCGGGTTCGAGCTTACGCGCCAGGAGCGGTGGGGGAGTACGTGGATTACGTTCTGGCGAATGGAGGGGGTGGATGAAAAATGAAGAAGGCGGTCTATCCCGGCAGTTTCGATCCCGTCACGTACGGGCACCTGGACATCGTAACGCGGGCGGCGGAGATATTCGACGAGCTGATCGTGGCGGTGGCGAATAATCCGCTGAAGACGCCGTGTTTCACGATCGAGGAGCGGAAGCGGTTTCTGCACGAGGTGACGAAGGGGATACCGAACGTGAGGGTGGACGTGTTCGGGTCGCTGCTGGTGGAGTTTCTGCAGGCGACGGGTGTGAACATCATCGTGAGGGGTTTGAGGGCGGTCACGGATTTCGAGATGGAATTTCAGATGGCGCTGGTGAACAGGAACATGTACGGTAGAGCGGAGACGGTGTTTCTGGTCACGCGCGCCGAGTATTCGTTTTTGAGTTCGTCAATAATCAAGGAGGTGGC
>JBFMFE010000003.1:0-11264 GCA_040752295.1 bacterium
GCGCTCCCCTGACAAAAACGACCGGGGTGTCGGAAAGGGCTTCGGTGATTTTTGGCGTAATGAGTCGTTCAATCATGCTTTTATAATAACCACAACGTGGCTGATTTTCAACCACTTAAAAATTTATCTTGTCCCGCATTCGTACACCGGGCAACGAGTCTTGAACCGGTGGGTGCGGTGCCGAGACGCCGCGTCGGCGGGTATTTTTTATCGGCTGAAAAACACCTACTTGGCCTCTTTCCCATGCGAAAATTTCAAGTGACAAAAATTAATTTTTGTCCCAAATCACCCTCAAAAACGACAAAACAGCCAGCAAAGCCTGCCGCTTGACAGGTGGCGGTATTGAACCTTTTCCCGACAACCAAAATTCGCCCATCAGTGAACGTCTGCCACTCCGCAAACGAATGCGCCCCATTGTCCTATGCCATCCAGCCTTGGCGCGCCGCCTTGACCGCCGGGCTTTTTTATGCAAAAGTGTTACGGAGAATATGATTTGTGTTATTCGGGAGGCGATTCTGAATGGAACGAATTATACGATACGGTATTTCGATGGAGCGGGAATTGGTGGAAAAGTTCAATAGATATATGAAGCGGAAAGGGTACAAAAACCGCTCAGAGGCGATCCGGGACCTGATCCGCGACGCGCTGGTGCGGGAGGAATGGGAGGGCGGCGAGGCGGAATCCATCGGAACCGTGAGCATCATATACGACCATGAAGCGCGGGATTTGTCCAAGAAACTTACCGGCAATCAACATCAGAATATAGGAAACGTCGTTGCGTCAATGCACGTTCATGTGGACCGGCATCATTGCCTCGAAGTCCTGATCCTGCGCGGCCGCGGCAGGGAAATCAAAACATTCGCCGAGTCGCTTGTCGGCACGAAAGGCGTCAAGCACGGACAGATGGCATTTACGACGCTGAGCGCAATCTCCTGACGACCCCACATCAGCCTTTAAACTGACAGACGGGCGATACGCCTTTATTTTTTTTCCGAAACCCTTGACAGATTCACCTTTCGCGTGTATCGTAGCAAGAAATTGAATAACGTGTTATTTTCTTGGGGTGGATATGAAGCCGACACATGCAGGCAAATTACAGAGTAAGCGCCGGCATAAAAGACCTGTAACGTTCGAATTGGACATAATCGGTAGCACTTATTTAAGTTGCGTATTACGTAATTCCCGTTTCTGAGGTGGATCATGAGACACCTTGGAATCCTTTTCATGCTCACGGCGGCTGCTCTTTTCAATCTCGTTACGGCAGCTCCGGCATCCGCCGGGGAAATAGGCGATGAGGACGTGATCGAGCTCGGAGAAATCGTATTTACCGCTACAAAGTACCCGCATCTTTTGGAAAATGTGCCCGTAGAAACGGTCGTCATCACAGAGCAGGATATAGAAAATTCCAATGCCCAGAATGTCTTTGATCTTTTGAAATACACACCGGGTGTTTATATAACAGCCGACAATGTCCCCCGCGGATACGGCTGGCAGTCTAAAATGCGCGGGATGACGTTTGATTCAGGTTATGCGCTGGTCCTCGTTAATGGCGAGAGGGTGCGGGGAGGCGGAATGGGAGAGTACGGAATCGGTTTGGACCAGATACCGATCAATATGATTGAGAGAATAGAAATTGTAAAAGGTCCGAGTTCCGTTCTCTATGGAAGCGACGCCATGACCGGGGTTGTGAACATCATTACAAAATCCGCTCCCGAGGACC
Organism: bacterium; assembly: GCA_040752295.1. Lineage (GTDB taxonomy): Bacteria > UBP15 > UBA6099 > UBA6099 > JBFMBQ01 > JBFMFE01. The sequence continues at coordinate 1,721 of JBFMFE010000003.1, forward strand.
GGTTTTCGGAGTTTCGACTTTCCTGCGGCACGCGTAATTCCTTTATAAGCAGCTTTACCCACGGAGACCGGGAGCGGAAGCTGGGTTATCTGTTCAGTCGCGCAAGAAAGGAATATGAATCGAGCGGCGACGGCGATGAATATGAAGCGGACCACACAACGGCGCAATTCGACTACCGCTTTAAGGAAGACGAAAAGATCGGGCTTGGGATTATCGAAGACAATCTGATGCGGAGCGGCAATCGCGCTGAGGACAAGACCCGGATAAGCATCGGCTATGAACGGGAATTCCCGGACGGCAGTCTGGCAGTGAAAGGATATTTTTACAGATGGGATATCGGCGCCTACGCGGCCGGCGCCTATTCGGCTCGTTTTGGAAATATCACAGACAATCAACTGTCCATTCAATATAACAATCGTTTTTCCGAAAAGCATATGTTCACCGCCGGCGCCGAACGGCAAAGGGAAGTCCTGGATATGGACATAGTCACCGGCAATTCCCTCACATACGCCGATAATGTACGCACAATCAAGAGTGTCTATATCCAGGATGAAATAACGCTTGGCACGTCGGCAACAGTGCTCCTCGGCGCCCGCCAAGACGATTACACCGGGTTTGGAACCGAGTTTAATCCGAGGATTGGCGTTCTTTTTCACCTTACGGACGATACGCGGGTCAGGGCGGCAGTCGGCCGCGCCTTCAAATCTCCGACCATACGGCAGCTCTATATTCCTTTCCGTCACGGGAGCTGGTGGAACACGCCTAACGCCAATCTGGAAGCGGAGAAATCAACAGGCTTTTCTCTCGCCGTAGAACAGCTGTTTTCGGACAAACTGGTCGGCAATCTGTCTCTGTTCAGAAACAGTTTCAAGGATACAATCACGTATGTCTATACCGGAAACACTATAACAATAGATGGAACGCAGCTAAAAGAACGCTCATGGCAGAATGTGGAAAAAGCCTACACGGAAGGACTGGAGTTTCAGATTAAGTATAAAGCATCAAAGAACTTTTCGCTGAATGTTGGATATACCCGCACGGACGCGAAAAACAGAGATACCGACAAGAAAATCACCTATGTCCCGCCCCACGAAGCGAGTTTGACGCTGACCCGAAGATGGGGAAAAGCCGGTTTCGCTCTCACTTTGGGGACGCGGTATCAAGGATCGGCTTTCACCGACGCCAATAACACGATTAAAACCAACGACTTTTATGCAACGGACTTGAAAATAACAGCGGAGCTGTCCTCAAAGACAAGGCTCTTCGTGGATGCTAACAACATTTTCAATTCTGATTTCGGCACGAGCGGGCGGGAAAAAGGCGCTTCTTTTTTAACGGGCGTCATTGTGAAATATTGAACCTGCGTGGGAATTCCGAAGCAGCTCAGCCGCCGGAAGCGCAACGCGCCGTCGGTTGGAAAAATCATTGGAATGGGGGGAGAAAAATGGCAGCATCAATAAGAAAAAGGGTTCTGGTTCTTTATCTCGCGGTTTTCGTTCTTGTTTGTTTGGTTTGTGCATCGGCGAGGGCGCATTACATGTGGATATACGTAATGGATTATGCCCCCGATCCAGGCCAAAAAATCAGTCTTTCCCTTGGATGGGGACATCTTTTTCCCGGCACGGACGTAATGAAAAATGAAGACCTGGAGGAAATTTATGCGATAGGTCCGAGCGGAAAGAAGCTGAAAGTCACCCCGGAACCGGAACAGGGGAAATTCCGGATTGAAGCCCCCGGCGATCTACCCGGGGCTTATCTTATTATTGCGAAGCGGAAGGGCGGTTACAAAACAAAGACAACGGAAGGATACAAGTCGCTGCCTAAAAAAGATTTAAAAAACGTAATATCCTCAGCCTACCGGGAGATGAATGCAAAAGCCATAGTAATAGTCGGGAGAAGCGGAAAGGACACGCATCTCCAGGAGGAAATCGGTTTCCCCCTGGAGATTGTCCCGACTGAGATTCCGACAGATATGAGGGAAGGAGACAGTTTATCCGTGAAGGTTCTGTTCAGAGGGAAACCCCATCGAGGCTTTGTTCACGCCACCTACACGGGATTCACTGCCGACGAGGATACGTTCGCCTACGCCGCAAAAACAAACAAGGACGGCATTGCAAAGATAAAACTTCTAAAGAGCGGAATCTGGATGGTAAAGGCAGAGCACACGACGCCACCGTCTGATCCGGAACTGTGCGATGAGCATCTTTTCGTTTCCACACTGACGTTCGAGGTAAAAAGATGAGAACCCGTTTATTCACGCGGATGAGAAAAATAGCCTTGCTCATCGTTGCCGGTTTCTATTTTCACGCGTTTCTGACCGGCGTGACTTCCAGCGCTCATGGTGTGAATTACGAGATAAAGAACCGCAAGGGAGTGGTAATAAGAATTGCATACGACGACGGAAAGCCGATGAGTTACGCGGCGGTAAAGATATTTTCTCACTCCGATAAGAAGCTTGAATATCAGAATGGGCGCACGGACAAAAACGGGTGTTTTGTATTTCTGCCCGATGAAGTCGGCGCCTGGAAGATTACCGTGGATGACGGAGCAGGTCATGGAATCATAAGGACAATCAATGTTAACGAGGCTGCGCGAGTGGAGGCAATCTGCAAGGGGCTGCCCCGCTGGTACAAATTAATAGTGGGAGTAAGCATCCTGTTGGGCGCGGGTGGTGTTCTGTCTTACCTTTCTGCAAGAAGAAAGCCTGGATAGAAGAAACAACAGCGGGAATAGCAGCATTCAGTATAACCACGCAATTATTCGTTTCGGATATTCGAAAACGTGAAACCGTCTTGAAAAAATCGCTTCCGGCGTATATAATTTTACGTTGGGAGGGTAAGGAACTTTGCTTCCACCCGCGCGAAAAAGGAAGTTCATCAGAGCAACGGCTTTATCCATCGTTGTTTTAATAGGCTTCCTTTCCTCTTTTTCCGGCTTCTTTCACACCTGCGATCCGCGCGAACGGCGCAACGGCGATGCTTTCCCAATAGCCATCGCTTCACATGGTATTTCATCTGATTCCGTTACTCAAATAGTATCCAAAGCATCGGATAACGGAGATGACGGAGACAACTTCTGCCCCGCCTGTTACTGGTTAAGAAACAGCGTTTCCGCGTTTTTTGTTCTGTTCATTCTCGTTGCGCTTTGCCGGGTTCTCACGAGCGCGACGGTTTTTCAAAATCCTCTCTTATCCTTAACTCCCTCTGTAATTTTCTCCAGAGGCCCTCCATCGTTGGTCTGATATTTTTTCAGGCTGAGCTCCGCCAGTTTGCATTATTCGGTAAAGCGGTCTGTGGTTCCTGTTCGCCGATTCTGTGAACGTGCGGGGCGACAACCGCCAATATTCGGCATTTCACTTTTCCGAAATAGAACGCGGATAGCACAAATCTGAAAATGAAGGAGGCGCAGAATGACTAAAAAACTCATCTGGATGACATTCATGTTGTTGATAACGACCTTTTTTCCAGTATTCGTATCTGCCGCCGGGGAAGATACCGGTGGTTCTCTTCAAGAGCAAATTGACGCCCTGAAGAAGGACTTCGCGGATATGAAATCCTACTACGAGCAAAGGATTCAAGACCTTGAACGGCAGGTAAATGAGTTGAAAGCTGCCGGCACCGCAGCGCCGGAACAGGCGGAGGAGGCTGCGCCGGAGGAATTTACCGCCGCGCCCTACGGGATTTCGCCCGGCGGGCTTTCTCAGACAACAAACCCAGATATAAGCGTCATTGGTGATTTCCGTCTGTCTTACGACCAGGACGGAGACAAGCAATTCAGCCTGAGCGAGATGGAACTATCGCTCCAGGGCGCCGTTGATCCATACTCGCGGGCAGACTTCTTCACCGCGCTGCACGAACACGAGGGGAACATCGAGGCGGAACTCGAAGAAGGATACATTACGCTGCTTCAACCGCCCCGGTTCCTGCCACTGCCGCGGAACACAACCCTGAAATTCGGCAAATTTCTCGCCGCGGCGGGCAAGACGAACCGGTTCCATCCGCACTCGCTTTTTTACGCCGACCGGCCCCTCGTACTTACGAACCTTTTCGGCCATCACGGGTTCGCAGAAGCGGGTGTCTCATTGAGCACCCTCATCCCGAATCCCGCCGACAGGTACATCAACTTCGAATTCGAGGTGCTTAACAAATTCTCCGAGCCGCATGTTCACGCTCATTCAGAAACAGAAGAAGAACACCATGAGGAAGAAGAGGTTGCCGCAAGCCAGCGGAGTTTCCGTGACTGGGTTTATCTCGGCCGTCTGAGCACATTCCACGAATTCAGTGACAACTCGAACCTCGAACTCGGTCTCACCGCCGCAACGGGCAAGAATCCGTCCTCCCGCCTGCGCACGAATATACAGGGATTCGATTTCACCTACAGGTGGAAACCGCTCGAAACGGCGCTCTACAAAGCCTTCACATGGCAAAACGAATTCTTCTTGGCGCAGAAGGACACCGGGGAAACCACGAACAAGAGCTTCGGCTGGTATTCCATGGGACACTGGCAGCTTGACCGCGAATGGGCGCTGGGTGTCCGGTACGACCGCTCCGAACTGCCGGATCACCCCGACAACCGGGACACCGGATATTCGCTCTTTGTCAATTTCCTTCCGACGGAGTTCACCCGCTACACGCTTCAATACAAGCACACCGATAAGAACTACGCGGAAGACGACGATCTGTTTCTGTTCCAGATCAATTTCAACATCGGCACGCATGGCGCGCACTCATTCTAACGGAGGTGATCATTCATGTTGAAATCAAACAAAGTATGCCTGACTATCGCAATATCATTCTTTGCATTTCTGTTCTTTTGCCATCCGGTGTTCTCTCTGGTCCGAGTCGTGACCACCACCACCGATCTCGCCGCCATAACACAGGAGGTGGGCAAGGACAAAGTGCAGGTTGAAAGTCTCTCGCGCGGCAACCAGGACCCGCATTTTGTTGACCCCAAGCCAAGTTTCATGGTGAAACTTCAAAAGGCCGACCTGCTGATCGTTGTCGGACTCGACCTTGAAATCGGATACATACAGCCTCTGATAGACGGCTCGCGCAACCCGAAAATTCGAAAAGGCGGCGCGGGCTACATGGATGCCTCCGCAGGCTGCGAAATCCTTCAGATACCCAATGTCAAAGTCGAGCGCTCAATGGGCGACATCCACATCTACGGCAACCCCCACTACTGGCTCGATCCCGTCAACGGCAAGGTCATCGCGAAAAACATCGCCGTCGCCCTGTCGCGCGTTGACCCTGCCAATGCCGGTTTCTATTCCGAGAACGCAAAGAGTTTCGGGAAACGCATTGATGAGAAACTCGAAGAGTGGAAAAAGAAACTGGCGCCCTGCAAGGGAGCGGAAATCATCACCTACCACAACAGTTGGCCGAACTTCGCCCGACGCTTCGGAATTGTCGTGGCGGGGCACGTCGAGCCTAAGCCCGGCATCCCTCCAACGCCGTCACACACCGTCTCCGTGATAAGCACGATAAAAGAAATAGGAATAAAGGCAATAGTCGTGGAACCGTACTTCGACAAAAAAGCGCCGAACGCCATCGCATCAAAAACAGGCGCGAAAGTGCTGGTGCTGCCGCCTTCCGTCGGCGGAGTCCAGGGGACAGACGACTACTTCGCGCTTTTCGATTACATCGTGTCCCAACTCGCCTCGGCGCTGGGAGGGTAATTTCGGAAAGGAGACAACCGCAAAATGTTTGACCTGATGCTGCCGGCGCTGGCGGCGTGTTTCATCCTGACGGGGATTCACGCCTATCTGGGGATACACGTAGTGGAAAGAAAGGTCATCTTTGTGGATTTGTCGCTGGCGCAGGTGGCCGCGCTGGGCGCAGTGATTGCTTCTCTTTTCAAAATGGACATACACGGCAACGGCGCGTATATGATGTCGCTGTCTTTCACGTTCATCGGCGCCGCCGTTTTCTCACTCGCCCGGACACGTGACGACAAAATCCCGCAGGAAGCGATTATCGGCATTGTGTACGCCGTCTCGACGTCGCTCGCCATCCTCGTGCTCAGCAAGTCAGCGGAAGCCGCCGAGCACCTTCAGGAAATGCTTGTCGGCAATATCCTTTTTGTCTCCTGGCACGACAACCTGAAAATCCTGATTCTTTACGGCGTCATCGGTCTGTTTCATGTCGTTTTCAGAAAACAGTTCGTCATGGTTTCTTTCGCCCTTGATGAAGCCGTCAACAGGAAATTCAAGGTGCGATTCTGGGATTTTCTTTTTTACATCACCTTCGGCTTTGTCGTCACGAGTTCCGTGCGCATCGCCGGGGTTCTTCTTGTGTTTTCGTTTCTCGTTGTGCCCGCCGTGTGCGGCGTGATGTTCGCCGGGAGTATCTGGAAGCGGCTGCTCGTCGGTTGGACGGTCGGGCTGCTTACGAGTTGTCTCGGCACTTACGGGTCCGTGAAGTTCGATTTCCCCACAGGCGCGTCGGTCGTCTGCGCTTTCGGACTTGTGCTGCTCGCGCTCGCGCCGGTTAAAATAATGCTGTTCAGGGTCGGTGCGCAACACAAGATTGGAAATCAAGCACTATGAGGAGGTACATTGCAATGAAGCATTCTTTCAAATCCGTTGTCGTTCTCGCTATTTTGTCGCTTTTGGTTTCTTTTGCGACGGCGAAGGAATACGGGCTGCCGAAGCGGCTGCTCACGGACGAGATCGCGAGACTCGGCCCCGGCCCGGAAAACGGTGATTTCACATTCGTTGTCATGGGAGATACCCGCGACGGCTTTGCAATGTTCCGCTATATGATTGAACTCGCCAACCGCATGAATCCGGCGTTCATTGTGGACGTCGGCGACCTCGTCCACAGCGGCGGCGACAACGAGCAGTATCTGCGGTATTACGAGGACATCAAGAGAAGCCGCGTCCCGTTTTTCTCGGTCATCGGCAATCACGAGAACGAAGCGCCCGGAGGGCTTGAGCGGTACAAGGAGATGTTCGGCGAGCCGGATTTTTATTTTGATTACGGCGGCGCTCGTTTTATCGCGCTCGACAACGCCGCCGATGGCTACAAAATCACGGACGCCCAGTTCGGGTGGCTTGAGAAGCTGCTTCAGACAGACAAGATAAAGTTTATTTTCATGCACGCGCCGCCGAAAACGCACGTATGGACCGAGGCAATGGAGCGGGAACCTTCCGAACGGTTCATGAAAATGGTTGAAAAATACAAGGTGCGCAAAATCTACTTCGGCCACGTCCACGCTTTCGACCGGCTGCGGCGCGGTAACACCGACTACGTGATGACCGGCTGCGCGGGGGGCGAGCCGGACCCAATTTCAAACTTCTACCACCGGCTCGCCGGGGGATATTATCAGTTCATGCTGGTTCAGGTGCGCGGCGGACAGGTGATGGACGTGCTGGTTGAGCCGAGCACCGCCGACATCTACGATTTTCCGAATGCAGACGGAGTTCCCATAGAAACCCCCTATGTGACATACCGCCACTTCAACACCCCAGTCATCCGCTCGTTCGAGGTGGACACGAGCGTGCCGGGGAACAAGCCGATTCCGGTGAAAGTGCAGGCAACGCACCATCCCGACTCACTCGAAACTGGATTGAGTTATGTCGAGGTGGAGTGTGAAAGCAAGAGCGGCGAGAAGACAGGCCCCGTGCGACTTACATCCGATCCATACGATGAACGCACTTGGTCGGGTGAACTCCCGCCATTGAAGGCGCGGCCGCTCCGCTGTTCCGTGCGCGCCGAAAGCTCCGTCCACAGCGCCACGATGAATCTGTTTCCCCTCGTTTCTCCTCCAGCGGAGTCCATTGAAAATATCCCCTTTACGATGGTCAGCATAGATCGGGACGATCCGCAGGTAGAAAACGAATTGGACATTCTCGACATAGGCATGGCTTACGACGATGAATATTTTTACGTCCGCATTGAACTGGCAGCGCCTCCGGAAAAAGGCGACAAAACGAAAGGCATTTACAATCTCATCGGATTCGCTTTGCTTGATGAAAGCGTAGAGATCGTCGCGGATGTCGAAAAGATGCTGACCGCCGTACCTGTGTCCGTTTATGTTCCCCTTGCGCCAGCGCTGGGGATGCCATCCTGCTCGCTTTTTGATGTTTCCGAGTATAAAAAGGGGGAATTCAAACCATATAAAAAAGCATTGGATTGCAGGATCGTGGGGAGGATACTGTATTTTCGGCTGAACAGGGCCGCGGCCGGGCTCAAAGACACCCGCGGCGTGAAACTCCTTGCGCCGGCCGGACAATTGCTGCTCATGCCGAAACCGGACGTGCGCATCGCCGATGCCGCCAATATTACGCATATCAAACTCGGCGAGTTCAAGGGCGATCCCGCCGCCCCGTGGCCGTACACAAATTTAAGAGTGGTCGAGCCGGAATAATGAGCAGGTGGATTAAAAGAGAGCGTAGAGAGGTAAAAAGATGAAACTGCGGATTATCCCGGCAGTGGTTTTATTAATAACTGAACTTTGGCAAATTTTATAGTAACGCGAGCTTCAAGTTTGCGATATCATTGGAAAAAAAATTTTCATCGTAAGCAGGATGTTTGCGTTACACTGGGAAATTATGATTTTTGCCAAATTTCAGTAAATGATTTATGGAGGTAATCGGACATGAGATTATGCGTAAAGAGAATAGCGATAATATGCATCTTTATCTTATCAGTTACACTGGTAATTTCAGGAACAGCATTAATATTATTAACAGCCATAAATGCGAAACCATCGTTATTGGTCGGCGCCGGCCGCGTGGAGATTACACCTGAAATCGGCTGCTACCTGGGCGGTTACTATGCCGCCACACAACGATCCATCGACGTACATGATCCGTTATACGCGCGCGCGCTCGTGCTGGACAACGGTTCCACACGCTTGGCTATCGTATCTCTGGAACTCATCATCGCCAACGGGGTCATGGTCAATGAACTCAAGGAAATGATACGCAGGGAATTCGACATTCCGGCTGAAAATATCAGCGTTACCGCCACACATACCCATACCGGCCCGGAAGGATATTACGAAGAGTTCGGGAAATATCCGAAGGAATACGTTCCGGAGATGAAGCAAGCCATTCAACGCAACACACTTGAAGCGGTACGGCAGGCCGTTGAGAATCCCGCCCCGGCATCCGTTGGCTTTGTGCAGTTCGATTTAGAGGGATTCAGCAGCAACCGGCATAATCCTGCCGGCCCGCTTGACCACACGGCAATTCTGTTTGTTGTAAAGGACGCTGCGGGGAAACCTGTTGCCGGATTTCTGAATTTCGCCGCGCACCCGACTGTCGTGCCCGCGGGCGACCTGCTGATAAGCGGGGATTGGCCGGGTGAATTTCAGCGCCTGATGGAAGAGAAAATGGGTGGCGGCGCGGTGTTTCTTTTTCTTCAGGGCGCCGCGGGTAACGTCGGCCCGGTTACGAGCAACAGTATCGAAGTGAACTTTCGCACTTTTTCACAATGATATTTTAGCATAGACCTACTTGACATCATATATTTTTTGACTTATAATCTGTTAGTTAATACGCTAACAGATACAAGAACAAGGAGGCGGACCATGGCAA
>JBFMFE010000004.1:0-2731 GCA_040752295.1 bacterium
CTTTTCGACCTGCTCATTGCTTGTCGAGCCTCCTTTCGCGCCGCCCCGGTATCGCGGCGCGCCGGCGCCTGGCGGAGCGCGGGGGCGGTTCGCGGACGGGGGAAAAAGGACTTTTGCTTCCGGCGGGCGGCTCCGCGCGCGCGGCGCGGGGGTCAGGTCCCGGCTGTTTCCCCGTAGCGTCCGGTGTATTTCGAGTGGACGATGGCGACCGTGCGGTAAACGGCGTGCGCGAACTTCGAGTACGGCAGGTACGCGATGAGGAAGAAAATGAAGACGAGGTGAGCGAAGTACATGGGGTAGGCGGCGGCGGGCAGGTTTGCGAGCCGCGTGATCTCGCTGAGAATCCCGGTGAGAGTGACGAGGAGGACGACGACGATGAAGAGCCAGTCGTGGTAGTTTCCCCTGCCGACCCTGGCGGCGGCGGCGAGCCTGTTGGCGAGCGTGAGCAGTATCCCGGCGAGGAGGACCGCTGCGCCGGCGTTGCCCAGTATCTTGACGGGGTTCGCGAGGGATAGCGGCGTCTCGACGTGGAAGACGTAGAGTCCGATGAAGACGAACGAGGTCGTGGCGAAGAGCATGACGAAGCCGTAGAAGACCGCGAGGTGGGCGGTGAAACGCGGTCTGCCGGAACCGCACTCCTTGAACCGGCTGTGCGTGAGGATTTCTATCGCGGCGTTGATGACGGCGGGCAGGATGCTGCCTCTGTGCCCGGGCGGGGCGGTTTCGGCGATGCTCCTCCAGAACCTCGAGACGCCGACGGCGAAGAACGCAAGCATCAGCGCGGTGACGGCGAGGAAAACGGCGTCAACGTACGTCTCAGGGAAAAAGTGCGAGAAGACGATCCTCCCTTCGGGAATGTGGAGGTGACCCGTGGCGCCGAGGATCAGAAGGAACAGGGCTGCGGGGAAGGCGAACAGAAGCGGGAGGTATACCGCGCGCGAGAGCGCCGCCCCCATGAACCGCGGGAAAGCGTAGTGGGCGAAGGCAAGGCTGCGAACGGCGTTGAGCACCTCGCCCGGGCTGCCGCCCCGGGGGCAGTTCACGGAGCAGTCGTTGCACTGGTGGCAGAGCCAGACGTCGGGGTCCTTCAGGAGCCTGTCCTTCAACCCCCAGACGGTCCAGAGCATTTCTTTCCTGGGGAAGGGTTTGGCGTCGGGCGAGATGGGGCAGATGCCCGAGCAGGCTGCGCACTGGAAACATTTCTTGGCGGAGCCGCCTCCGGCGGCGGCGACGCGCCGGATGAAACCGACGTCCGGCTCGATCGTGAGCGGCTGGGTCATTTGATCATCTCCAGGTCCGTCTTTCCGGGCGGGCTTCCGGGCGTTCCCGCGTTTTCCCGCGGCGTCAGAACCCCTTGTAGGGGTTGGGTCCGACGCCCTGTATGGTCTCCATGAAGCCGTCTATCAGCCCGGGTATTTTTTCGTACTCGGAGAGCGCGAGCTGCGTGAACAGGATTCTCTCCGGCTCGAGGACGAGCTTCTGGAGCGTCTCCTGCACGTTCGTCATTCTCGTGCTGCACAACTCGCTTCCCTTGATGAAGTGGCACTGGTAGTCGTCGCCGTATTTGCAGCCGATGAGCATGATCCCGTCGTAGCCGCGCGAGAGGGCGTCCGCCATCCAGATTATGTTGACGGAGCCGAGGCACCGGACGGGGATGAACCGCACGTGGGGGCTGTACTTGAGGCGCTTTCTGCCGACGATGTCGAGGGCGGGATAGGCGTCGTTTTCGCACAGCAGGCACAGCACCCTCGGTTTCTCTTCGTCCTCTTCGGGTATCTGCACCGCCTTGATCATCGAGGAGACGATGTGGACCGAGTAGTTCTTGAACGATACGATGCGTTCCGGGCACGCCCCGAGGCAGACGCCGCACCTTCGGCACCGCGTCGGGTTGGGCTTGGGGGTTCCCTTGTCGTCCTCGTCGAGCGCGCCGAACGGACACTCCTCGGTGCAGCGCTTGCACTGGGTGCAGCGCTGGAGGAAGAAGTCGGGGTAGGTCATGTCGCCCGCGCGCGGGTGGACCGCGGCGCCGCGCGCGGTCAGCTCGACGCACTGTATCGCCTTGAGCGCCGCGCCGGCGGCGTCCTCGACGCACTGCGCGACGTCCATCGGCTGCCTGACCGTACCCGCGGCGTACATCCCCGTGCGTCGCGTCTCGTACGGAAAGCAGATGAAGTGGGAGTCGGGGAATCCGTACTTGAGCGTGGGCAGGTCGGTGCCCTGGCGGTAGGTGAGATTGAGGATTTTCGCGCCCGGTTCGGCGGCTTCGGCTTCTTTTTTTCCGTCGCCCGTGAGCTGGGACTGTTCTTCTTTCTTTCCGCCGTTCTCCTGCGCGGGCGGGGGGGCGACGAACGTCGTGGGGACCATCCCGGCGGCGAGGACGACGAGGTCCGCGTTTATCCTTATGTTTTCGCCTATGAGCGAGTTGGTGACGTCCACGGCGATGGTCCGCCCGTTGGGCGAGACGGCGGTTACCTCGCCCCTGGTGAGAAAGACCGCGAGGTCCTGCTGCACGTCCTTGTAGAAAAGCTCGTAGTTGCCGGGCGCGCGCAGGTCCCTGTAGATGATAAAGACCTTCGAATCGGGGAGCGACCGGCGTATGAGTTTCGCCTGTTTGAGCGATTCGATGCAGCACTCCGACGAGCAGTAGGGGAGGTGCTGCGGGTCCCGCGAGCCGGCGCAGAGGATGAAGAGGACGCTCCCGGGCGCGGGGGGGGGGGGGGGGGGGGCGGGC
>JBFMFE010000005.1:0-3697 GCA_040752295.1 bacterium
GTTCCTTTTTCATGACTCCAGCCGCACCGGCGCCGGCACGGACACGTCGTCGGCGTCCATCAGGCGGGCGGCGAGGTTTTTCATCTTTTCAGGGTCGGGTCTGCACGCCAGACGGCATTCGCACCGCCTGCAGTACGCGTACCCGTTGTGGACGAGAGAGGTGTTAAAACTGCCCGCTAAAATCGCCTGCATCGCCTTCTTCAGAAGTGGGCGCAGACCGCGCGCCTCGCCGAGACTCATGACCTTCCTCCTGGTCACGCCTTCGCCGCGGAGAAACATGTAGAACCCGGTGATCTCGTCCGAATTCGTAAGCGCGCGCGCCAGTTCGAGGTAGATCGGTATCTGAAACGATTCACCCCTCGACACTGCTGCTTTCGAGGGCGCCGAACCCGCGGCGCCCGTCTTGTAGTCTATGACCTCGAACGTCTCTCCGCCTCCGGCGCAGGATACCGCGTCTATGCGGTCAATCTTCCCGCCGAAACGCGCGGCGAAGCCGCCGCCGAGGTCTATCTCAACGGGAGGTTCGACTCTCGAAAATTCATCTTTTCCGCGTCTTTCACCGTCGGAGAACTCGGTTTCGAGGTAAACCGGACGGTTCAGCGCGGTCCGCCCGCCGCGGGTGGGCTTTATTCCTTTCGCGCACACGAAATCGAGAAATTTCTTGAGTATGCCCTCAGGTTCGTCCTCGTTCGGCGCTTCAAGTCCGCCCGCCAGGTTCGCCGTCAGCCTCGCCTTATAAAACCCGCTCATGTCCAGAGTTTCCACCGCTTCCCGCGTCAGGCGCGCTAAAAGCGCCGCTTCCTCCCCGTAATCTACGCCGGCTTCACGAAGCCGTCCCGTCCGGAGGTCGCGCCCGGCGGCGTAGAAATCGAAGAGGACTTTGTGCGCGACGGCGCCCCTCGTCAGCGGCGTTATTTCATCCGCCCGCGATTCCGGATCGGCTAAACCTAAAACGTAATCGGAAAATAGAAAGGCGAAGGGGCACCTTATATAGCGGTCTATGAGGGTCGGCGAGACGGCGCGGTTCAGCAGGTTCAGCCGCCCGCGAAGGCGCCCGACGACGTCCGGCGCCCTCAACACGCCCTCGAACTCCGAGAGCGCGTCCGGGTTTTCGCGGAGGTCGGCGACGTGCACGTTGTGGAACGCGCTATTGAGCGACGAGTCGGGCAGGAAGCGGGCGGCGTCGGCTGCGAACCGCGCCGCCTCATCCCCGTCCGCGACCGCGCCCGGTCTCATCAGTTCCGCGATTCGCTCCTGGAGGGCGAAGGGGTGAATTACGCTTCTCACCCGTTTCTGAGCCGTTATTCCAAAGACCTCCTCAAGCTCGTTCACGAACGGCGACGGTATCAGGTCTTTGTCGCCCGAATGCCTCGGACTGCTCAGGTACCCCCCCCTGCGGGCGCCGTACAGAAGCGAACAGAACAGGAGTCGGTCCTCGGAGACGTCGCCGCGGATGGTTCTTATTCCACACGACGCCATATCAGCCTTTGAAAAGAGGGGCGAAACGGGCGGGCGGCGGGGCAGTTCGCCGTCCACGACGCCCAAAACAAAAAGGTAGTCGAAACTCAGTCCGCGCGCTTCGAGCAGGCTCATCACGCGCACGCCCGGCACGCGCCCGTCCCCGCCGCCCGCCGCCTCCGCCCCGGCGACTATCATATCGAGGCGTTCAAGATACTCGGCGGGTTTGTATTCCGGCGCCTCAACTCCCGCGCCGTGAATCGCGGCGAGCGCGCGGACCATTTCACCGGCGGCTTTTTCGAATTCAGCAAATGCGAGCACATTGCGTCGGACGTCGGAAGTCGTCATGCCCGGCGGCGTATCGTCGAGAACTTTTTCCCGTATGCCGGATTTTCGCAGGACGGTCTCGAGCGCCGCGCGGAATTCACGGGGCTTGAGTGGTTTTCGCAACGGCGCGAGACCGTCGAAGAAAATTTTCATGTTTTTCTTCAATGCCGCGAGTTTTTTCAGTTCCTTTTCCCGCGCTGCCGCCTCCCTCGATTCTTCGAGCCTGCCGATTTCATCGCCGCCGGCGGAGGCGCGCGTCCCGCCGGACCGCAGCTTCTTTATCCGCTCGCTGATGCCGTTCAGCCAGTCGCGTTCCGCGCCGCGCTCTTCGCCCCCGCGAATCCCGAGCGCAGCGGCGGTTTCATTGACGCTTTCGCCGCTGATGCGCTCTTCTCCAGTCTCCGCGGCGCCTCCGAAATCAACGAAAGGCGACGAGAGGGCGAGGCGGACGTCCTCCCGCCTGAAACCGCCGGCGGCGCAGGCGATGAGATGGAACGCCGCGCACACGGCGGGCAAAGTGCGGACGTCGAAACCTGCCGGAAGGGAGCAGTGTACGCGGGACGACGAAAAGACCCTGGCGATGATGCCGTAATAGGTTTCCGGCGACGGCATGACGACGGCGATGGCGTCCGGCGATACATCTTCCTCGATTATCAGTCGTTTTATCTCGGAGGCGACAAGCTCCACCTCGCGGAGCCTGTTGTGCGGCTTGAGGAGCGTCAGGGACTGCGATGGGAGGGGGGGCGGCGTCGCGGCAGCGGCGGGCGCGCCGTACTCGAACAGCCTGTCCGCAACGGGTGCGAGAGGAGGGGGCGGTGGGTCTTCTGGAAACGCCGTGACTTCTAACCCGTTTCTCAGCCGTTTTTTAAATTTTTCGACAAGCGCCGCCGGCAGCCGGTACGCGCTCCTTACTTTTCCGCCGGAAAACAGTCCGTCCGGTGGAAACTCGATGGAAAGGACGGTTTTTTCGACGGAAAGGGCGGCGGCTCTGACAAGCTCGAACTGAAGGTCGGTCAAATCGTAAAAGCCGTCGAAAACGAGCGTACCGACGCCGGGAAAGACATCGCGCAGCGTCCCGCGTTCGGCTTCTTCCCACGCCGATTTCAGAAGGTCTTCCGAATCAATGAGTCTCGCGCCGCCGTGCAGGCGGGTTCCGAGCAGTTCGTTGTAAAGCCCGAAAACCCCAGCAAGCCCGCTCAGTACCGGGTCTTTTTTCAGCCTTTCGGGCGAGAGTCTTTTTATCAGCCCGTCGCTGTCGAATATGAGATTGTGCTTCAGGTCGGAGAAGAGCGAGGCGGCGGCGGAAGCGACGCCGGGGTGCGCGGCGGGGTCGCCGAAAAAGCGCCGCGATTCGGGAAAAGTCCTCAAAACGTGGTCAATGAGCACGAGGCGGACGGCGTCGGAGATGACGGTCGCCTGCCGGTTTTCTGCGAGGCGTTTGGCAAACTCTTTCAACGTGAGTATCGTCCCGGAAGTAAACGCGTGGACGCGGTTCAGGAGTATTTCCTCGACCGCGCGTTTCCTGGGACCGGAGGGAAGCACGTAGAGCACGGAGGGGTGTTCTCCGGTGAAATCGTATTGTTTCACCGCCGGAAGAAGGAGGTCGAGGACGAGGCGTTCGGTTTTGCGCGCGGCGTGAAGTCCGGCGAGTATTTCCACGCAAGCCATTTTTCTGCGGCGGGCGGTCCGGGGTTCGCCCTGAAGGCGTGCGGTTCGCCCAAAAGATTATAGTATCGTGTCAATCATAAAGTGATGTGTTATAAAGTGAACTTTCGTACTTTTTGGTTCCCGCTCCACGCCTGTCTGCCGTGCCCGGCACAGGCAGGGAGGAAGCTTTAAAGGCAAATGAATTTTATGTATGTCCGATGCAAATCCGATCATGCGAAAAACAGTATGCGCGAAGCCCCTTGGA
>JBFMFE010000006.1:0-22595 GCA_040752295.1 bacterium
CCCTCAGCGAGATGACGCGCAGCATAAGAACCATGATCGAACAGATCGAGTCCTTGAAGAGGAACGACCGCGACGAGAAGGAGCGGCTCGAGGCGAGAGTCAGGGAGATTTCAGCGGCGGTGGAACTCGTCGCGATGGGCGACCTCACGGGAGCGCTCTCGCCGGAGAGCGAGGACGCGATCATCGGCGGACTGAAGGAAAACCTGAACATGATGTCGGGAAGTCTGAGAAACATGATCGGAAAGGTAAGCGAGAGCGCAGCTCTCGTGGAAAAAAGCAGCAGGACGATCAGCGCCATCATGGACAGGCTCGAGTCCGGGGCGAAGACGCAGAGGTCCTCCATCGAGGACGCATCTCGCTCGGTCGGCGGGCTGCTCGAATCGCTCGGCGAGGTCGTGGAACGGTCCGAGAAGGTCACAGCGATATCGCTTCGCGCCGCCGACCAGGCGCGGACCGGCGGGGGGACGGTGTCCGACGCCCTGGACAGCATGGAAAAGATAAACGAGGCGATGGGGGGCATACAGGAAGTGATGCAGGAGCTTGAAGCGGGCGCGGAGGGAATCGGCGAGATCGTGCAGGTGATTGACGAGATATCCGATCAGACCAACCTGCTCGCGCTGAACGCCTCCATCGAGGCTGCGCGCGCGGGAGACTACGGAAGGGGTTTCTCCGTCGTGGCGAGGGAAGTGAGCGGGCTTGCGCAGAGGTCCGTGGAGTCAACCCGCGAGATTACCTCCATCGTTCGCACCATCCAGGACCGCGTGCGGAACGCCATCCAGACGACGGACGCGGGGATGCGCGTCGTCCGCGAGAGCCACAAACTCGCCCGCGAATCCGGAGAGGCGCTGAACCAGATCATCGCCTCCGTGGAAGAGGTCACGACGCTGATCAGGGAGACCGTCACCGCCCTCGAAGCGCACCGCGACAGATCGGGCGCGATCACCGACGCGATGGCGAAGGTCAGCGAGATTTCGCGCGAGTCCTCCCGTATCGTGCGGGACGCCGCAGCGGCGGTGCAGGCGCTGATGCGGCTCGCCGGTGACCTTGACCTGATCGTTCAACAGTTTAAGATTCAAGCGGGCGAAAAAACCGGAAACGGGCGGAGGGGACCCCGCGGCGGATAAGGGACGCGGGGCGGCGTCGAAAAAAACGCCGCCTGCCCGGCGCGCGGCGGTCAGCCGGCTCAGATTCCCCCGTTTCAGCGCCGGGAGGTGAGACATTGGGTCCAATTGACATCAGGTACCACGTGGTGTCGCTCGTCGCCGTGTTCCTCGCGATTGGCGTGGGCATAATGGTTGGAAGCCAGAGCAACATGATCGGGACAAACGCCATAATTGACCGCCAGAACTCCATCATCGGGCGCCTCGAAAAGAACTTCGACGACATGCGCCAGGAAGTGAAGGAAACGAAATCGTTCCTGAAGGAGACCGCCGATTACGTTCAGACGCTCGAGACGCGCGTGATCCCTCTGCTGCTCCACGACAAGCTCCCAGGCTTTTCGTTCGGCGTCGCCGCCGCGGGCGATTTCCAGCCCGAACTCAATCCCACCGAGGCGGTTGCCGCCGCCATAAGGGACGCCGGCGGCGTTCACGCCTTCACGCTCGAGATTGATCTCGAACGCCTCCGCGGAAAGGCGGGTGAAAACACGGCGGACTTCGCCGTGCGCCTCGCGGGTGAAATGGTGTCCGGCGCCGCTTCCTCATCGTCCCTCACCGCCTGGCTTGCGGACGAGGGCTTCCTTCTGAAGGGAGGTTTCGACGCCCCGGTGACGGGGATCGTTTTCGTCTTAGGGACCGGACTCGACGCGAAACTGGTCGAGACGATACTGGTGCCACTGGAGTTGAAAGTGAGGGAAATGCGCGGCATCGTCGTGAACGCCGCCGCCGGCGACGGGGCTGGGTACCAGTCCGTGTTCAGGACCGCAAACCTCCAGCTTTTCACGGGGGTCGAGACCCTGCCGGGAAGGATGGAACTGATCGGCGGGCTTGCCGGGAAGCGCCGCCAATCGGCGGAAGGGATTCCGCGGTAATGTTCGAGGGAAAGACCGTTTCGGTGGTGATCCCGGCGTTCAACGAGGCGGACGTGATCGCAGAGACCGTGGCGGCGGTGCGCGCCCTGGGGACGGCGGACGAGGTCGTCGTGGTGGACGACGGTTCGGCGGACGCCACGGGCGGGGAGGCGCTGCGTGCGGGCGCGCGGGTGATTTCGCTCGAGCGGAACCGCGGGAAGGGGGCGGCGCTGAACGAGGGCGTCGCCGCCGTGCGCGGCGAAATAATCGTTTTCGTGGACGCGGACACGGGAACGTCCGCGTCGGAGGTCGTGAAGCTGATCGAGCCGGCGGCGCGCGGGGAGTGCGACATGGCAATCGGGGCTTTCGCGTCGCGCGGCGGTTTCGGCTTCGTTCTGAAGCTCTCGCGCTGGGGCGTGAGGCGCGCGTGCGGGTTTGCCGCGGGGGCGCCGCTCTCCGGTCAGCGCGCCTTCACCAGGGGTGTGCTGCGCTCCATCCACCCGTTCAGAAGGGATTTCGGTGTGGAGACCGACATGCTTATCCGCGCGGTGCGCGGCGGCTGGCGCGTGATCGAAGTGCCCGTCGAGATGCGCCACAGGAGCACCGCAAGGGACGTGAGGGGCTTTGCCCACCGGGGACGGCAGGGCTGGGGAGTGGCTCGCGCGCTCTGCCGGGCGTTCATCCGCCGCAGGTGAAGCCTTTATATAACCCCATAAATTCCGGCGCCTCAGGATTTACAGTGGGCAGCCCCAATATGTTGGGGATTGAGAAAATGCCGTTCATCGAAGCGACCTGCCGGCAGGCAGGAGCGGAGACCCTTGACGGCGGCAAGCGAGCAGGCATAATCATGAAAAAGGCCGTTCCGAAAAGTATGTCCATGAAAATTTATTCACATCGGCTTCTCCTCATCCCACAACGCTCGTTTCGGCACGTTTACCGGAACTGCCTTGTAAGCGCCCGTCTTTCCGCTCGCGCAGTCCGCTGTCAAGGGCGGCATTTTCGATGCCACAATATATTGTTTCTACCCACTCTATTTCCAGAAGAGCCTAAGTAGTTCCAACAATCCTGTCTGCCGTTCCGGGCACGGCACAGGCAGGCGGCTGCCGCAAATTGAATATCGAATATCGAACAAGGAACCGTGGAATGTCGAAGGGAAAAACACTTCGTCATTCCGTATTCCTTGTTCGTTGTTCGCTTTTGACCGAACAGTTAATTGTCCCTTTCACAAAGTTTCTTTACATGATTTTTCCATCCATACAAGCAAATCCCTTGCGAAATCATGTGAAGATATTTTTCGGAAGCCGTAGTTAATCTGTTTTACGCTCCCCGCAGTACGCGTTCGGTCCGGCTGGATCATTGCCGTTCGGCTGTTTTCCAGAGGTGGGGCTTGTGGCAGGGCGCGCAGTCGCCGGAGGTTTTTCCGGCGTGTTTCGGCACGTCCTTCTCATGGCATTTTACGCATGAAGTTCCGGGCAGGGTTTCCCACGTGTGTGGGAGGTGGCACCGGGCGCAGGAGGTCGCGCCGTGCACCTGCGCCTCCTGCTCGAACATCAGGGCGTGACACGAGAGGCAGACGCGCCGAGGGCGCGGGAAGTCGTCCCTGCCGCGCTTGTGGCAGAGGGCGCAGTCGAAGTCCATGCTCCCGCGGTCGGTTTCTTCGTACTGCCTTCGGTGGCAGTCTTCGCAGCGCCGGCGGGTGGTTTGGTGATGGCAGTCGCCGCAGTTGCGGAGTGTCTCGAGAGCGCCCGGCTTTCCGGACGGTGGGTGGCAGGCGATGCAGGTGACGCCGTGCTTTTTAACGTGGTCGTGAACGCGGGTCGTCCCGCCGACCGTCGTGAAGGTCGGCGTCATGATGTCATCGTGGCATTCGAGGCAGGCGATGCGGCGGTCGGGGTTGTGGTGGCAGGAGGAGCAGGAGTTCGCGCCGTGGCACACGTTGCACTGCGCCTCCATGGCGGGCTTCATACCGGGATGCTCCCTGATGTCCTTGTGCGAGGCGGGCAAGTTCCTTGTGTGGCACGTTTTGCAGAAGTTCAGCGTGTGACACTCGTTGCATTCGGACAGGTCAACGCCGCGCCAGTGCGAGGCTTCCCAGCGGTCGTCGTGGGAGGCGGGCACGGCTTTGGAGTGGCACGAGATGCAATACCTCGGGCGGTGGCAGATCTGGCATTCGGCGAGGCGGATCATCGCGTCGCTGTAGTGGTTCGCCCACCATTCGAGGAGGTGCGACTCGTAGTTGGTGTGGCAGTTGACGCAGAAGTCCTCGTGGTGGCATTCCGAGCAGGATTTTTTCTCATTGTCGCCGGCGTGCTTGTGTTCGACGTACCAGTCCTCGCCGTGGGGCTGCCTTTCAAGCTCGCCCGTGTCGGCGACGTCAAGCGGCGGTGTGTGCCGGCGTCTCTCTTTCTCGTGGCAGTCCCTGCACCGGCGCAGCGAAAGGAGGGGGGTTTTCGCGCTCCGCCTGTGAACGAAGCTGACGTGACAGGTGGAGCAGTTCACGCCTTTTTTGAGATGCGCGCCGTGGGAGAAGTTTATGTCGCGGTAGAAGACCTTCCCGTCCTCGACGCGGGGATGGCAGTTCGAGCATTTCGAGTTGTTGACCCTGACGTCGGAGAACATCCTCTTTCCGTCGAAGAGCTTCACGCGGAGCATCGTGAAGACGGTGCTCTGGTCGTGGCACGACGCGCACGCGATGCCGCCGTGGAAAGCAAGCCCGAGGTTCGCCCTGTGGGACCTCATCTCGTGGCACGCGCCGCAGGCGAAGACGTACTGTCTCTGAAAGAGAAGGAAGTGGACGAGCAGCCCGGCGGCTGCGACCGCCGCGGCGACAAGCGCCGCTTTCGCCGCCCACCGTACGCGCCTCACCCGTTCCGCCGGCGCCCTCCTCCCCACAGCGCGCCCTCCCTCCCTTTGCTTTTCTCAGCCCCCTCCCGCCCTTCCGAAGCCTTCACGATCTCGTCGTATTCGGCGCCGTGGTGCTTTCGCAGGTTTCTCATTTTGATCATGCCGGTGAGAAACACCCTGTTCATGGGAAAGAAATCGGGGCACAGGTGGACGGTGTACATGTGCCAGACGAGGATCGAGAGCGTTGCGAGGATGGCTTCGAACTTGTGGATGAGCGTGGCGGCGTCGAAGACCCACTTGGGAAAGTACTGGAGGAGCGGCGTGCCGAACGTGAGCACCAGCCCGGTGACGACCATAACGAAGCTGCCCCACACCATTGCGAGGTACTCGAATTTCTCTATGAAATTGTACCGGGGCAGTTTCGGGTGTTCTTTCCTCAGGGTCAGGTTGTACAGCACCGTCTGCGCGGCGTCCAGGGCGTCCTTCGGGCGGGGGATCATGGCGAGGATGTCCTTTCTTGCGAACCGGTTCAGCGCGACGAAAAGGACGTGGTAGAGGCACATGGCGATCATCACGCCGCCCGCCGCCCTGTGGACGATGCCGCGAGACTCGTACAGCCAGCGGTTCCGGAGGAGGGATGAGAACAGGTCCGGAAGGACGAGGGGAATGCCCGTGACTGCGAGGACCGTGAAGGAAGCGATGAGGATGAAGTGCTGGATTCTGTAGACGCGTGGCCAGCGGAGGATTTCGAGGTCGTCCGGCGGCAGACCGGAGCCCGGCGCCGGCGAAGGGGGAGCAGGGTACGTAGCGGTATGCCTCCGCGGCGCTTTTCTGCGTCGTCTCAGGGCGCCGCCGAGGAGATCGGTTGAGATAAAGAAGAGCATTCCGCCGAGGGAGCCGGCGATCAGGATGACGTACGCGAGCCTGATGTAGCTGAGGAGATTGGAACCTGCCGGTTCGGTTTCGTCGTGAATCTTCCCCAGGTTCAGGTTGAGTTCCGCCGGCTTGTGGCAGGCGCCGCACGTGCGCGGAAGGTTCGCCGGGTTGACACTCGAACGCGGGTCTTCGGGGTGGAGGATGTCGTGGAACCCGTGGCAGCTGGCGCAGTTTGCGACGCGTACGTCGCCGAACCTGCCCTCGATTCCGTGGTAGGTCTCCCTGTAGGTCCTCACGGGGTCTTCCTCGATGCCGTAGCGCCACCTGAGGTTCTCGTCGGCGTGGCAGTCGGAACACAGGCTGACAATGTTGGAGGCGTAAACGGTGGCGTCCTTTCTCTTTATGTGCCTGATTTCGTGTTCGCCGTGGCAGGTGGAGCAGACGGGGACGTCCCTGTTGCCGTTCAGCCAATCGGCGCCGTGGACGCTCGTCTTGTACGTCTCGAAAACCTTCTCGTGGCACCTGCCGCACGTGCGGGGGAGATTGTCGTGGGAAAGCGGATTCGAGGGTTCGTCGCGGTGTTTTATATTGTGGTTGCCGTGGCAGTCGGTGCAGATCGCCGATTCCATGTTCCCGCGCTCGGTCCGGGCGACGGCGTGAGGCGTCTTGTCGAACTGCACGATCAGGGAGGCTCTCAGGTTGTACTTCCTCATCTTCCTTTCGTCGTAGTGGCACCCGGTGCAGATTTCGACCACCCGCTCGCGGTCCACCGAGGATTCCTTCACGTTCGGCTTTTTGACGCTGTGCCCCGTGTGGCAGTCCCAGCAGTGTGGGGCGAGCGACTTTGAATCCGCCAGAAGGGATTGTCCGTGAACGCCGGCGTAGTAGTCGGCGGCGATGTCCTTCTGCGGCGCGCCGACCCTGTTGCCCTCGTAGTGGCAGTCGCCGCATTCCACGAGGGTTATGCTCGTCATGTGTTCGCGCCGCGGGTCGAGCCTCGCCCCGCGGTGGCACTGCACGCAGTGGATGTCCTTGTGCACGGATTCGTGAAGCCCTTCGAGGGAGACCGCCTTTATGTAGCCGCCTTTTTTTTCGCTCCGCGCCTCGGCGCTGTGGCACATGAGACATTCCCTGTCCTCGTACTTCAGCCCGGTCTCGATGGGGTCGTTGTTGGGGTGCGGCGGGGGTGCGGAGGCGCGCGCCGCCGCGGAGAGAAGGAGCGCGGCGAGCGCGGCGGCGGTGAAAAGCTTTCCGCCGCCGCGTTCGGGAAAAAGCGGGTAAAAAACGCGGTGCGCGCCGTTTTCAGTCGTGCGTCCACGCATGGGGCTTATGGCACGGAAGGCAGTCGTCTCCCACGCTTCGCTGGTGTTTGAAGCCCCGGTGGCAGCCGGCGCAGGCGCCGGTCCCCGTGAACTTCCACGCGTGGTTCTCGTGGCAGGCTTCGCAGCCCGTCTTTTCGTGTTTTCCCCTTTCCTCGAGCGCCTGGAGCCTGTGGCACCTTTCGCAGGCGTCCGCCGCCCTCGCTGTCCCCACCTCTGACGGTTTGTGGCAGAGGGTGCACTCGAAGGGCATACGGCTGGAGGTCACGCGTTCCGCCTGGTTCTGATGGCATGAGGCGCACCTTGCGCTTTTTTCGCCGTGGTGGCACGCGTTGCAGTTTTTGGAGGCGGTCATGCGCCCGCCGCCGGCGTCCCGGAACAGGTGGCATGAGACGCAGGGGACCATGTAGTCGTCGAAGTGCGCTTTGTGAGGGAAGCCCGCCCCTGTCATCGCCGGGAGGTCGTCGGCGTGGCAGTTGCGGCAGGCGGACGCGGCGGTTTTCGAATGGTGGCACCTGCTGCATTCTTCCGACGTCATGACAGCCGCTTCGGGTTTCTGCGCGCCGTGGCACTTTGTGCACACGTCCGCGCCGGCGGCGGCGCGCGCGTCGTGCGCCTTCTTCCACGCCTCGGGGTGGGGCATTTCTATCCCGTGGCAGTCGAAGCAGACTTTGTCCCCGGCGTGGCACGCCCTGCACGAGGGAAGTTCTTTCCGGGCTTCCTTCGGATGGCGGTCCATCCACGAGGAATCATGCGACCCGGGCGGATTTCTCGAGTGGCAGTTGCGGCAGAAGGCGGCGGATTCGTGGCATCCGGCGCATGTCCGGGGGAGGTCGCCGGCTGCGGTTTTGTGGGCGCTTGTCCAGTTGCCCGGGTGCGGCATCTCGATGCGGTGGCAGGAGGCGCAGTATTTCGAGTCGTGGCACAGGTAGCAGCTTCCGGCGCCGGCGAGGGACCTTTTTCCATGGATTCCATTCCATTTTTCGTCGTCGTGCGACCGCGGTCTCTTCGTCCTGTGGCACTGAACGCAGTCGTCATGTTCGTGGCACTTCGTGCACGTTGAAGGGTCCCGGTTCACTTCGACCTTGTGGTTGTTCAGCCATTTCCGGGTGTGGGGAAGTTCCACTCCGTGACACAGGGCGCAGAAATTCTTCTCATGGCAGGTGAGGCATACGGTCGCGCCCTTTTTCGCTTCCGCGGGATGTTTTTTCAGCCAGTCGAGTTCATGGGTACGAGGGCTTCGCTCCTCGTGGCACGACAGGCAGAAATCCGGTGTGTGGCACAGCGAGCAGCGCGCCTTCCGGGATTCGCCGGCGTACTGAAGGACCAGGGGATGGCGCGATAGCCAATCGGTCTTGTGGTCGGGCGGTCTGGTTTCCTCGTGGCAGCCCGCACAGAAGGAGCTGGTGTGACATTTTTCGCAGGCGCCGGCGTCTTTCCGTGCGTCTATGGGGTGAATGATGACCCAGTCCTTCGGGTGGGTTTCGAGGCTGAGATGGCAGTTCGCGCATTCGTTCTGGTCGTGGCACGTCATGCACATTTCGGGTGACTTCGAACCCTTTTCCCGGTGTTTGTTTATCCAGTCGAGTTTATGTGTCGTCCTGATCCGGTGGCACTCGGCGCAGAACCGCTTCTGGTGGCAGGAGTAGCAGTTCTTTTTTTTCTTTATGGATTCCGCGGGGTGGTTTCTGAGCCAGTCGCCCGCGTGGGGGTTGGCGCTGGCGTGGCAGACCATGCAGAAGTCTTCCCCGTGGCAGCGCACGCATTGCCCCTCGTTCTGCTTCACGTCCAGCCTGTGGGCGGCGACCCATTCGTCGGAGAACGCGGAGGGTTTTCTGACGCCCAGCGTTGTGTGGCAGACGACGCACCTGTTGTCCGCCTTCTCGCCGTCGTGGCACCTGAAGCAGGCGTACATAGAGGGGGTGTTCTTGTACGCGGCGCGGGCGCCGTGCACCACGCGGTCGTGGCAATCGAGGCATGACATCCCCATGTCCCAGTGCTGTCTGTGAGTGATCTTCAGGCTGTGATAGACGACGAGGGTTCGCGTTTCGGAGTGGCATTTGCGGCAGTTTGCGTCGGGGACGTCGCCCGCGGGGCTTTCACCGGCGCTGATCCCGGTGAAATGCGCGCGGAGCATTTCCGCAAGTGGCGGCTGCGCGTGGCATCCGTCGCAGTCAACGTTCTTATGAGTCGAGACCTTCCAGGAGTTGAACTCGCTCCTCATTTCATGGCACGCGAGGCACAGGCGCTGGCGCACGCTGCCCCTTGCGGTCACGATGAGCGCCAGCCCCCCGGCGCCCGCGATCAGGATGATGAGTCCGGCGGCTGCCGCACGGACGAGAAACCTTTTCAAGACGGCTCCGTTCCTTTCCCGCCGGCGCCCGCGGCGCCGGATTCCGCGCGTTTCCGCATGAGGCGCTCGTACTCGAGCGGGTGATCCCTTTTCATTTCATCCGCTGAAATTCTGCCGTGCCACCACAGGAGCGTTCCCGGGAAGCGCGAGGGATTGAGGTGGACGTTGTAGAAGTGCCAGATCACAATCGCCAGCGTGGCGAGGAGCGCCTCGTCGCTGTGCATCTCCTTGAGGACGTCGAACAGGTACTTCGGCATGAAGGTGAGGAACTGTTCCTGGAACCAGAGGGCCAGCCCGGTGCCGACCATAATGATGACGCCCCAGTACACCGCCCAGTAGTCGAACTTTTCGACGTAGCTGAAGCGGTCGAAGCGCGCCGGGCGATCCGAAGCGCCGAAGAAGTACTTCAGATTATCGAGGACGTCCAGGGCGTCCTTCGGACGGGGCAGAAGGTGGACGAAGTCCGCGCGCCCGTCGCGGGTGAACAGTACGTAATAGAGGTGAAGGATCACGAAGAAGGCGAGCGACGCGGCGGCGGCGCGGTGTACGGTCTTCGCCACGATGAACGACTCCTGCGTCGCGAAGACAAGTTTCGCAAGGAACGACTCCGGGAACTTGAGCGGCAGCCCCGTAAAAATGAGCAGTATCACCGAACTGAACAGTATCATGTGCTGTACGCGGAAAAGCAGCGAAAGGCGCAGCACCCACTCTTCCCCGGCGGGTTCCACCGCGCCCGCTGCGGCGCGTTTTTCGAGGATTTTCGCCCTGACGGAATCCACGAGCGCTTCCTGCGACTTGCGCCGGAACTCGTCGAGTATCTCGTTCTCGATCTCGCGCGCGGCGTCGGCGGGGACGCCGGAGCGGCGGATTTCATCCAGCGCCACTTCGAGGCGCCGGGCGGTCTCGTCCACAAGCCGTTCAACCCGTTCCTTATCTTCCATTTCTGCCCCTGACGATGAGGCGCCTCATCAGATCGAGCGCAATGTGCGCCACGAGGGCCGCGATTGTGGCGCCGGTCAGAATCTTGAACGCGAGAGCCACCCAGAAGACGATCCCGGACGACGGGTCGGACGCCTCGATGTGCATGCGTCCTCTCGTGTAGTTGATGTTTGCCCCCCTGTGGCACTTGCCGCACGTGGCGGGCAGGTTGGCGGGGTGTATGGACGATTTGGGGTCGTTCCGGGGGCGTATGTCATGGTATCCGTGGCAGCTGGCGCAGTTTGCGACCACCTCCACGCCGAACCGGTTTGCCTTGCCGTGGTAGCTTTCGCGGTAAGTGGCATAGTAGGTCGCCTTGATGTTGAAGCGCGACATCAGTTTTTCCTCCGCGTGGCACTGGCGGCAGGTCTCGGGCGTGGAGACGGCGGAAACGGTGGAGCCTTTCCTCTTGATTTCGACCGTTCCGTGTTCGCCGTGGCAGTCGGTGCAGACGGCGGCTTCCATGATTCCGTTCTCGAGGGCTTCTCCGTGGATGCTCGTCTTGTAGGTCGCGTACTCGTCAATGTGGCAACGTCCGCAGGTGCGGGGGATGTTTCTCCTGTTTATGCGTGATTCCTTCCGGGAAGGCGGGATGATGTCGTGCGAGCCGTGGCAGTCGTAGCAGTTGGGGGCGTCGGGGTTGCCGTTGTCGAGCGCGCGTTTGTGCACGCTTTTGCGGTACAGTTCATAGCGTTCTATGTCCGCTTCGGACGCGGGCGCGCCGTACACGTTCTCCATGTAGTGGCATCCGGTGCAGTTGACCGTCTTCCTGCCCGGGGCGTGCGGCGCGCGCGTGATGTCCTTGTGGCACGAGGTGCAGGGGTTCTTTCCGTGTGTGGAGTCCCGGTATTCCGCGGGGTCAACGAAATAAGACTTCAGCCTGCCGTCCGACAGTTTCTCCTTCATCTCCGGTCTGTCGTGGCAGACGAAGCACTTGACGTTGTCGTTCGCCGTTTTCACCTCGATGGGGAACGACTCGACGCCGTAGGCGGCGCCGGCGAAGACGCGGCTCGCGATCAGTATCGGAAGTATTAACCGTCCGAACCGTGGAACAGCGCCGTTTTCAGCCGCCCGCGACGCGATCATCATCTTTTTCCGCCGCCCTGCGCCTGACTATTTTTTCGTATTCGCCGGGATAGAGCTTTTTCATCTTCCCGGCGGTGATCCTGCCGGTCAGCCACACGCCGCTCATCGGAAAGCTCTCCGGCGTCAGGTGCACGGTGTAGATGTGCCACACCATGAGTATCAGAAAAACCAGAAGCGCCTCGTATCCGTGAAACGTGACGGCGAGGTCCATGACCCACTTCGGGAGCTGCGTCATCGTCCGGTCGGGCGACCACAGCGCGAACCCCGTCGGTATCATGAAGAGGACGCCCGCGCACAGGACCCAGTAGTGCAGTTTCTGCATCGGCGAGAACCGCCCCACGCGGGGACGCTCGCGTGTCAGCCCCAGGCTGAAACGAAGGGACGCGAACGCGGTCCGCGCGTCCCCCGCCGCGGGAATCATCTCCTTCAGGTCCCCGCGTGCGCCGGCGGAAAGCGCCAGGTACAGAACGTGAGCCGCCGAAAGCGCGACCAGCGCCATCGCCGCGACACGGTGTATCTGTCCCCGCAGAACAAACAGGTCCGGGACGATGAAGAGCGCCTGAAAGAGCCTCGAATCGGGGAACAGCAGGGGCAGCCCCGTCGCCAGGAGGACGGTCAGCGTGAGTATCAGAAGAAAGTGCTGAACGCGATAGGCGAGGGGATACCGGATGAAGACCTCGTCGTCGCCGACCAGAGCGCCGTTATTTTCGACACGCTCCATGACCGATCATCCCCTTTCAATCCGTGCGCCTTTCCCCTCCGGCGGTAACGTCCCAAAGTCCGGGTGAAAGCTGATGCCCTCTTGTTGCCTTTGCCGCGGGTCTGAAATACGAATTTAGAATGTAGAATTTTGAATGTAGAATGTAGAACGAAAAAAACAAACCGAAGCAAAAAAAACAGCTTCACGCATCCTTCACTGGTTTGAATGATTTCTTGGACCGAATGACGCCTGTGAATAATCCTCCGTTCTTTTGGTGGGACGGGCTTCCAGCCTGTCATTTTCGTTTTACTTATGAATTTTAGATTGGACACAGGACATTCGACGTTTCTTTTTGCACAATTACCCCCAAACATCGGGACGATACTCCTCCGGCGCAGGCGTTTCGGGTGGATCGCCGCGTTCATTCGTGCCTTCCCGCCCAGGCGTGCGGCTTATGGCACAGAAGGCAGTCGCCGCCCGCGTCACGCGAATGGCTGAAGTCCTTGTGACAGGCGGCGCAGGCGTCCGCTCCCCTGAAATTCCAGGTGTGGCTGAAGTGGCACGCGTCGCATCCCGCGGCGCCGTGCCTTTCCTTTTCCTCCGCCGCCTGGAGTCCGTGGCACTTCGCGCATTTCTGATACGGCTTTTCGATTCCGATCATCGCCGGTTCGTGGCAGAAGGAGCAGTCGTAGTCCATGCTGCCCGCGGCGACCTTCGCCGCCTGGTCCGCGTGGCACTTTTCGCACTTCGCCGTCTTTTCGGCGTGGTGGCACGAGCCGCAGCTTCTCGCGAGCGTCATCCTGCCGGTGGTTTCCTGGAACTGGTGGCAGTCGGCGCACCGGACGCCGTGGCGCTCGAAGTGGTTCCTGTGGGGGAAATTCTTTCCGATCCTGTCGGGGAGGTTTTTCGCGTGGCAGTTCCGGCAGCCGGCAGCCGCGGCGGCTTTCGAGGAGTGATGGCACTCCTTGCAGGATTCGAGCGTGATGAGCGTGCCGCCGTGGACGTCGGATGTGTGACAGGCGGTGCACGGCGTTCCCTTGTGGGGTCCGTGTCTCGCGTGGGGGAACGTCCGGTCGAAGAAAACTATCTCCCTGTCCGGGGCGGTCGCGTGGCAGAGTTTCGTGCAGTTGACGTCCGGGGGCAGGGACTCCGGTTTGCCGGCGAGGGCGCCCGCCGAGCGCAGGTACTCCGGACGCGGGTCGAGCAGGGCGGTGAATATCCCGTTCGCCTTCCGGAGCAGCTCCCGCGAGTAGTGCACGTTGTGGACGCCGCCTCCGAGCCTGACGAGCCGGTAGTTGTGCATGGCGTCGTTGAAGAGGGTCTCGGCGGCGGCGCGGTCGTCCTTTTCGAGTTTCCAGCGCGCCTTCGCCGCCCGTGCCCGCTGCGCGAGCCGGGCGGTTTCCTCGAGCATCATTTTCACCGCCCGCTTCCAGCCGTCGAGGACGTCCTTGTACTCCACGCCGTGGCACGCCATGCACGCGGCGGCGCGGGTCTGGAGCGTGGCGCCGGTGAACTCGTCATCCGGGCTGTTGGGGTTGGCGATGTGACACGCCCGGCAGTCCACCTGCCGCGCCGCCATTTCGTTCACGTAGGGTTTCACCCGCCGCCCGCCTTCGCCGAGGTAGAGTTCGACCTGCGCTCTGTGCGTGCCTGCATGGCACTCTTCGCAGTTGGGCGGAACGTCCGCGCGCGCCGCCGTGGACTCGTGCTTGATTTCGAGGTGGCAGTCGAAGCACTCCACCTTGTGCTCAGTCACGTGCTTGCGGTGTATGAGCGGCGTGTTCCCGTACCTGGCGGTGTGCTTTTCCTCGCTGTGGCAGCTGTAGCATCTTTCGCGGGGCACGACGCCCCTGCCGTTGACCACCTCGACGTGGCATTTCATGCACGGCACCCCGCGGTCCGTGTATAGGGCGTGATCGAACTCTCTGCCCTCGACGCGCACCTTCTTCTTCGTCTCCCTGTGGCAGACGCGGCAGCTGTCCCACAGTTCGGCGTCGGTCTTGTCCTTGAAGTGGCAGATGAAGCACGTGGATTCGGTGACGCTGATGTGTGTGCCCATCACCATCTGGGAATGACAGCTCGTGCACCGGAGCTGCTTGCCCCTTCGCATTCCGAGGAGATGGGGGCGGTGGTCGAACACGACCGGTCCGAACTCCACTGTACCCTGTAGCAGCCTGCGCTCGTGACAACCCTCGCGGAGGCAGGATTCGTCGGGGATTTCCGCCCAGGGGCGGGTGCCGGCTGTGCCCGTGACGTATTTCGCCACCTGCGAGAGCGCCTTGAACTTTCCCTCGAAGGTGCCCTGTATTCCCGGCGGGTAGTGGCACTCAATGCACGGGACGCCGTTGTGGGTGGACGATTTCCACGCCTGGTAATAGGGCTTCATTATGTGGCACCTTGTGCAGAACTCCGGCTTCTCGGTGGCGCGCACCACCAGAAACGCCGCCGTGGCGAGGACGATGAAGGCGATTACCGCCGCTTTGACGATTGTCTTTATGTGGACAACGAGCCTCACGACCGGAGGCTGTTCGTCGGAATTTCTCCCGGAAACGCTCATGAAGCCCGGTTCTTCTCCCTCGTGTACGCGGCTTTAAGCCCCCTGTACTTGACGTACACCAGGGCGAGAACGGCGAGGAGATACCCTATGACGGCGGACATGGTTATGCGCCTGTCGGTGATGGTCCTGAACTTTATCTCGACGTTCTCGTTCACGTGCATCGCCTTCGACACGGCGGTGGAGAGAACCTTCGTTCCTTCCCTGAGGGACAGCGCGTGCTGGACGTTGGCGAACTGGAGGAACGCCGTGCGCCCTTCCTGCAGGAGCACCTTCTCGTTGTCAACGTAGAATCCGTTGTATTCAGCCCGCTCGGTGTTCTTCTCTGCTTTCTCGAGAGCCTGCTCGGCTTCCCGAATGCCGTTGAGTATCCTCGATATGTACTTCCCCTGTTTGGAGTCGGCGTCGGGATGGCAGTGGCGGCAGCCGCCGGGGTCTTTCCTCGAGAAGATCGCCTTCGTGGGATGGACGTTGGCGTGGTTGTTGTGGCAGTTCACGCACTCGAGTCCTTTCCTGAAATGCCTGCTTTTTTTGAATTCCTCGCGTATGTTGAGGTGGCACTTGCCGCAGACGTTGACCACCTCGGCGACGCCGGGCGGCGCGGCGCCGTGATTGCCGTGGCACGTGGCGCAGGTCGGCGCGGCGAGGTCCATCTGGAGGAGCCGTTTTCCGTGAACCCCTTTCTTGTAGTCCTCGACGACGGTCGTGGACACGTTGAAGGGCTTCATGTATCCGGGGTCGGAGTGGCACTTCGCGCACGTTCCGGGCACATTCGTCGGGTACACCGACGACTCCGGGTCGGTCACCTTTTTTATGTCGTGCACGCCGTGGCAGCTCGTGCACACGGCGACCTTTTCGTTTCCGGTGAGGAACAGCGCCTTTCCGTGCTCGCTCGTGCGGTACTGCTGGAGCTGGTCAATCGCAATACCGAACTGGCGCATTCTCTCGTAATCGCCGTGGCATCTGTCGCAAAGGAAAAGGACTTCCTTCGCCGTGAAGGCGCCCTTGAACCCCTTCGCCGGGTCCATCGCCTTTTCCCACTCGACCTGGGTGTCGTCTCCGCCGTGGCAGCTCACGCAGTCCAGCCCGAAATGGGCGTGTATGCTTCCGTTGAGCGACGTTTCCTTGTCGCCGTGGCACACGACGCAGGTGCTGCCCTCTTCATGCTGTATGGTTTCGAGGGCGGCGGCGGGGCGCGGCGGCAGCGCGGCGGCGGTCAGGATGAGAAAGAACGCGACACCGGGCTTCACTTTTATCACGCCGATCATCTCTTTCACCGGACGCTAATGGACGTTGATCCCCAATATCGGGTCCTTCATGCCCGAAAAATACCCCAGGTACGTGAAGACCAGCATGAAGAGGATGGCTGCAAGCCCGACCGCCAGAAACAGCGGCCTCTTGCGCGCCATCGAGTGCGGGTATCCGTCAATGAAGGGCAGAGCCACGAGAAACGCGAACGCCGCGCCCTGGAGCAGGACCGCCAGGTTCAGAAACGTCAGCCCGTCGAATACCTTTCCCTGGGGGACGTATTTCAGTGCCTGGTACAGGGCTAAAAAGTACCACTCCGGCTTGATGTGCTCGGGCGTGCTGAAACTGTCGGCAGGCTCCTCGATTCCCGCCGGGTGAATCGTGGATAGGGTGAACACGACGATTATCACCCCGATCATCACCATGATTTCCTTCGTCATGTGGAGGGGGTAGAAGGGTATCGCGCCCTCCTCGTGACCGCGGGTTTCACCGGCGTCGTCGGCGTTCATTTTTTTCTCCCTTCCCGCCTTGCGCGGCGCCCGTTCGTTCCGGGCGGGCGCCGGGACTGCCCCTGCATTTTCCCTGCCCGGGCGTGCGCCGCCCGTCACATCGGCTTCGATATGCCCTGCCTGCGTATCATCCCGAAGTGCGCCATGAGGAAAAACGTCAGCAGCATCGGCAGGATGACGACGTGCATGCTGTAGAACCGGGACAGCGTCTTGCCCGAGACCTCCAGCCCGCCCCTCAGGAACAGTTTTATGAACTCTCCCACGACGGGCGCCTCCGATGGCATGTTAGACCCGACGGTGGTGCCCCAGTACGCCTTCTGGTCCCACGGAAGCAGGTATCCCGTGAAGCCGAATCCCATCGTAAGGGCGAAAAGGCACACACCCGCAATCCAGTTAAGCTCCCTCGGGTGTTTGTAGGCGCCGTTGAAATAGACCCTCATCATGTGGAGAAACAGCATGAGCACCATCAGTTCGGCGCCCCACCTGTGCACGCTGCGTATCAGCCATCCGAATTTCACGTCGTTCATTATGTATTTGACGCTCTCGTACGCGTCGGTCGTGGAGGGCTGGTAATATAGCGTCAGAAGCACGCCCGTGAGCGCCTGTATCAGGAACAGAAGGAAGGTCATCCCGCCGAAACAGTACGTCCAGTTCACGTGTTTGGGCACGGGGTGCTTGAGCGCCTTGTTTATGGCGTCCTTGAATTCGAGACGGCGGTCTATTTCGCCGTACAGGAAAGCGCCTGCGGCGTCGAGGCTCACGAGCCTGATCCACTCACGGAGCGTGGATTTTTCGCTGCCTTTCGGCGCGTGCGGCTCTTTCACCTGTTTGTCGCCGGGCACGGTTTCACCCCTTCCTGCGCACCATCACCTTGTCGCCGCGAACGGTGACCTCTAATTTTTCGAGTGGCAGCGGCGGGGGACCCGACACGATGTTGCCGTTGTAATCGAAGACCGCGTTGTGGCAGGGGCACACGATGAGCTGTTTGTCCTCGTCCCAGTCAACGATACATCCAAGATGGGTGCATACGGCGCTCAGCGCCGAAAATCCGGTTTTGGTGTTGATTATTATCGCCGGCTGACCGTTTATCTCGAATTTCTTGGCTTTTCCCGGTTTTATCTCATCCTCCGTGCCAACGTTCACCTCGTGCGCTCCGCCGCCCGTTTCCTTCGGCGGAATCACGAACCTCACCACGGGGTACGCAAACCCCGCGGCGGCAAAGACGACGGCGCCTTCGAGGAGGTAATCCACGAAGCCGCGCCGCGTGACCTTCTTTCTTCCGTTTTTTTCATTCATGACCTGCCTCCGGCGAACCGGGTAAGGTTCATGCAAGGCGGGGCGGGGTCCCCGTTCGACGCCGCGCCGCCCGTTCGAGGAGCCGCTGCGCGGGGCAATTGAGCGCGCCGGCGCGGACGGGGAATGCGAGAGGGTTCCGCGGCAGGCTGCGTCCGCGCCGGAGCGCGGTGTAAACGGCGCAGGGTGGCGCCCGCGTGAGCGGTCGGTCCTATTTCGATTTCGGCTTCTGCTCCTCTGCGGCTGGCGTGCCGTGCGGGTTGTGGCACATCGTGCAGGTGAGTTCGACCTTCCCGTGCCCCGTGCTCATGTAATGCGCCTTCAGGTCGGAATGGCACAGGAGGCAGAGCTCCTTTGCGGGTTTTTTGAGCATCTTTTCATTGCCCTCGCCGTGGGGGTTGTGGCACATGGCGCAGGTGACGTCGAACTTGCCGTGTCCGCTCTCGGCGTAAACCTTTTCCTTGTCGCCGTGGCACACGTAGCAAATACGCGCCCTGGGTTTTACCAGCATCTTTTCGTGAGACAGGACGCGCTGAGCCGTGAGGCAAAAGAACGAGAGCAGGACGAAAAGCAGTGCGGCTTTCACATGGATTCCCCTCATTTACGCGCAGCCTCCTTTCGGATGAAACGGCTGATTTCCATAAGCATGTGCATTTTTTCACAACTCCATTTCGATTATAAAATGCCGATTTTTCAATATCAATTAAAAAACGATTAAATTCTGGCGGTTTTTCGCTTATTTTTTCGTTATTTCTCCGATGCGGAGCGAGATTCGCGCCGGAGCGCAGAAATTTCACTTCGCGGCATCGCCGCCGGATGGACCGCCGCGTCGTTCGTGCGTTTTTACGAGGATTTCGAAATAGTGGACGGTCTGCCATGCCGCGCTTTCGCCGACCATGCCTTTGTAGCACACGTCCTCGCTCACAACGTCAACGTAGTACCACAGATAATCGTCCAATTTCCTTTCCGAGAACGCCGCCCCGCGGTCGAGCAGCCCCTTCAGGTCTATCGTCCAGTGTTCCGAACCGTCGGGGTGCGTTGTTTTCGTCCAGTACTCGGGGAAATTCTTTATCAGAACCTGGTAGGCGTACCAGTCAACTCCTTTCTCCTTCGAGATGAGTGGATTATGCGGACCGGGTCTCTCGTCGAACCCGGCGTTCAGTCCCTCCGTCTCGAAGTAGAAATCGGTCACCCATATCGCGCCGTCTGGATGCCGCAGCCACAGGTTGATGATGTTGCCCGCGCCGGTGACGCCGGTGCAGGAGGCGGCGCCGGCGTTCGACCTGTGAAACCGAACGTAGGCGGCTTCGACGTCGCCGGTTCTGAGGCGGGTCAGCGGGTCGCCGCGCACCGAGCCGTCGAAGCCCGTGCCCTGCGTCATCGCGGCGCAGTCGCACCCCATGTCCTTCGTGTCGTCGTCCTCCGCCCGCAGAAGTATGACGCCGTCCTCATCCCACTCGGCTCTGCTCAGTTTAAGGTCGTCCGGGCAGTCGGCGCCTATCGTCCAGCAGAACGTCCGCACCCACCACTTTCCCTTCTCAAGGTCTAATTCCGGGTTTTTCGTCCAGGCTGCGAACCCGTCGAGATTGACTTCCGCCAGTCCGCCTTCTACTTTTACATCTTTTTCCTGCCCGGCTGTGGCGCCGGCGGGGATTGCAGCGATCATAAAAGACGCGAAAGCAATGAATATGACCCTCATGCGCACCGCCTCACCTGCTTTTCCGCCGCCATAATTTGCCCGGATAGATTCTTCCAAGAAGACATTGCAGCAGGATAATTTGAGACGTCTGCAGGACCCAGCAGCATATAACGTTCCAATTCTTCTCGTATCCGAATATATTCAGATGCCGGCTGACCTGCATCGCCATCGCCATGATGGAACCAAGCGAAAAAGTGATGAAACCGTCGTGAAACCAGTGAGATTCCCTTGTGATCTCCGCCTCGATTACAGGGCACATCACGTATCCGGCGATGATCACAAGCGGGTAATATACCAGAAAACTCCACGCGCCGAGCGTTTCGATTTCCAGAGCGTATTTCCATTGCCCCGTGGTCACGCCCAGCCATTCGAGAGACGCAAGAATCCCCGTCCAGACAAGCGCCGCGAACAAGTACCTGATCCACCTGTTTTTCATTGGGGTCTTCTCTTTGACTCCGCTCCGGTCACGCGCCTGACCCAATCGCACGCCGGCTTCTCCGTGCCGTCCTTCCTCAGAAGACCCCAGTGCGCCTCTTCGACGACCGGCGCGCCGAGGAACCTGGGCAGTTTCCCTTCGTTTCCAAAGAACGATTCGTATATCTGCCCGCTGGGGTCGGGGTCCATTAATTCGCATATCTGCATCGCCGGCACGCCCGCGTCGTTGAGCGCCTCGCAGCAGGCGGCGAGGAGCCGCGCCTGGTCCCTCTCCGTGCCGCGTCCGTACCAGCCGACGAGGGGTTTCCGCCCGGCGGTGGGGTATCCGACCTCGACGTACAGGGGCGGGAAGCCGCGGTCCTGCATGAACCGGACGGAATCGAGGAGGCGCCGGCGCGCCCGAGAGCGCGAGGCTGCGGGAATCCACACGCCGACGTGCGCGTTCAGCGCGGCGGCGTCGAATTTTGCCTTCGCCCCGTGCAGGGTCCACCAGTCCTTCCATCCCCGTACGCCGCAGTCGAGGTTCATCAGGGGGTGGGGATACGGGACGATGATCACTCTTGCGCGCGGGTTTGCCGCGTGCGCCGCGTCGTAAAAGGCGTTAAACCTATCAACGAGCCTGTTGCGGTGGACGTATCGCCCGACGAGGGGGTTCCAGGGGTAGCCGTATAGGTTGCCCTCGATCATCCACGCGTAGTCGTGAATGCCCAGGGCGGCGAGCGCGGGCACGATTCGCGCGCAATCGGCTTGCAGCGCCTCCCGCCATCCCGGCTCGTCCCTGTACGCGGGGTCGTGCAAAAGGTTGACGCACACGTCCGTGAATTCCCTCGCGACGGCGGTGAAATATCGCGGAAGCCGTTTCCAGCGGAGGCTGCCGAAGACCGACGCGCTTTCGATTCCGAGCGATTTCACGAGCGGAAAGAAGCGGTTCACGTCCCGCGTTTCGAGGACGTTGAAAAGGACTCTGAGCCGCGTCACCGCAGCGCCCCCTCACGTGCCCGGATTAGCTGCCGGCGACTGTTTCGTGCAGCCGCGGACACGCCGGTTTTCGCCCTGATGTTCAAACAGCGTGAACAATTCGGTTTTCGTGTGAATCCGCGGGTAAAACCGCGAAAGGAGTCCGTTCACCGTATAAGCCCCTCGCTTCTGTACCACTCAATCGTCTCCCTCAGCCCATCCCTCACGTCCGGGCGGATGAGCCGGTAGCCCGCCGACTTAAGTTTCGCGTTGCTGAAACGGAAGTCGTTTCCCACGTACACCATGTAGTCTTCCTCGAACAACGGTTCCGTGCGCGTCAGGGCTGCCGCGATGCGGCACAATCCCGCCGCCGCCCTGCCCCAGAATTTCATGTGTGCGGGCGGCACGGGGGGCAGCGTGAAAAACGGTTTCTTCAGGAGCCTCGCGAGAAGTTTGAAGAAGGCGTACACGGTGCACGATGAATCGTCCACGACGTTGTACGCCTCGCCGGAGGCGCCGTCCCTCCGCGCCAGGAAGAGCGCGGCTTCGCAGACGTCCATGACGCTGACGAACGGCGCGTGCGTGTTCATGTTGGAGGGGACC
This sequence comes from bacterium, assembly GCA_040752295.1. Taxonomy (GTDB): domain Bacteria; phylum UBP15; class UBA6099; order UBA6099; family JBFMBQ01; genus JBFMFE01. The sequence goes on from JBFMFE010000006.1 coordinate 21,463, forward strand.
GCGATGAAGGGGAGGCGCGCCGGCTCGAGGATCATCTTCGCGACGCCGTAGCGGTTTCCGGGTCCGTACACGGGACCGGGGCGGAGTATGACAGCGGGCAAGCCGCGGGTTTCGCTGAACCTCATGACCACTTTTTCCTGCCCAAGCTTGGATTTCGCGTAGGGGCTGAGGGGTTTTTTCGGGGCGTCCTCGCGCGTCGGCAGAAGCGCGGGAGGCGTGATGCCGTAAACCTCCGCGCTGCTGAAGAGGACGAATTTCTTCACGCGCCCGGCGGCGGCGAGCGCCCGGCACAGATTCTCCGTCCCCTTGACGTTCACCTCATGGAAAAGCCTACGCGGAGCGGAATAGCTGAAGACCGCCGCGGGGTGGAAAACGTAATCGGCGTCGGCTGCGATCCCGTCGAGGGACTCCCTTTTCGTGACGTCTGAGGGGACGAACTCCGCGTCCGCGCCCTCGAGCCTTTCCCTGCCGGCGGAGGGCAGGTCGGTCGCCCTCACTTTGAAACCTTTCAGGAGCGCGGTCTTTACGAGATTCGACCCGACGAACCCGCACGCTCCCGTCACAAGACATTTCTCAGCCATAAAAACCGCCTTCTGGATCATCCCCCCCTGCCGCGGGAACCACCAATTTTATAACACCATCGGCACGCCCGTCGCCGGAGTCATGGAAAAAAAACTCCGCCACGGTTCGATTGTCCGGGGCGAGTAATCCGACTGCCGTGTTACCGCGTCCTCGCACGTGAAACCAGCGGCGTTCGCGCCGCGCGCGAGCGGTTTCACCGGCGGGGAACCAGCCTTCATCGCCGGCCGCGGCGTCAAATACCACGTGTGAAAAGAGACTTAGTGCACTATTTCGTAAATACTCTAACGTATTCTGCGCGAAGCGCCTTGGAGTGCGGTGTGTGAACACCGCCTTGACTATCGGAGATGAAGGCGGCGATGGCTCGCCGCAGTCCAGGGAGGCTTCGCCTCTGAAAATACGTTAGCGAATTTATGAAGTGATACACTTAGTGAACTTTCGCAGAAATTCTACAGTCATCAAGCGGCATGAGCAAGGGCGTAGATCAGGGTGTTGAGGATTTTTGTATTGAGCGAAGCATTTTCGGAGTTTGAAAAAACCCTTTTACGCCATAG
>JBFMFE010000007.1:0-2473 GCA_040752295.1 bacterium
TCATCGCCGCCTTCACTCCCGCGCGGAGCGCGGGAAACAAGGCGGTGTTTGCACTCCAGCCCGCTCACCTTCTCGCGGGCGCTCGCAGACGTGTGCTCCTTCTTCGTCGCACGCTCGCCCGCACTCCGGGGCGCTTCGCGCTTATTGTAACTTTGGAACGCGGCGCTTCAGCGCCGCTTTCAATGCCGGCGATTAATCGCCGGCAAAGGCAAAGCGGTGATAAATCACCGCACTCCAAGGCGCTTCGCGCTTATTGTTTTTCGCATGATCGGATTTGCACCTGTCTGCCCTGTCTGCGTGCGGGCAATGCCCGCCCGCACAGGCAGGCGTCAGGCGGGTCGGACATACATAAAATTCATTTGCATTTTAAAGATTCCTTATGTGAAACGGCAACCAAAAAGTACGAAAGTTCTCAAAAAATGCACCTGAAAAACAGGACGAGCTTTCCCGCCGCGCGCGAAAACGGTAAAATTATCACGAATTATTCACGCGGTTTGAATAATTCGGTAAGATCGCGCCATGGTGAAGATCGGCATAATCGGGCTTGGAGAGATCGGACTTGTCCACCTTCGCGGGTTCAACGTCCAGAGGGACTGCCGCGTGACGGCGGTCTGCGACATCAGCGAAAGGATGATCGAGAGGGCGAGGAAACTGCCCGGCGGCGCGGGCGCGAGGGTGTTCAGGGACTACCGGGAACTGCTGGGCGAGGCGGACGTGGACGCCGTGGTGGTGGGGCTGCCCGTCCACCTCCACACCGGGGTCGCCTCCGCGGCGCTGGACGCCGGCAAGGACGTCTTCGTCGAAAAACCCATCGCCCCGACGATGGACGACTGCGACGACTTCATACTGAAGGCATTCCGAACCGACCGCGTCGTGCAGGTGGGACTCGTGTACAGGTACTCCAACCTCTACCGCACGATGGGCAGGATGGTGGAAGACGGGAAGTTCGGAAACGTCATGATGATGTACTGCAAGGAGTACCGCGACAACTTTCCCGAGCCGTGGTTTTTCGACAGGAAGCTGTCCGGCGGGGCGATAATGGACAAGAACTGCCATCACTTCGACCTCTTCAACTGGTATATAAGAAGCCGCCCGGTGCGGGTGTACGCTATGGGCGGGCAGCACGTTGTCAAAGGCGAGCGCGTCCCCATCAGGTGCTCGTACTCGATCAGCAGCGAGGGGTTCGTGTCGAACCCGTCCATCGTTGACCACGCCTTCGTGCTCGTCGAGTACGAGAACGGCGCGAAGGGAAACCTCGGGCTGTGCATGTACGAGATCGAGCCGGTCGAGGGACTCGAGATAGGTCTGATGGGCGACAACGGAGCGCACGCCCTCGCCAAACGCGACATATCGCTCATCGCCGGCGGGGGACCGCTCGGCGACATCAGCGAAATGCCCGTTGACTATTATACCGACGGCCGGGACATAGGGCACATCGGATGCATCGTGGAACAGGCGGAGTTCCTCGAGTGCGTCCGCACGCGCCGGATGCCGTACTCGAACCTCTTCATCGCGCGCGACTGCATGGTCGTCTGCGCCGCCGCCGAGCTTTCCATCGAGCGGAAACGGGAGGTCCTCATCTCCGAATTCGACAACCCCGAGGTGGAAAAGGTGCGCCGCCGACTCGCCGACCGGCTCTACAGCCCGACCCCGCCGCCACTTCCACCGCCGGATGAAAAGAAAAAACTCCCCGCCCCCCTCGAAAACGCCTACTCGTTCCTCGATCTCCTTCTCAGGCTGCTCTTTCAGAAAACCACGCCCGCTTCCGCCGGGCTGATGTTCGTCAGGTTCATGATGAGAGGAACACCCGGCTCGCCGCGGGTCGAACGGTCGGTCCGCGCGCTGAACGCGCTCGCCGGACTCGTCAACCTCGACCCTAAATTCCGGCGGACGGCGGCAAACATCGCCACGCGCCTCTCTCTCAAGCTTCCCGGCGCGGCGCCCCTGACCCTCGAAATCTCGCGCGGAAGGCTGAGCGTCCATCCGCCGGGCGCCGGCGAACCGCCGCTCACGATTCGTATAACCGAACGCGGACTGAAGGAACTCCTCGACGGCGAGGCGCCCCGCGCGCTGTTCTTCAGGAAGCTGATAACCTTCGACGGCGACACGTCCTCCATAAAGGGTTTCACGGAGACCCTCTCGGAGCTTGCGGACGCCGGCGGTAAAAAAAAGATGTAAATACGCGGCGTTTCACATAGACTTTTTAATGTGAACTTTCGTACATTCTTCGTCACGATGGATTGCAGCGTCAGCCGCCTGCCTGCCCTGTCTGCGCCTGCCTGTGCCGAGCACGGCAGACAGGCGTGGAGCGGGAACCAAAAAATGCGAAAGTTTAATTTAATGAGACTTACTTTCCGCACATCTTGAATGGCATTTTAAACGAATTTAACGGTGGAAGTCAAGCAGCTTAATGACCGTACTCGGATGTCGGGATGTCGAGCAATTCGAGTATGGTGATTTGGATGTCCGAGAG
>JBFMFE010000008.1:0-5949 GCA_040752295.1 bacterium
GCGCCCGCGAGAAGGTGAGCGGGCTGGAGTGCAAACACCGCCTTGTTTCCCGCGCTCCGCGCGGGAGTGAAGGCGGCGATGACTCGCCGCAGTCCAAGGCCTGCCTGCCGGCAGGCAGGCGGATGACTTCGCAATCCATCGTGACGAAGAATGTGCGAAAGTTCACTGTATAAAAGCAGGTATAATTGCACACCGGGTTTATTGATGCTCTTCGTTCACAACTTTGTTTTGTGCGATGATCTGCCGGGTTTACGGCTTTCGCCGTGAGTTCACAGGCGGCGCGTCAATTACCTTGATCCCATTTTGCGCCGATTCTCGTCATCAGGTGTCCTGATCGGGTCTGGATTGGGACTTTCCCGCGTTTTCCGACGACCCGATTTCATCAGGACCTGCCTCGCTGCGTGCTTTCGGGGGCGGCGCAGACGTAGATGTTGGACCTTCCGGCGGGGAAGAGAGCGGTGAGGGCGTAGTATGCCTTTTTTGCCGCCGTCTCTGCCGCCCCCGCCGGCGCGCCTCCGAAGTTGTAATGCCCTTTCTCGATCACCCGGAGTCCCGCGCGGCGGAGCAGGTCGAGGATTTCCCCCATCGTGTATTCGCGGTTGTGGAGCTTGTAGGGTTGAACGTTCACGAGCACCTCGACGGGGGTGTATATGTTTCTGCCGCACAGGAATTTGAGTCTGTTGGAGAGCGACGCCACGTTGGGGGTGGTCAGGAAGAGGCGTCCTGCGGGGCGAAGGACGCGCCTGATTTCTTCGAGGCACCGGAGCGGTGAGCCGACGAGGTGCTCGATGGTTTCGTTCATCATGACGGCGTCGAACGCGGCGTCGCGGAACGGGAACGGTTCGGTTGCGACGTCGGATTTGACCACGGGGATGCCGAAGGCGGCGAAGAGGTTGGCGTGCTCGCCGCCTGCCGCGCGCGGGAAACGTTTGTCGGGGTGGAGGTCTATCCCGACGGCGTCGAAGCCGGAGCGGCGGAGCAGTTCGGTGAACAGTCCCGGCGATGCGCCGACGTCGAGGACCGTCCCTCTGCCGACGGTCTCCCCGATGCGCTTGAGGAGAAAGGCGTAGCGTCCGCGCATCTCGGCGAGGTACGTCTCGTGCCCGGCGCCGGCGACGTCGGCGAGAAGCCGTTCAATCGGCGAGCAGTTCATCGTCGCGCCTCCCCCTGCGGCGGGCGGTTTTCTCCGCCCGGCGCGCCCGTTCGGGCGATCATCCATGCGTATCATATTAACGTACAATCCGGTATAATTGTCCATGCATCGGGCTGTGGCGGGTGTTCATCGCAGCGAAAATGACGGGCTGGAAGCCTGTCCCACTAAAAGACCGGAGGATTATTCAAAGGGGTCATTCGGTTCAAGAAATCATTCAAACCGGTGAAGGATGCGGGAAGCTGTTCTTTTTGCTTCGGTTTGTATTTTCGTTCTACATTCAACATTCAGAATTTTAGATTTTAGATTCGTATTTCAGACCCTCGGCAAAGGCAACAAGAGAGCATCAGCTTTCCCACGGACTTTGGGACGTTACGAACCTTTCTTGAAAGCGGACTTCGCGCGTCATGCGGTGGAAAGTCCGGGGCGCCGGACGTAAAATGATTTGGCAGGAGCCGTTCGCAGGGTATTAACAACCTTGACCGGCAGGAGATCGGGCGCGCCGCATCAGGTGAAAGACAGCGTGGAGAGAAACGTGACGGAGGAAAACAGGGATTTAAAAGCGCTTGTCGAGAAAGTCCGGCGGAGCGGCGCCGCCGCGGACGCTGGTCTGCTCGACAGGGCGTACGGACTCGCGAAGCGGTGGTACGCCGGTCGCAGGGCGGCGCACGGCGCGGACACCCTGGCGCACTGCCTGGAAGTGGGGCACATTCTGGCGGACCTGTGGGTGGACCACGCGACGGTCGTGGGGGGGCTGCTCCACGAGGTGAGTTACGAGGAGCACGGGAAGGAGGTCGCGGCGGTCGCCGGCGACGCCGTCGCGGAGATGGTGCGGCTTCTGTCCTCGGTGAACGTCGTGGAGTACACCGGCGACGACGAGGAGCAGGCGCGGTACTACCGCCAGATGTTCGTCGCGCTCGCGCGGGACGTGCGCGTGGTGCTGATAAAGTTAGCCGGGCGTCTGGACGTGATGCGCAATCTCGGAGACCGGCTGAACGTCGAGAGGCGGCAGTGGCTTGCGAAGGAGACGCTCCAGTTGTATTCGCCGCTCGCGCACCGGCTCGGCGTGTCCTGGATAAAATCGGAACTGGAGGACCTCGCGTTCGAGCAGCTCAGACCGAACGAGTACGCGAGGCTCTCGAGGATCGCCAGCGAGAGGAAGAAAGACATGGAGGCGGCGGTCGAAACGGTCATCGGCGAGTTGAAGAAGATATTCAGGGAAGTCGGCTTCCCGGTTCACGTGTCCGGGCGGACCAAGCACCTGTACAGCATATACCAGAAGATGCTGCGGCAGGGGAAGGACTTTTCGGAGTTGTACGACCTTGCCGCGGTGCGGATAATCGTGGAGAACGAGGAGGAGTGCTACCGTGTGCTGAGCGTGCTGCACTCCATCTGGAAGCCCGTGCCGGGGACCTTCGACGATTACATATCGAACCCGAAACCCAACGGGTACCGCTCCCTGCACACGGTGGTGGAAAGTCCTAACGGCGAGCACGTCGAGGCGCAGATCAGAACCTGGGAGATGCACGTCGTGTCCGAGTACGGCGTTGCCGCCCACTGGAGGTACAAGGAGACGGGGGGACCCCGCGCCGCGGTGGGGGCGCAGGACACGCTGATACAGCGGGTCGCGGTGCGCGGGGACGAGCAGTTCTCGCCGGTCGAGTTCATCGAGTCGGTGATACTCGATTACCAGGAGGACAGGGTCTTCACGTTCACGCCGAAGGGGCGGATAGTGGTGCTTCCAGCAGGCTCGACACCGGTTGACTTCGCGTACAGGATACACACCGACGTGGGGCACAGGTGTAAGGGTGCGCGCGTGAACGGACAGATGGTGCCGCTCAATCACCCGCTGCGCAACGGCGACGTGGTGGAGATCGTGACCGGGAAAGCCGAGCGTCCGAGCCGCGACTGGCTCACGTTCGCGAAAAGTTCGGTCGCGAAAAGCAAGATCAGAAGGTGGTTCAAGGAGGAGGACAGGGAGGAGAACGCGGCGCAGGGGAAGGCGATGGTGAGCCGGGAGCTTTTGCGTCACGGTCTGCGCCGCAGGGACATACTCGACCGGATAGGATTCAGAAGCGCGGCGGAGATGATGAATTTCAGGGAGGAGGAGGACATGTTCGCGGCGGTGGGATGCGGGGACGCCTCCGCGGAGACGGTGGTGAACTTTCTCAAGAAACTCTACAAGCAGGAGGTGAGCGCGGAGGAGAAGAGGGCGCCGGTGAGTCCCGGCGCCGTTGCGCGGCGGGCGCCCCGTCCGGGCGTTGTGGTGGACGGCACGGAGGGGGTGCTCGTGAACGCGGCGCGATGCTGCCTGCCCGTGCCGGGCGACAGGATCGTGGGCTTCGTCTCGCGCGGGAAGGGGATTTCCATCCACCGCAGGGACTGCGCGAACATCGAGGAGTACGTAAAGAGCGGGGAACGTATCGTCGCCGTCGTCTGGGACTCGCCGGACGAGAGAACGTACGCCGCCGCCCTTGAAGTGCGCTCGCTGGAGCGCGTGGGGCTGATCAACGATCTGACCGCCATACTCGCCGGCGAGGGAATCAACCTCGACGAGATCAGGCACAGGACGCTGAAGAACGCGACCGCGCTGTTTCTCATGAAGGTCGAGGTTCAGAACAGGAAACAGATACAGAACGCCGTGGCGCGAATGAGGAAGCTGGAGGACGTCATATCGGTGAGGCGCGCGGGGTCGGGTGCTTGAGGTCGCGGGGAGGGAGGGTGGGTGCGTTCGGGCGCGGGCGTCGTTGCCGGGGCGGCGCCGGCGTTGTACAATGAAACGCCTGACAAGGGTGTTTTTTTATGGGAAGGCTCACGCGCTGAAAGAGACGAGGGAGAGGTGATTCGGAATGGATTTCAGCTTTACCGAGGAACAGTTGATGGTGCGGGACGCCGTGCGGAAATTCTGCGCGGGGGAACTTGAGCCGATCGCGGCGGAGATAGACCGCACGGGCGAGTTTCCGATGGCGGCGTTCCGGAAGGCGGCGGAACTCGGCTTCGTGGGCGCGACGTTTCCGGAAAAGTACGGAGGGGCGGACGCGGACCTTGTGACGCGCGCTCTCTCGTCCGAGGAAATGGCGAAGGTGTGTCCGGGCTTCTGCATGAGCCTGGGGACCTCGTCGCTCCTCTTCGGGAACAACGTGTACAAGCTGGGGACCGAGGAGCAGAGGGAGACGTACCTCCCGCCGATCATACGCGGCGAGAAGATCGGGTCGTGGTGCCTCACGGAGCCGGACGCGGGTTCGGACGCGCTCGGGATACAGACGAGAGCCGCGAAGGACGGGGACCACTACGTCATCGTCGGACGCAAGACGTTCATCACGAACGCGCCCGTGGCGGACTATTTCATAGTGATCGCGCGGACGAGCGGGGAGCCGGGCGACATCCAGGGTGGCACCGCGTTCATCGTCGAGCGCGGAATGGAGGGGCTGACGACCGGACCGAAGTTCGAGAAGATGGGCATGAGATGTTCGCCGACGGGCGAGGTCTTTTTCGACGGGGTGAGGGTCCACAAAAGCCGTATGCTCGGACCGGAGGGGATGGGATTCCTCGGGATGATGAACTCGCTGGACGTCGAGCGCCTGATGGCGGCGTTTCTGAGCGTGGGGATCGCCCAGCGGTGCCTGGAAGAATCCATCAGGTACGCGAAGGAAAGAAAGCAGTTCCGCCGCGAGATATGCAAGTTTCAGCTCATACAGGAGAAGATCGCACGGATGATGCTCGAGATCGAGCTTGCGCGCACGTACGCGTTCCGCGTCATATGCCTTGTGAACGAGGGGAAGCGTATAACGAGGGAGTCGGCGCTGGCGAAGTGGTACGCGTCGGAGGCGGCGACGCGCGTCGCGCTCGAGGCGATACAGATTCACGGGGGATACGGATACATGAAGGAGTATCCCGTGGAGCGGTTCATGAGGGACGCGAAGCTGCTCGAGATCGGCGCGGGAACGACCGAGATACAGAAGCTGATCGTTGCGCGGGAAGTTTTTTTCAGATGAGAAGGGCGCGGAACTTTTTAAGGTGGTTTTTCTCCTCGGCGATGATCCGTTTGAGCGCGCGGCGCACGTCGTCGCCCGCGGTGTTTCCGAGGAGGGACATGTAGAAGGCGATGGAGCGTTTTTCGAGGCTCACGCCGGGTTTGAGGGCTTCCCGCCGGTCGCAGAGGATTTCGCCGAGGTTTCCCGCGTTCGCGAGGGGCGAGACGACTTTCGAGTCCGCCGCGTCGGCGACGGTTTCGACGTCGTCGTTGCCGGTCGAGCGTTTCGCGATCTCGCTTTCAAAGGTTTCAAGGTGGTTTTTCTCCTCGGCGAGCAGGAAGCCGAGCGTCTCCTTAACGTCCGCGTCGGACGCCTTTTCCTTCAGAGCCGTGTAGAGGTCAACGCTTTCGCGTTCGAGTCTCCGCGCGATCCTGTAACATTCGACGGGGTCGAAATCGTATATCCTGACTTCGTCGCCGGAGTAATCAATTTTCATGACTTCACCCCCGTTACAGGTTCATAACACGGGACGGGCGGGAAATGTTCCTTCCGGCGGCGGCGCGCCCGGTATCCCGCCCCGGATAGCTTCGCCGTTCCACTTTTTGGACTGTCGGCGAGTCATCCGCAAGCGCCGCCGCGCGCCTTGTCAAAATGGTGATTGCTGCGGGCGGGGGCAAGCAAAAAGGCTGAAAGTCTGCAACTAAGTGCACTATTTCGTAAATACTCTAACGTATTCTGCGCGAAGCGCCTTGGAGTGCGGTGTGTGAACACCGCCTTGACTATCGGAGATGAAGGCGGCGATGGCTCGCCGCAGTCCAGGGAGGC
>JBFMFE010000009.1:0-14287 GCA_040752295.1 bacterium
CGTGCAGCCGCTTCAATTCTTGGCGCTGTCGTATGGTCAGCGCCGCCCGGGCATGGAGTTTCATGGAAAACCACCTCCTATACCCGGACATTATATCGTATGTTAATGTATCATGTCAATACCACTACAGGCTACGGGCTACGGGCTTCAGGCTACGGGCTTCGGGCTACGGCAGAAAAAACGGAACTACAACTGCTAAACGGGCTGCGGGATTCGGGCTTGGGGAAAAACAGAACGAGAGGGCGGCATGGCATCGGGGAGAAGGTGTGGATTCGGGGATTCGGACGGCGCGGGACCATGAGGGTTCCGCGGGGGGTGTCATGTTTCGAGCATTTTCAGGAGTTCCTCGCGCCGCGGCACGCCCGTGAAGCGCGCGGCGCCGTTGACGACGAAGGTGGGCACTCCCTTCACGCCGCAGCCGTCGGCGCGGCGTCTGCCGTCCGGCGTGAAGACGTTTATTTCCTCGAGCGGAACGCCGCGTTCCTCGGCGACCGCCCTTGCGATTTCCTTTGCCTGCGGGCACAACCCGCACATGGGGTTGTAGAAAAGCTCAATTTTCGTTCCCGACGCCTGCGATTTCATGAAACGCGTCCCTCACTTTCCTTATTTCATCGTCGGTCAGCCCGTAGACGGACATTTTGATGTGCTTGGTCATGCCGCGGTGCAGACCGACGATTCCGCGTTTGACCATCTCCTCGGCGAGAAAGAAGCCCTTTTTGCGGCGCGTCTTCGAGATTTCCCAGAAGCGTGGGGTCTCGAAGTGAAGGAGGTGATGGCGGTGGGGGTTCTGCCCGAGGAGCATCACGGTGGGGATTTCCTCCATGGCGGCGGCGAAGTCGTTTGTTTTCTTCAGTTCCTCGTCCCAGTTTCCGACCCGCTCTCTCACGCCGGGGAAGGAGAGCATGGAACTGATGAGGGGGACGCCGCCGATGGCGCACCCGAAGACGTTGGGGATTTTTTTTCCGAAGGCGCGTCCCGACCACGAGGCGGTCGCCTGCGAGACGGCGAAGATGTCCTTCGCCCACTTGAAATTGGTCACGACGAAGCCGAGCGGACCGAGCGATGCCATTGACTTGTGGGCGGAGAGGGTGAGGAAATCGCACTTGAGCTGCTTCATGTTGACGGGCATGACGCCGCCGGTGTAGGCGGCGTTCACCATGAAGGGGATTTCGTACTTTTCGCAGACGTCGCCGACTTCGGCTGCCGGGGCGAGGTTTCCGTAGTATGGGTCAACGTGGGTGAGGACCACGAGCGCGGGCAGGCGTCCCTCCCTGTTTTTGACCTCTTTAATCTTTTCCTCGAACGCCTCGGGGTGGTAGCTGTACTCAGGGTAGCCGGAGTGGGGCGGCTCGACGACTTTGAGGCCGTTCATCTCAGCGGCGATGTTGGTGGTGTAGTGGCTGTTCGGGTCAATGATGATGGTGTCGCAGTAGTCCCTGTTTTTCTCCGGCAGCCCCGCGATGGTGTGCATCACGGCGTATTGAGCGCCGCGGCATCCGAACGCGTGCTCGGCGGCGTCGCCGCCGAAGAACGCGGCGGTTTCCTCGAGGAACTTTCTAATGCGCGGCTTGTCAACGAGGGAGGAGCGTCCCTCGAGGCAGTCGTAGCACGTGATATAGCCGACCTCCATCCAGTCCGAGGCGAGCCGTTCGCGCACGTCGGGCGGCACGACGCCGCCGCGCATCAGCGCGTTGATCGTGATCATCCCCTTGTAAGGGTTTTCCATTTTCATTCTTCACCCCGCGTTCGCGTCCGGGCGCCGCTCCTCGATGCAGGTGCGTATCAGCGATTCCAGTGTCCGCGCGATTTTTTCGCCCTGCATGTAGAGGTTGATCCCCACCTTGTCGGGGTCTATGAGGGCGTAAACGTCCAGCCAACTGCCCCTCTGCTTCATGAGAAACGGGGGACTGACCCTGACGTCGTCCGGGGCAGCTTTCATCGGGACGTAAACGGTCATGAGCTTGAACCTGCCCGAGGCGTCCTTGTTGAGGTATATCCTCACCTGCCTGCCCGCGATCTCGCCGAAGAAGTAGTCCGCCCCCTTCTCGAAGTTTATCTCCTTGAAGTTGCGTATGATCTCCCTTGGGACGTCCGTGACGAGGCATCCGCAGAGCGAGCCGCCGGTTTTTATCATCATCTCGACGAGTTCCTCCATGTCCCGGACTTTCGCGGCTGGGACGCCGACGGTCAGCTCGTTGTCGCGGAAGCCGCCGAACATGCGCGCGCCGTGGCACAGGAAGGAAACGTTGGGTTTCTGCTCGTTGAAGACCTGCGCGGTGGTCTCGCCGCAGACGGCAAGCTCGCCTGCGAACTCGGCGGTCATGCCGCCGAGGAGGATGGCGATGGTCATCACCTGGCTGGGGTTGACGACGAAGAGAGCGACGTCGAAGTCGCGGTTGAGACCGGGGAAGACGTGCACGTGGCGCACCTGTTTTTTGATGCGCGGTTCGACGTCAACGTACTTTGGCTGGCGCAGACCGAGCGTCAGCTCGGAGTTTGGGCACGCCATGTCCTCGGCGAGGGCGGTGAATTCCTTTCCCATCGCCGCCTCGCGCACCATCTGGCAGTAGCGCATCGGCTCGCCGGGTCTGTGCAGCGCCTCGCGTTCGTCCTCGATGAGCTTGACGCCCACGATGTGGGTCTTCATTCCCAGGTAGGCTCTGATCGCGTCTCCGAGCATTTTCCGTCATCACTCTCCCTGTAGTTTTCCCGCACGGGTTTCACGAAGGCGGGGCGCTGCCTTTTTTTATCTTATAATCCGGCGCGTGAACGTCGGGTTCGACAAAACCGCCGAAAAAGCCCCGTCGCTAAAAATGATTCCGGCGCACGTCGAAAGATTGAAAAAGCGCGGCGGCATACGGAGATGCCTGTCTGCCGCCTGCCTGTGCGATGCACCCGTCTGCCGGCCAGGCAGGCGCACCGCGCCGAAAGAACGTGCGCCGGAATCAAAAATGCACGTTGCAGAAATCGTCATAATCAATCAGTTCCGTCACCGTGGGGTTGTCGCCGCACACGGGGCACTTCGGGTCGCGCGCGACCTTCATCTCCCTGAACCGCAGGCGCAGCCCGTCGAACAACAGCAGCCGCCCGGCGAGCGTGTTCCCTGCGCCGAGTATGAGCTTCACGGTCTCGAGCGCCTGTATCAGACCGATGATGCCCGGCAGGACGCCCACCACGCCCGCCTCCTGGCAGGACGGCGCCATTCCGGGCGGCGGCGGGTCGGGATAGATGCAGCGGTAGCACGGTCCTTTGCCGGGCAGGAAAACGGTCGCCTGCCCCTCGAACTGAAAGACGCTCCCGTGCACGAGCGGCTTGCCCTTCATCACGCACGCGTCGTTCACGAGGTAACGCGTGGGGAAGTTGTCGCACCCGTCCACGACGATCCCGTAGTTCTCGAGCACGTCCATGATGTTGTGCGAGGTGAGGCGTGTCTCGTGGGTGACGACCCTGACGTCGGGGTTGAGGTTTTCGGCGGTCTCTTTCGCCGAGAGCGCCTTCGGGCGGTCGAGGTCGCGGGTGGAGTGGAGTATCTGCCTCTGGAGGTTGCTGATCTCGACCGTGTCGCTGTCGGCGACGCCGATGGTTCCGACGCCGGCGGCGGCGAGGTAGTAGATCGCCGGGCAGCCCAGCCCGCCGGCGCCGACGACGAGCACGCTTGCGGAGAGGAGCTTTTTCTGCCCCCTGCCGCCGACCTGGGGGAGGACGATGTGCCGGCTGTAGCGCCGAATCTGTTCTTCGGTGAAGTCCAGTTTCATGGTTTCTTACGGTGTCCGCCCTGTCGTATCCTTTCGCCCGGTCCGGGAAAAGCGCCCGGGAGTTCGGGCGTTTCTCCTGCCGGGTTCGCTGTGTCGCGCCGTGCTATCTGCGTGGAGCGACGGGAGACATTTTCCTGAGCCTGTCCACTATCTTCGGAAGCTCCTCGAGGACGAATTCCACGTGTTCCAACGTGTTCATCCTGCCGAGTGTGAACCTGAGGGAGCCGTGAGCGACCTCCGCGGGGACGCCGATGGCGAGTAGGACGTGGGAGGGGTCGAGCGAGCCGCTGGTGCAGGCGGAGCCGGAGGACGCCGCCACGCCGAGCATGTCGAGCATGAGGAGCATGGACTCGCCCTCGACGTATTTTATGCAGACGTTGACGTTGTTGGGGAGGCGCTTTTCGGGGTGCCCGTTCAGTGTGACGTCGTCAATTCTCTCGAAGATGCCGTTTTTCAGTCGCTCGCGGAGGGGGAGCAGGTGGTTCACGCGCTGCTGGCGTTCCTTCGCCGCGAGTTCGGCGGTCTTTCCGAAACCCACGATGCCTGGGACGTTCTCGGTGCCCGAGCGTCGTTTCCGTTCCTGCCCGCCGCCGAAGAGGAGGGGGGAGAACTTCACGCCCGAGCGCACGTAGAGCGCCCCCACGCCCTTGGGGCCGTAAATTTTGTGAGCCGAGATGGAGAGGAGGTCAATGTTCATCTCGGCGACGTTTAAGGTGAGGACGCCCGCGGTCTGGACGGCGTCCGTGTGGAAGAACACGCCGCGCTCGCGCGCGATGCGCCCGATTTCCTCAATCGGCTGAACGGTGCCGATCTCGTTGTTCGCGTGCATTATCGTGACGAGCGTCGTCTCTTTCGTCACGGCTTTTTCCACGTCGCCGGGGTCAACGAGTCCGTCTCCGTCAACCGGGAGGACGGTGATCTTCCAGCCCCTGCGCGCGAGGAACTCGCAGACGTCCAGGACGGCGTGATGCTCGACGGCGGAGGTTATGACGTGCTTTCCCCTGTTCTCGCAAGCGAGAGCGACGCCTCGTATCGCCGCGTTGTCCGCCTCCGTGCCGCCTGCGGTGAAGACGATTTCATCGTGTCTTGCGCCGATGAGCGCCGCCACCCTGCCGCGCGCGTCCTCGAGCGCGCCCCTGGCTTCGCGCCCGACGTAGTGGATGCTCGACGGGTTCCCGAATCTCTCGATGAAATAGGGTTTCATCGCCGAGAGGACTTCGGGGTGCATGGGGGTGGTCCCGGCGTGGTCCATGTAGATCAGCCGGTTTTCCCCGTTTTCAATCATTCCGCCGTTCGTCCCTCCGCTCCGCAAAATGTTGTACCCGGAAATTATATGATTTTTTTTCCCGTTTTCCACAACGGGCTTCATCCGGGCGCGGTTCGAAGTATCTTTCGTTCGGAACTTACAACACGGCGGCGGTTCGCCCGGCGCCGATTCGGCGTGTTGCGCTCGTTCGCGAATCCGGTACAATAGAACAGCCCGGAGCGGTTTCCTCAGGGGAACGTTCCGGCTGAAAACCGCTAAAACGGGGAAAAGGGGGAAGGCAATGTACGAAAACACCGAAAAGATGCTGAAAGCCGTATCGGGCGCCGTGGAGATAGAGGACGGCGAGACCATCGTGACGGGCGAGGAGAGGCTCGTCGGGGGAGTGATAGACGACCTCATCAGGACCGCGACACTTCACGATGACGAGAAAACGAAATCGGCGGCACGCTGGATAATCAGGGAGTCGGCGCAGGCGCTGGGGATTTATCCCGCGTCCATAAACGACCTGTATCTCGCGCGTGGACGCGGGGAGGTTAAAGGGGACTTCTCTGTCCCCGCCGTCAACATACGGTTTCTGACCTACGACGTGGCGAGGGCGCTGTTCAGGGCGGCGCGCAGGAACAACTCACTTGCTTTCATCTTCGAGATCGCCAAAAGCGAGATGGGCTACACGTTCCAGCAGCCCGGGGAGTACGCGCCGAACATCATCGCCGCCGCAATCAGGGAGCGCCACCGCGGTCCGGTCTTCATACAGGGCGACCACTACCAGTTGAAGGCGAAAAACTTCAGAAAAGACGCCGCGGCTGAAAAAGAATCCGTCAAGAAGCTCATCAGCGACTCCATCGCCGCTGGGTTTTTCAACATTGATATAGACTCGTCAACGCTCGTTGACCTCGACCGCCCGACCATTGACGAACAGCAAAAGGACAACTACGAGGTCACCGCCGAGCTGACGCGCTTCATCCGCGGCATCGAGCCGGAGGGCGTGACCGTCTCGGTCGGCGGCGAGATCGGCGAGGTCGGTCACAAGAACAGCACCGAGGAGGAACTCATCGCGTACATGGAGGGGCTTAACGCGAGCCTGCCGGGCGGCATGACGGGCATCAGCAAGGTGAGCGTCCAGACCGGCACCACGCACGGCGGCGTGCCCCTGCCCGACGGCTCGATAGCGGACGTCAAACTCGATTTCGACACGCTCGAAAGGCTATCGAGGCTCGCCGTGGAACGCTACGGACTGGGCGGCGCCGTCCAGCACGGCGCCTCCACTCTCCCCGACGAGCTTTTCGACAAATTCCCCGCGCACAGGTGCAACGAAATCCACCTCGCCACCGGCTTCCAGAACATCGTGTTCGAGTCGCCCAGGTTCCCCGACGAAGTGAAACGCGCGATGAACGCTTACATCATGGAGCACTTCGCCGACGAGAGAAACCCCGGGTGGAGCGACGAGCAGTTCCTTTACAAGCTCAGAAAAAAGGGATGGGGACCTTACAAAAAGCAGCTCTGGGACATGCCCGGGGTCACGATTGACGCCGTCTGCCGCGAACTCGAGGACAAGTTCGATTTTCTCTTCAGGAAGCTCAAGAGCGTGGACACGAGGGACGTCGTTCTCGAAAAGGTGCGCCCGGTCAGGGTGTCCGCGCCGAAGCCTTTCTGAACCTGCGGACCGAGGCGCGCCCCGCGTTGAAAAAAGTCCGCACGCCCGGGTCGGACCCCGGCTGCCGCGCGGACGTTCCGGAGGAGTGACACGTGCTTAAAATCACGAGAGCGGTCATAAGCGTCAGCGACAAGGCCGGTATAGCTGAGTTCGCGCGGTTCCTGAGCGAAAACGGCGTCGAGATCGTCTCGACGGGCGGCACGGCGGAACTCCTCGGAAGGCACGGCGTCGAGGTCGTTCCCATCCGCGAGATCACCGGCAACGATAAGGACGACTACTTCGACGGCAGGATGAAGACGATCTCGTTCCGGTACGAGAGCGCGCTGCTCTACCGCAGGGACGATCCGCGGCACGCCGCGCAGGCGCGTGAGCTGGGCATACCGCGCGTTGACCTCGTCGTGTGCAACCTGTACCCGTTCGAAAAGGCGACCGCCGGCGCGGACGTCACCGTCGAGCAGGCGGTCGAGAACATTGACATCGGCGGTCCCTGCATGGTGAGAGCAGCGGCAAAGAACCACGAGGGCGTCGCGGTCGTCGTGAACCCCGAGCGCTACGCGGGGATCATGGAAGAGATGCGTAAGACCGGCGGTTGCGTCTCGCCCGAGACACGGAGGAAACTCGCCGCGGAGGCTTTCGAGCGGACCGCCGATTACGACGCCGCCATCGGCGCGTTCTTCGCGGACCGGTTCCTCGGACGCCGCGAAAAGCGCCTGAAGTACACCGCCGGCGCGCAGCTCGGGCGCTACGCCGAGAACTGGCACCAGAAGGGCTGGCTCTACAAAGCCACGGCGGGGGATGAACCCGGCGCTCCCGGCGCGGAACAGCTCATGGGCGGCGCGCTCGGATACAACAACTACCTTGACGCGGAGGCGGCGCTTGCCACCGCGCTCGAATTCCCCGGCGCCGCCGCGGTGTCCATCATCAAACACGCGAATCCGTGCGGACTCGCCACCGGCGCCGCGCTCGAGGCAGCGTTCGAGCGCGCGTGGCAGGGCGACCCGGTCAGCGCCTTCGGAAGCGTCATCGCCGTCACCGTCCCGCTCGACGTGCCCACGGCGAGGCTCCTCGCCGACAGGTTCGTCGAGGTGCTCCTCGCGCCGTCGGCGCCGGACGACGTCATCGCTTTTCTCGCGGGCAAAAAGTCGGCGCTGCGCGTTCTCGCGTACGGCGGCGTTCCGTCCGCGGGCGCGCGGAGCGGGGGGGCGCCGCCCTCAAAACCCACCGTTCTGAGGGCGATCACCGGCGGGCTGCTCGAACAGGAGCGGGACGATCTGTACTACCTCGCGGACGCCGCCGCGGAGCTTTTCCGCCCCGCGCGTCCGATGCAGTGCCCCAACAGCGGGAAAACGCTCCGTGTGGGGATCGTCACGAAGAGGGGCGTTCCGCCGGCGCGCGCCGGACTCGTTGACTTCGCCCTCCGCCACGTCAAGCACGTGAAGTCAAACGCAATCACGATCGCGCGCGAGTACGCGGACGGATACTACCAGGTTTTAGGCATGGGATGCGGACAGCCGAACCGCAGGGACTCGGTCGCGCTCGCGGGGTCGCGAGCCGTTGAGAACCTGCGGAGGGAATTCTGCGCTGAGGAAACGGGCGGGGGCGGACGCGAGGCGCAGGTGCGCAGGCTTGAGGCGGAGCCGGGCGGCGCGCTGGAGAAGTACCTTGAGAGGGAAGACGCGTACGTCCGCGCTCAGCTCGAGAGCGACAGGGTATTGCTGGTGTCGGACGCGTTTTTCCCGTTCCGCGACGGGCTTGACAACGCCGCCGCGACCGGTGTCAAGCACGTTGTGGCGCCGGGCGGCTCGGTGCGCGACGACGAGGTGATCGCCGCCGCCGAGGAGCACGGCATCGCGATGATCTTCACCGGCGTCAGAAAATTCTTCCACTGACGCCGCCGGCGAGCTTAATTCCGGGGACGCAGTAGTTTGCCTGCGGCGGCGAGGGAATTCCGGGGACATGACCGGAATTTTTCTGTAAATGTTTTTTCTTTCGTGCCCGTGTGCGTGCCCCTACCCGTGCTCCTGCCCGTGCCCGTGTGCGTCCCCTGCCCGTGTGCGTGCCCGTGCCCGTGTGCGTGTCCGAAAAGAAACAAAAGAATGCGGGCACGGGCAGGGGCACGGGCACGACGATTCGGAAATCCGACGTCGAAAAATGCGAAAGTACACAAAAAGAAAAACCCGGGAGAAATGTCCCCCGGGCTGGGTTTACCGGCTTTGCGGCGCTCTCAGCGAGGCACCACGTTGGAAGCCTGCTTGCCCTTGGGTCCCTCCACTATGTCGAACTCGACCCTCTGACCTTCCTTGAGGCTCCTGTACCCGTCGCCCTTGATGGACGTGTAGTGGACGAAGATGTCCTCGCTGCCGGGGATCTCGATGAAACCGAACCCCTTCTTGTCGTTGAACCACTTTACCGTTCCTGATACGCTCACAATTACACACTCCTTGCTGCAAATTTAGTGTAGATGCCGTGCCGGGGTATCCGAAGCTGACTTCCTGCTGTTAATAGTTCTTTTACCGCAGTACTCCAACTTCTCCGACTCCCAACAATCTACGACTATGCGATGAATTTTATGAGTCATGGCTGGAATGTCAACAGTTTTCAGAAATTTTTTTTGCGGCGCCGCACAGTACCCCAGCCAAGGCGCCGCCGGGACGGTGAGCCTGAAAACGGACACGAGCGGACGGTGGAAATCCGCCCGGAAGTTCTATATAAAATAAACAGCGACGGGACGTTACACGCGGAACGAGCGGGCGGAAACGGCTGCGAACGCCCGCGTTGACAGCCGGCGCGGAACACGCGGGAGCGGCACCAGACCGAAGAACCGCCGGTACGCCGCCGGAACGCGGAATTCATGGAAGACGCGCGGACTCGATCATGAACCACACGCGGACGGGACGCCCGGAAAACTTCGCGGAGTTCACGGCGTCGCAGCTCTACTGCCGCCGCTGCGGGCGCGCCACCCCGGTTAAAAGCCGCCTCCTTCTCGTCCTCCCGGGCGGCGACGTCATCGAGTACGTCTGCGCCGCGTGCGGCGAGTCCCTCGGCACGAGGCGCGAAACGCGCCCGCGTGAATTGCTGATCGGCACGTGATCCCCCGCCGGACGCGGTGAGGAGAAACGGACGTGCAGCGGAAAAAACAGCGCGGAAGGATCAACCGGCGCGATTTTCTCAAAGCCGCCGGCGCCGCCGCGGGATTGTTCCTCGAAAAAACGGGCGTCTTCGTTTCTCCCGCCGCCGCCGCTCCCGTTCCGCGGCAGTCCGCCCGGTCAAGCCGCATCGTGCGCGTCCGTTCCGACGGCGTCTGGCAGGACGCGCTGAAACCCAGCGCCGGCGTCGTCCGCAAAATGCTCAGCGCGGGGATACGCGTGTTCACGGGCAAAGACGCCGACGATGAAGCCTGGGGAAGTCTCTTCTCGCCGGACGACGTCGTTGGAATCAAGCTCAGCGCGCTCGGCGGCGCGCGCCTGTCTTCCAACAGGGAACTCACCGACTCAATCATCGAGGGACTGCTCGCGGCGGGCGTGAAGGAAAACAACATCATCGTCTGGGAACGCTTCGCCCACGACCTTCCCGCCCTCGGCTTCAAGAGAAACACCGGCTCGAAGGGCGTCCGCTGCTACACCTCGGAGGTCTTCGGCGGCTCGGGCGGCAGGGGGTACGACCCCGACGTGTTCATCCAGCAGGGAGACGTCCGCGCGCCGGTCTCCATGATCGTCACGCGCGACGTCACGGCGCTCATCAACGTGCCCGTACTCAAAGACCACGAAGTGGCGGGCATAACGAACACGCTGAAAAACATCGCGTTCGGCTCGCTGCACAACACCAATAAGCTTCACGGAAACGGCTGCGACCCCGCCATCGCCGACGCCTGCGCACTCCCCCAGATACGGGGCAAGCTCCGCCTGTGCGTCGTGGACGCCCTCAGATGCGTTTACGACGGCGGACCGCTCGACAGCCCGCGGCACAAATGGAACCAGAACGAAATCCACGTCGGCGCAGACATGGTCGCTCTCGACGCCATCGGGTGGGAGATAATCGAGGCGAAGCGCGCGGAAAACGGGCTGCGGTCACTCGAACGCGCCGGTCGCAAACCGGTTCACGTGCTCACCGCCGAAAAAAGAGGGCTTGGCACGACCGACATGAAAAACGTTGACGTTCGGGAGGTGCGCATGTGACGCGCTTGTCCGGCGGCTTCACGCGGCGCGACTTCCTGAAAACCGCCGCCGGCGCGCTCGCGTGCGCGGGGCTGCTTCCGGTGTGCGCCGCGTCATGCAAATCCGGATTCTCGCGCGTGAAGACAGCTCATGCCCGCAAACGGCGCGCGGTCGAACTCAACCCCGGCGTCTTCGTCGCCCGCGGAACCGACCCGCGCGCCCTCACCTTGTCCGCCGTGCGCGCCGCCGGCGGAATCGAAAAACTCGTGCGAAAGGGCGACAGGGTCGTCATCAAGCCCAACATGTCGTGGGACCGCGCGCCCCGGCAGGCGGCGACAACCAATCCGGACGTCGTCGCGGCGCTGGTGGAACTCTCGCTCGGCGCCGGCGCCGCCTCCGTGCTCGTCGTTGACCGCCCCTGCAACGAGGCGCGCCGCACGTACGAGCATTCCGGCGTCGCGCGCGCAGCCGAACGCGCCGGCGCGCGCGTGCCGCTGCCCGACGAACGAAGGTTCGTCGTCATCCCGATACCGGACGCCCGCGTCCTCAAAACGTGCCCCGTCAACCGCGACGTCCTCGAAGCCGACGTCTTCATCAACGTCCCCATCGTCAAACACCACGGCTACACGCGCCTCACCATCGGTCTCAAGAACCTCATGGGCTGCGCCGGCGGCGACAGAGGCTTCTGGCACAGGGACAACCTCCACCAGCGCATCGCCGACATCGCGCTCGCGCTCCCCGCCGACCTCACCGTCGTTGACGCCTTCCGCGTCCTCACCGCTCACGGTCCCCAGGGCGGGCATCCCGACGACGTCCGCGAAGTCGGCGCGGTCGCCGCCGCCGCCGACCCCGTCGCCGCCGACGCGTTCGGCGCGTCGCTCCTCGGCGCCGACCCGCGCGGCGTGGACCATATCCGCATCGCCCACGAAATGGGGCTTGGCGAAATAGACCTCTCGGCGCTGACGGTCGAGGACTTCAGCGTCTGACCCACCCTTACGCCATGATCACGCTACGGCGCATAACACAGGTCCTCTCATTCTGCTTTTTCATCGCGCTGATCGTACTCACCGCGTACCCGCTCGCCGCGGCGCGCTGGGTGGATTTCTTCCCGCGGCTCAGCCCCCACCTCTTCGCCGCCGTCCTGTTGAACACGCTCAGCGAACCGGGAAAACTCCTCCTCGTTTTCCTGCCGGCGCTGATCGTGCTCGCTCTGACCCCGATTCTGGGGCGTTTCTTCTGCGGCTGGCTCTGCCCCATGGGCGTCACGCTCGACGTCACCGACAGGCTTGTCAGGCGCCGCAGGGACGACTCCCGCGAGCCGGCGGGATGGAAACCCCTCAAGTATTACATCCTCATCGTCGTCCTCGCCTCCGCGTACTTCGAGGCGAACCTCTACGGCTGGCTCGACCCCCTCTCCCTCGCCGTCCGCTCGTACGCCCTCGTCTTCTATCCCGTTTTCGATTTCCTCGCCCGGCTCGGCTTCAACGGGCTGTACCCCGCGGCGTTCCTGCGCCCGGCGCTCGAACCCGTCGAAAACCTCTTCCGCACCGCCGTTCTGTCTCCCACCCCTCCCCGCGCCGCGGGCATCCCCTGGCTGTTCATCGTTTTCCTCGGCGTGGTCCTTCTTGCCTTTGTCAACCGGCGTTTCTGGTGCAGGTTCCTGTGTCCCCTCGGCGCCGTGCACGCGCTGGCGTCGCGGCGCCCGCTGTACAGGCGTGTTGTCTCCGGCGCGTGCACGGAGTGCGGAAAATGCGCGCGAACGTGCAGAATGGGCGCCATCGGCGGGAACGGACGCGCGACCTTCGCCGGCGAGTGCATCGAGTGTTTCACGTGCCGGGACGTGTGCCCGGAAGGCGCGGTCTCCTTCAGGTTCGCGCCGAGAGCCGGCGGCGCGGCGAAGGTCAGCCTCACGCGGCGCGGCGTCCTGGGCGGAATCGCCGGAACCGCCCTGGCGGTTCCGCTCGTGAGGTTGAGCTTCTCGGACCCCGCGCGGGGGGACACCTTTCTCGTCCGCCCCCCCGGCGTGTGGGACGAGGAGCGCTTTCTCCAGGAATGCGTCCGGTGCGGCGAGTGCATGAAAGTGTGCCCCACGAACGGATTGCAGCCGTCGTGGTTCGAAGCCGGACTTGAAGGCATGTGGACGCCGAGGCTCGTGTCGCGCATCGGCTGGTGCGAGTTCAACTGCACGATGTGCGGGCAGGTGTGCCCCACGCACGCCGTCCGGCGGCTCTCCGTTCCCGAAAAGCACAACGCCGTCATCGGCATCGCCGTTTTCGACAGGGACCGCTGCATTCCGTGGGCGGAGAACGAGGACTGCATCGTCTGCGAGGAGCACTGCCCGGTTCCGGTGAAGGCGATCAGGCTGAGACGGGAGAGCGTCATCGGCGACGACGGGCGCGAAAAGACCGTTCTGCGCCCCTACGTCGTCGAGAAGGAATGCATCGGCTGCGGCATCTGCGAAAACAAGTGTCCTGTTCCGGGACAGGCTGCGATACGCGTCACGACCGTGAAACCGCGCGTGAAGGAACCTGGTCTTGAGCGCGGCGGCGGTGAAAAGCCCCCCGGCGGCGGAGACGACATACTGCGGCTCTTTCCCGGCGCCGGGGTGCGCCCCTGGACGCCCGCCGGCGAGCCGGCGGTCTTCGTCGGCGAAAGACTTTACGACTTCATAGACGGGGCGGCGGAGAAGTACTTCGAGTTCGGGTTCACCCGCGCGGCGACGCTCGAATACGCCTCGGGCGGCGAGACCGCGACCGTGGACGTGTTCGAGATGAGCGCGCCGCGTTCGGCGCGCGCGATATTCGAGTACGAAAACCCCTCCGTGCTGCCGCGGCTCGGCGCTGGAGACGACGGCGCGGCGAGCGATTACCAGGCGGCGCTCCGGCTCGGGCGCTTTTACGTCAAGATCACTTACTTCGGTTCCGCCGGGGCGGCGGAAACCCTCGGACTCTTCGCGTCGGAAGTCGAGAAAAACTTTCCGCGCCGGGAACGATAATCACCGCTGAAGCGAAGCGAAACGTTCGGGTTTCCGCGTCAGTAACACTTTACCGAGTGTACGTCATTGAGAAAAAAGTGAAAAACTGGAGCGAGACGTTCATTGTGACCTTCCGAGTCGCAGAGCCGCCGGAGTTCAAGGACTACAGGGTGACCGAAGGCTTCGTCCTCAAGGAAAGTTCTCTGTGGAAGTTGAAAAACTTCGTTATGTCCCTCGGGCAGGACGTGTCCGGCAAGGTGGAAATCACTCTGGAGTACATGAACACGCTGATGGACTTGCCGATCAAGGTCGGCGTGAGAAGCGAGGCGAGGATTGTCAACGGCGTTTACCGGGTCGGGTCTGCGACATAAAAGTGGGGAAGGGGAGATGTTCACCCGACGGCTGATTGGGTCTGCGACATAAAAGTGGGGAAATGTTCACCCGACGGCTGATTCCCAAAAGTCCTCGGTTCTGTTGGAGTGA
>JBFMFE010000010.1:0-11803 GCA_040752295.1 bacterium
CCGCCTTCCCGCTAACGTGACATGGAGTGGCTGATCGTCCTTCTCCTTATCATCGTCATCTCCATACTCGTATTCAGGTCCGGGGGCATCGGGCAGGCGCTTTTCGGCGGGCAGGAACCGAAAAAACGCGACTCGGGCGAACCTGCCGGCGAGGACGTCCGGCAGGCGGCTGACGCGGCGCTTGAGAAAATAGACTCCAAAATCGAAACGCTCAGGAGCCTGATCAGGGAAGCCGACCAGAAGATACGCGCGCTGAGAACCATCAACTCCGCCGCCGCGAACGTGCTGGGAGAAACCGCGGGGCGCTCAAGACACGCCGATGAAAACTCCCACGCGCCCGACCGTCACGCGACCACCGGCTGCAGCCACGACAAGAAAGCCGCCGTGATACGGCTTTCCCGCCGGGGCATGGACGTCAACGCCATCGCGCAGGAGACCGGACTCGGCGCGGGAGAAGTCGAATTGATACTCATCCTCGAAAGGTCCCGGGGAAAGCAGCCCCCCTGATAGCTCCCCCTGTATGAATTGACGGGCATGGACGGGCGGAATGCCGGCCTGGAATCACGCGAAGGATTATTTCAAGCGGCTCTCGGCGCACCCGAGACCCGACTTTTACCGCGAATCGTGGCACTCACTCGACGGCGCGTGGCGGTTCGAGTTTGACCCGCGGAAACGGGGTCTGGACAGGAAACTGCATCTAAGCGGCGACCTCGCCGGGAAGATCACCGTCCCCTTCTGCGTCGAGTCGGACGCGTCGGGAGTAAAAAGAAAAAACGCCCCCGGAGTCATGTGGTACGCAAAGAGGTTCGCCCCGCCGAGCGACTTCAGCCGCGGTCGCCGGACGCTTCTCTGTTTCGGCGCGGTGGACTACGAGGCGGAGGTATGGGTGAACGGCAGACGCGCGGGGGGGCACGAAGGGGGGTACACGCCGTTCCGGTTCGACGTCACGGAGTTTCTCGAGGGGGACGAGAACCTGCTGGTCGTGCGCGTGCGCGACACACTCGACCCGCGCGTCCCGCGTGGAAAACAGACTTTTTTAGGCGCTCCCTTTCTCGTCATGTACACACCCGTGAGCGGCATATGGCAGCCGGTCTACCTCGAGAGCGTCGGCGCGGCGCACCTGCGCAACTTCACGGTGAAGGCAGCCCCGGAGAGAAAAACCGCGGCGTTCCGGTTCGACGTCGCCGGCGAACCGGGGGAATACACCCTGAAAGTGAGAATCCGCACGCCCGAAGGCGTCGAAACCGCCGCCGGAGACCTGCCCTTCAAAATAACCCGCGGCGGGCGCTTAGTTGAAACGGGAATCGCGTTCGACACCGTGGTTCCATGGTCTCCGGAAAACCCGGCGCTGTACCCCGCGCGGCTGGAGATCGTCCGGGGGAATTCGGTCGAGGACGCCGTGGAAACCTATTTCGGCTGGCGAAGCATCGAGGTGAAAGGCGGAAAGGTCCTTCTGAACGGCGAACCGTTTTACCACCGGTTCGTGCTGAACCAGGGCTATTTTCCGGGCGGATGGTACACTCCCGTGAAACGGGACGCGTTCCGCGAGGACGTGGAAACCATCCTGAGCATGGGATTCAACGGGGCGCGGATGCACCAGAAGATAGAGAGCCCGAAGTTTCTTTTCTGGTGCGACGTGCTGGGTCTTGCGGTGTGGGAGGAGATGCCGTCGCCGTACCTGTGGAGCGGGAGGATGCGGCGCGCGCTCAGGGCGCAGTGGCGCGAGGCGGTGGAGCGCGACCGGAATCACCCCTGCGTCATCGCGTGGGTGCCGATGAACGAGAGCTGGGGAGTGCACCCTCTCGTGGTCTCGGCGCAGGTGAGAGACTTCGTGCGGGACACGTACCGGTACACGAAGGACCTCGACCCCACGCGCCTCGTCATTGACAACAGCGGATTCGAACACGTGGAAACGGACGTCGTGGACATCCACCACTACCTGAAAAGCCCCCGGCTCGCAGGGAAATACTACGCGAGAATCCTCAGCCCCAAGGGGCTGGAATTCACCGCCGGGAACGTGGCTGCGCGTTTGTTTCCCGGCTCCTCGGTGACGTCCCCCCTCGCGCCGGGCGTGAAGTACCGGGGCGAACCGCTGATCATCAGCGAGTACGGCGGGTTCGGTTTCTACCGCGTCGCCGGCGGTCGGACGCTCGCCGAAAACTTCACCCGGTACACACTCGACATCGCCCGCGAACCACACATACAGGGCTACTGCTACACGCAGTTCACGGACACCGGACAGGAGAGGAACGGACTCCTCACGTTCGAGCGCGAGCCTAAAATCCCCGTCGAAAAAATCCGCGAGGTCAACAAAGAAGCCGAAAGACTCCGGCGGACGATGGATGGCGGCGGAGAGGGAAAAAACTGAGCGGGCGGGCGCGCCGCAGCCGGGTTCCCGCGCCTCATAATCCCGCCGCTCCGAAAAAGCCCGTCGGGAGGAAGCTATTCGACCTCGAACGGCATTCCCCCGAATCTCACGTGCGTCACGTTCGAGGCGTCGGCAAGCCGGGCGTCGAATTTACTCACCAGAACCAGTCTCGCGGCAGCCGCGAGCACCCTCGCGCCGGTAAGGGTCTCCCAGCCCACCTTCTCCCTCTCGGCGCGCACGAACAGCCTGTTGCCGTCCACCTCGCACTTCACCCCTTTGTCCGAAGCCTTTATTTTCCCTTCCCTGTAGCCTTCGAGATCGAAAAGAGCGCACGTCGGGAACCCCATGGAGTTCGCCAGCGGCGCGTAACCGATAACGGGAATCGCCTTCAGCAGCGCCTTCGGGTCCGCCACGATCTCGACCTCGTCTCCCACCAGCGAAAGCCCGTACAGGTTGAAAACGCGCTCCGCCCTGCTGCCGCCCTGAGGCTCGTCATCCAGCTCCATGAGAAAATAGACGTGCTTCTCATCGTACGCCATGGAAACGCTCAGGATGTCAAGACTGCCGGCGACTTTGACATCCATGTCGTCCGCGTCCATTGACACCAGCGTATAGGGGGCGTTTTTCAGCTCGACCGCCTGCGAGCCGGCGGCGCCCGGGAGCAGTTCCCTCACGGAGAGGAGGTTCATCGAAACGCTCCCCACCGAGTCCTCGGCGCGGACGGAGCAGTACGCCTTCCCCGCCGGCGCCGGGGGGAGTGCGCCCCTCCACAACCTTTCATCGAAGGTGTCGCTCTTCAAAGCGACGGAGTCCGTCGTTGCTCCGTCGCTGTGAACACATTCCATCCCGACGCCCGCAAGCCCCACCTCCAGCGAGTCCGGATGGCTGAACGCCGTGACGGTGACCTGAGCCCCCTCGCCCGCTTTCCACCTCCCGCCCTCGAACTCGACCTTCTGGACGACCGGCGCGTTGAAGTGCCTGTAACTCGCGAAGGGGAACTCGAGGGGAACCCCGCCGGGGGAAGCGAACCCCGTGAGGTCGGACGTGTCCGGCGCGACGAGAATATCCATCACTTTGCCGTCCCTGACCTCCACGAGCATCATGTGGTAGTACCCGCCGCTGAGGGGGTGATAGAAGCGGTTGATCGGGTCGGGTTCGGCGCCTGCGACGCCGGTCATGACGTAATCCGTGCCGCCGCGCGTGAGCCTGTCGTGGGCGTGGACGTGCCCGAAATAGACCTTCCGCACGCCGTACTTTTCGACGAGTTCCATGAACCCGTCGGAATTCTTCTTCATCGCTTCCGACCAGACTCGCGTGCGGGGCGGCGCGTGCATGAAGATGAACTTCACGAGGTCCGTCTTCAGCCTGTCCTCGAGCCACGCCAGCTGCCCGTCCTCGAGATCGTAATCGGCGGCAGCGTTGTCAAGGGCGATGAACCTGGCGCCGCCGTAGTCGAAATAGAAGTCGGCGGGTCCGAACATCTCGACGAACCGTTCGAGTCCGCCGGGCACGGAGTTCTCGTGGTTGCCGACCACCGAGATGAACGGAACACCGCTGTTCCTGAGCATCTCGTAGAAATGGAGATACTCCCCGCGGGCGCCCGAGTGCACGAGGTCGCCGACGTCAATGATAAAAGCCGGGTCGAAACGGTTCGCGAGGTCCATCATGTGCAGAAAGACCTGGTCGCCGTCGCGCGTGTCGCCCATCACGATAAAATAAAAATGCCCGTCGGCGGGAGCGGGTTTTATCTTCCCGATCTCGACCGAGTTCAAGTGCTTCGGCAGCGGGTCTTCCGGCGCCGCCCCCGCCGCGCACCGCGCAAGAAGCGCGAACACCATAACCGCGCAGGAAAATCCCGCCGAAAACTTTACTTTCATGAACCTCCCCCTCCCCTGTCCGGTCAATTCACACGACGTAAATGATCATAGACGATAAACGCGGTTCCGTCACTGCCGCAGGGGATTGCGACGCTGAAAAAGCAAACGGAAACCGATAAGTTATAGCAGCGTTTTCCGGAGAGCGGAGAGGAACGGGGCGTCAATCACGCGGGTCGAGGAGCGTGTCCTCTGCGGGGGAAGCGAGGTGCTGACGGAGCGCGAGCCGCACCTCATGGACAAGCTCATCAACCTGGAACGGCTTCGTGATGAACCGCTTCGCGCCCGCCACGTACGAAGAAAGCTTCGCGGAAAGCTCTTTTCTCACGGTGAGCATGATTATCGGTATGCCCTTTGTGTCTTCCGAGCGCATCAGTGTCCGGCATACGTCCACGCCGCTCCCGTCGGGGAGCACGATGTCGAGCAGCACAAGGTCGGGCAGAATCGCCGCCGCCTTTTCTATCCCCTGACCGCCGCTGAAAGCGGACTCGGTCTGGTACCCAGCCTGCTGAAGGATGGTGCATACGAGCTCATTCATATCCTCGTCGTCTTCGACGACGAGAATCAGTTTGCCCGATTTCCCGCTCATTTTTCCCGCCATCCCGCACGGCGATTCCAAAAGAGCGATACCGCTGTCCATTTCCATAACAGCCATATACCTCACTTTCTATTACCCGCTTCCGGGCTGGTATAAACAAATTTTAAAAACTTAGCGAAACCCGTCGAAAGTCGGATGTGACCGTCAGAGCCACTCGACGCCGTAATCCGGCGGCGGCGGCGGTCCCGGCGGGACGCCGGGCGCGGGCGTCCTTTCCACGTACAGCCTGTAGAAGAACAGAAGGAAAAACGTGGCGATCGCGAGGCTCAGGAGGGAGGAAACCACGTTCGCGCCGAACGTGATCATAAGATATAGGGCTGCTAAACCCGTCTCCCACCCACCGGACTGAACCGCCATCTGCCCGGCAAACCTTATCAGCGCGAACAGCCCGGCAACGAACATGCCGGCTACTATCCATATAAGGAACAGTATCACTATCTGAAAAAAGTTTTTTCTGACGAACGAGAAACTTCTCGAAAAGGCTTCCACCGCGGAGACGTCCTCGATAAAACACGCGGGGCGCCACATCCAAAGGAAAAGGGCGATCGCGAGTTCCGACGCCAGTACAAGCGGAAAGAGGAGAAGCGCCGCGACGCCGCCCGCCGCCCAGCCCCCCCCGCCACCCCCCAAAACCAGACCCGCAACCACCACTGCGCTCCCTAAAACGGGTATCATCTGGACGCAGAGCTTCAGTATTGACCCGGCGGCGATCCGGAGAACAAACCGCGATATCCCCTCGAAATAATCCCCCAGCCCGGTCCTGCCCGCCGCCGCCGCCCTCGAAAACATGTTCCCCCATCCCGAACCGTGTATCACGTTCACCACGAACAACACGGCTAAAAACGACAGGAACATGGCGCCGGCGAAGAGCGACACCTGCGACAGCAGCTCCCGCCAGGTATCCTCGCTGAAGGTGCTCAGCGCCTCCTTCCAGTCGCTCACTTTCAGAAACACGGAAAAGCCGAAGCCGACGGCGAAGGCAAAAAAAATCGCGATGTAAACGAAAAAGATGAAAACCGGGGGGACAAAGAGGACCAGGTTGGCGAGAAAGAGCCTCCACACGTCGGGGATCATCTGCTCGACGCTTCTCTTCACGGTGTCCCCTCCGGCGCGCCGCCCGCCGGCTCTCGGGCGAAAACCATTCTCCGGACCAGCTCCGCCCGTCAGAAAGGCAGTTTTTCGAGAACTTTCTGAACCGGCGCGCCCGCGGTGGAAATAACGTTTAAAACGGGGGCGGTGAAGTCGAGGAGTTTCTTGAGGTTCACCTCGGGGTGGAACCTGATCCAGCCCTCCTCGAGTATTTCGCCGATTGCGTCCGAGAGTTTCATCGTCATGAGGAGGACTTTCCTGCCCTCGTCGCTTTCCTCCCACGCCTTCTTGAAGGCGCCGAAGAACTGAACGTTGGCGACCTTCAGAATGCCGAGGTCCACGTGCTGGAGGTCGTCCTGCGTCTTCACCCAGTCTCTGAAATGTTCGAATGCGTCCGCGAGCAGGTCGTCGAAAATCAGCTCCGCGCCCTTAGCGTCCCATGCGCTGCCCAGTCTGTCGCTAAGTTCGTGGAATTCCGTGTACGCGCCGTCCTCTTCCAGTTCGAGGGACGCCCAGATGATGCGATTGCCGCGCGTGTTCGTGATGACGGTGAGCATACTGCCGTTGTCGCCGAGGATCGCTTTCTTGCCGCCGCTCTTGAGCAGCCGGTAGGCGAGCCTTCCGTCCACCTTGACCGGCAGAAAGAACGGGTCCACGCCTGCCTGTTCCCTTGAGAGTTTCTCTCCGAGGTGCAGCCTGCGGAAAACGGCGCACATGTTCAGCCAGGGTTCCTTGAAAGCTTTCGATCCCCAGGCCATTATTTCCTTTTCCTCGCCGGTGAGCTTCGCCATCCGGACCCCCCCTGTCGCCCGTTCCCGGGATGCGTTTTCCGGGTGAAACGGTGTCTATGATAAATGCGGAGACCGGTTCTGTCAAACCCGCGGGCGCGTGTGGAAAAGCCCCAAAAATAAAACCGGCTCCTTCCGTCCTCCGTGCCTTCAGCGAGCCGTTTCCCTCAGGAACAGCCTCCGTGCCGTTCCGTTGTACTGTGTCGGGTGTTCTGTTTTACATTAACAATATCGTCACTCCGCGGGGAATCTTTAGCCCGGGCACGGAAAAAAGCCTTCGGCGCATTATCTTTCCGGTTATTGACAGAACCGCCTCCGGGCGTATATATTACCTTGAATTAATTTTGGGAAATAACGAGAGAGAAGGAGATCGGGGGATAAATGGTACCAAAATTCTTCGGACAGTATTTGCTTGAAAGAGAAATTCTTACGAGCAGACAACTGGTAGAGGCGATAAACTACCAGCGGTCAAAGGTGCTCAAACTGGGCGAGATCGCCCTCTCGAAGGGCTTTCTCACCGAGAAGGACGTCGCGAAAATCCACAACGAGCAGAAGCGGACGGACATGATGTTCGGCGAGCTTGCCGTCAGGATGAAGATGCTCACCGAAGAGCAGCTCCAGGAGATACTCACCATACAGCAGAACAGCCACATCTACCTCGGCGAGGCGATAGTCGCGAGGGGCTTCCTGACGCTGGAGGAACTGGAGAAGTATCTTGAGGGGTTCAAAAAGGAACAGATTCTCGTTCCACCCATCGAGGTGATGATCGCCGAAGAGATCGAGAACAAGGAGACCATGACGGTCACCGTGGACATGACGTGCAAGATGCTGCGCAGGATCGGTGACATGCTGTCCAAGACCGGACAACTGCGCTACGAGGACAAGGCGGCGAAGAACCTCGGGGTTATAGCGACCCTCGACTTCAAGGGGGACGTCTCGTCAAGGTACATGCTCAATTGCTCCTGGAACGTCGCCCACCAGGTCGCGAGAAAAACCTTCAAAAACGAGGAGCTTCCATTCGACATGGAACTGATCGCCGACACGATCGGCGAGTTCGTGAACGTCACCTGCGGCAACGTGCGCGCCAAGATGCTCGAACTGGGGAAGCGGCTCGAAATCGAGCCTCCGAGCACTCACATGGACAGCAGGACGCCGGAGATGGCGCTCGACAAAAAAGAGCAGGCCGTCATCGTCCCGGTCTACACTCCCATTGGAGAGCTTGAAGTGGCGCTGATCGAGAGGAAATAAAGGAATCAGCCGAGAGGGGTATTTCGCATGGCAGAGGATATGAAAAAGGTTCTCATCGCCGACGACAGCAGGGTCGCGGCTCACCTTCTCACCGAAATCGTCGAGGGAATCGAAAGATGCAAGGTGGTCGGCGCAGCGCGCACGGGCGAAGAATCGGTCGAAATGTATAAAGAACTCATGCCCGACCTCGTCACAATGGACCTCTCAATGCCGGGCATGGGGGGGATGGAAGCCATACGCCAGATCATCGCCGCCGATCCCGCCGCAAAGATAGTCGTCGTCAGTTCCATGGGCGGCGCGCAGGACACGCTTTTAGAAGCCCTTGAGGCGGGCGCCCTCAGCGTCATCTCCAAACCCTTCGACGAACAGAAAGCCACCGCCGTCTTCAGGAAACTCCTCGGACTGCTCTGAGCCATACCGGGCGACAGACTTTTCCGCCCCGCGCCGACAACACGGCGGGGCG
The DNA here is from genome assembly GCA_040752295.1 of bacterium. GTDB lineage: Bacteria > UBP15 > UBA6099 > UBA6099 > JBFMBQ01 > JBFMFE01. The sequence continues at coordinate 8,429 of JBFMFE010000010.1, forward strand.
GATTTATTACGGGGAGCAAGGAAGGCAGCACGTCATTCAAATACGAATGATGATCAACGAACAAGGAACGTCGAACGACGAAGTGTTTTTCCCTTGATTGCGGCGTAAAAACCCTGCGAAAAAGCGCGGCTATTGCCTGTGCCGCCTGCTCATTTCCTTCAGGAAAGCCTTCTCCCTGCGGGACAGACTGTGCATGCCCCCGGTGCTGACTTTGTCGAGTATCTCGTCCACCCTTTTCCAGTCCTCGTCGGTCCTTTCCCTTTCCCGTCTCTCGATGACCCGCCGCCGGGTTCTCAACCGCCCCGACGCCGCGCCCTGGCGCCGGACAAAGAGATAGCCGAACGCCAGCCCCCCGACGTGCGCGAAATAGGCGACTCCGCCGCCCGTGGAGGTGAGCATCGCGAAAAGCTCTAACAATCCGAAGAGAATCACGAAATGCCTCGCCTTCATCGGAAACAGCATGAAAGCGAGGATGATCCGTTCCGGGAAGTAGATTCCGAAAGCCATCAGGATGCCGTAGATCGCGCCGGACGCGCCGAGGGTGTAACTGCCCCACGCAGGCGGAAACAACACCGAAAACACCCCCGCCCCTACGCCGCAGAAAAAATAAAACTCCATGAACCTCGAACTGCCCATTCTCTCCTCCACGTCCGTGCCGAACATCCAGAGCGCGAGCATGTTGAACCCGAAATGCCACAACCCTGAACTGTCGTGGAGAAACATGTAGGTTACCGTCTGCCACAGGTAAAATTTAAGAACGACTGATTCCGGGTACAGTGCGAAATAGTGGATGATCACCCAGCCGTACCTTGTGAAATTGAGGACGAGCTGTAAGGCGAAAACCGCGGCGTTCGCTATCAGAAGCGCGCGCACAACGGGCATGACGCGCCCGGGACCGAAACGCACCTGGTACCCGCCGTATGTCATTTCAGCATCATCACTTCCGTGATTAAAACCCGCTTCATCTCACCCCGGAGTTCTCCGCCGCAGTTCCGCCAGCGCTTCCCGTGTCAGAATCGCCCTGTAAATGAATCCCCCCAGCCCCATGCCCGTCATCCTTTCGCATATCCCGCCCGCGAGTTCTTCCTCGTTCACCAGCCGCACCTCGCAGATTTCGTCCTCGTCCACCGGCGCAAGCTCCCCTCCGTCCGCGGCGCCGGAAAACACGTAAGATACCCAGTCCGTGCGCCCGCCGCGCGGTCCTATGAAACTCGAATTCACGATCAGAAGGAAGTGTTCCGTCCTCACGTCAAGCCCGGTCTCCTCCTTCATCTCCCTGACAAGCCCCGCCTCGAGACTTTCCCCTGGATGTATGCCCCCGCTGGGGGCACGGTAGATGCCCGTCCCCTTGTACATGTGTTTCTGAATGCAGACGAAAGAGCCGTCCATGCGTATGAACATGGTCACGTCGTGGCGCCTGCCGTTCTTCATGCTCGCGACGAGGACGTTGTGCTCGTTTTCGAACATTCTGATCGGCTCGACGTTGAGGCGCCGCGCCCGCCCGTACTTTTCTTCAAGATACGCTATCTCTTCAGGCTTGACGTACACGCGCGCCCCCGGAGGCTTCAGTACAGAATCCCGGCGTAGCCCACGAACATGGAAGCCTTCCTTTCAGGCATCACGTCGTGGCTCGTTGTGTACTCGATCGGCGTCCCCGACGTCCTTCCGCACGCCCTCATCGCCGCCGCCGTCGCGGCGACGGCTCCCGCGCCGCAGGCATTGTGGCTGCGGGCGGCTTCGGCGAGTATCTCGTCCGCCCGCAGCGTCGTCATCAACTCGATCATCCGCCTGTCGTTAACTTCCCTGACCCACTTCAACCCTTCCTCCCCCGTCCCCTTCGGCGCGAAACCGTATTCGTGACCGTAATGCGTGAGGTCCGTGCTGCCGAGAGCAACCGCTCGACCCCCGTTGTCCTTCACAACCTCTCCCACCGCCTTCCCTGCCTCGACCGACGCCTCGACCGGCGGCGCGAGTATGGGCACTATCCTGGCGCCCGGGAAAAGATACTTTATGAAAGGCGCCTGAACCTCTATGGAGTGCTCTCCCTCATGCGCCCTCGGGTTCACTTCAACCAGACCGCCGGCGCGCTCCTTTATGGCTGACGCCGTCTCCCCGCAGACTTCAAGGTCGCCGAGCGGCGTTTCCCACACCCCCTCGTCCATGAGCGCCGGCGCGTCCACCCCGTACCTGTGCACGGCGCCGAAGAGCACAAAGGTCGCCGGCATGGAGCGCTCCCTGATAGCCGCGAAAACCTTCCCCGCCGTGAACCCCGAAAACACCCAGCCCGCGTGAGGAACCACGCCGCCGGCGGGCACTTCCGGCAGCCGCAGCACGGAAGCGTCAAAAGCGACGCACTCGGCGATCTGCCGTTCGCATTCCCTGCGCCCCGACGGATAAAAACTCCCCGCCACCGCGGCCCTTCTTCTCTGCGCCATGCTCCTCTTTGCCCCTTATTCCATCCCCCGGCAAAAAACGCATCGTAAAAAACGAACTCAAGTCAATATTATATCCCCTGAAGGCGCGATTAAAACCCTCAGCGGAATCCGGCATCCCGGACCACGCATCTCCCGGATATGACCGCCCGACATGACGGAGACCGGAACTTATGTCCGCAGCTGCTGTAACACGCGCCGGAAACAACGCACTACTCGACGTTTCCCGACGGTGGAGTTTGAATCACGCGGCTCTGAATGGAGATGATGGGATTCGAACCCACGACCTCCGCGTTGCGAACGCGGCGCTCTCCCAGCTGAGCTACATCCCCGGTTTCAGGAAATTATACACTCGACGCCTCGAAAATCAACAGCCGGTCGAAACCCGACCCGACGGCGTGAAACCTTCCACCCGCACACAGCCCGGACGCGCCGGTTCAATGCTTTCTTGTGTTCTTTGGCCTGGGCTTCAAACCGGTGGCAACCTGGTAGGTGCCGCAGCGATAATAGTTCGTGTTGGAGCAGAACTTTTCGTAGTCTGTCTCGTCGGGAACCGTCGGTCCGTTTGCTCCAGTCTGACACGAAGGGGCGGTCGTTTCATTTAAAAAGGGACACTGCACGGACTTCTCCTTTCACCACGTTCTTGACACACGGAGATTATACAGGGAAATCAAGTTTATTTCAACCGAATCTTAAAAAGGTTTAAATAGACGGACGAATTGTGCGACGGGGCTGCGCGTGCGGCGCCGGTCAGTATTTAAAAGAATCAGGTTCTTCCGGGAATTGAGCGGGTAGAACCGGTATAAACATGTATTGCCCAACTTACCCCCGAAAGATTGAGAAAAGGAGGCTTTGCATCTGATATTTTTATCTTTTTTTGCTTTCAAATGTTGTCCCTAATTTGAAAAATAAAATTTTAATAAATGTATTGACATACCTTGCC
>JBFMFE010000011.1:0-1753 GCA_040752295.1 bacterium
CGGGCTGGAGTGCAAACACCGCCTTGTTTCCCGCGCTCCGCGCGGGAGTGAAGGCGGCGATGACTCGCCGCAGTCCAAGGCGGCTGAATCCACAATACATCGTGACGAAGAATGTGCGAAAGTTCACTTTTTTTGGACATCCAGAAAATCAAGGAAATGCCTCTTTTCACCACGGAAGCACGGAAACACGGAAAATTTACAGCGCGCCTGCGGCGCGTATAATACCTTTTTCTCCTCGCCAACGAGAGCATTTTATGCTGGACATCCGGAAAACCCCGGAAATGCACCCCTTTTTACCACGGAAGCACGGAAACACGGAAAATTTACAGTGCGCCTGCGGCGCATATAACACCTTTTTCTCCTCGCTTCTGTGTTTCAATGATCTCCGTTTCACAGCTCTTTTCAACTGCTGTTCCATTTTATTATTTTTCCGTGCTTCCGTGTTTCCGTGGTCAATCATTCTTGTATTCTTCCGTTCTTCCGTGTTTCCGTGGCTACATGTAGTAATCAGGAAAAACTGTCCAATGTTTTCCGCTCCCATTAATAAGAGTGATTTTTTGGTCAGCCGCGGGTTTTCCGCGCCGTTTGACAGTCCACACCCGATCTGGTACCCTTAAGCTGGTTTGCCCGCGGATGTGACGTGACCGGCACGGCGCCCCGCGCGCCGTGCGGCGTTTCTGGAGGCGAAACGATGAAATACCTCGTTACGGGTTGCTGCGGATTCACGGGGTCGCACCTGTGCGACGTGCTGCGTGAAGAGGGGCTGGAATACCGCGCCACCGATCTCGAATCGGCGCCGCGGGACTTTCTTCCGTCCGACGCCGAGTTCGTCGCGTCCGACCTCACCGACCCCTCGACGCTTCCCGCCGCGCTGGACGGCGTGGACGTGGTCCTGCACACAGCCGCGATATTCAACTTTTCCGCCCCGAAGCAGCTTCTCAAGAGCGTAAACGTTGACGGGATGGAAAACCTGTGCCGCGCGAGCCACGAGGCGGGAGTGCGGCGGCTTGTCACGTGGAGCACATGCGGTGTGTACGGCAGAGCGAAGGGGAAGCTGCCCATACTCGAAGACCACCCGAAAAACCCGGTGGAGGACTACAGCAGGTCGAAACACCAGCAGGACCAGGTCGCGCGGCGCTGGCACGAAGAGGAGGGACTGCCGGTGACGATCATCCGTCCGGGGGTGGTGTACGGACCGAGGGCGAGGTACGGATTCGCGCAGGTGATCGAGACAATCGCCGGGGCGCCCGTCGTGCCCGTGCCCGTCAACTTCCGCTATCACATGTCGCCTGTTCACGCGAGGGACGTGGGGAGGGCGGCGCTGTACCTGTCCGCGCGGGCGGAAGCCGACGGCGAGGAGTACCACGTTGTGGACTGTTCGGGCATCACGATGACGGGGCTGTTTTACTTTTTAGCCGCGCTGCTTGAGAAGCCGACAATCCCGGTGTACGTTCCGCCGCGTCTGGCTTCGTTCGGGGGGAGGGTAATGGCGGAGATCGCCGGGATTGTGTCGAAGGTCACGGGGAGACCGCCCATAATAGAGAAAGCGCCGGTGCGGTATTTTCCGCTGGACCTCGACGTGTCGAACGAAAAGCTGCTCGCCGCGGGCTACCGGTTCGAGTACCCCGACGTCCGCGTGGGGCTTATCGAGACCATCGGGTGGATGAGGGAACGCGGGGAGCTTGAAGTGAACCTTCTCGAAAAAATAACGGCATGAGAGCCGGCGCCGCGGCGCCGGCGGGGGGGCCCCCCC
>JBFMFE010000011.1:1763-6864 GCA_040752295.1 bacterium
CGTTTTAACACGCGCTGAAAACGACTATAATTATTGAAACGGGAAAGTAACCCGTAACGGGGACGGGAAGGGACGATGGGCGCGCAGAACAGGCAACCGGCGAAGTTCTCCAGGTACACGTTCCTGCTGATCCTCTTTATCGCGTTTCTCATACTGGCCTCAGCGGTTCGCAACCCGTTTGCGCCGCCCGCCGAGAAGATCACGTACAGCGAGTTTCTCGATCTTCTCAAGGACGGCAGGGTGGAGGAGGCGGTGATCTTCAACCAGCAGGAGGAATTGAGGGGGGTTCTGAAGGGGGGGGAGAGGTTTCTGACCGCCGTGCCGAACGACGAGAGGCTGGTGGAGCGGCTGCACGAGAAAAAAGTCAGGTTCAAAGCCGAGAATCCCGGGATCAGGGAGAACATAACCTCGTTCGTGACGATAATGCTCGTTCCGGTGCTGGTGATATTCGGGATATGGTTTCTGTTTCTGCGTCAGGCGCAGATCGGGGGTGCGCAGGCGCTGTCGTTCGGCAGGAGCCGCGCGAAACTGGTCAGCGAGAACATGCCGAAGGTCACGTTCAAGGACGTGGCTGGGGTTGACGAGGCGAAGGAGGAGCTTGAGGAGATCGTCGAGTTTCTGAAGGACCCGAAGCGGTTCCAGACGCTCGGCGCGAAGATACCGAAGGGAGTTCTTCTGGTCGGACCGCCGGGGTCGGGGAAAACGCTTCTCGCGCGCGCGATTGCTGGGGAGGCGCGGGTCCCGTTCTTTCACATGAGCGGTTCGGACTTCGTGGAGATGTTCGTGGGGGTTGGGGCGTCGCGCGTGCGCGATCTTTTCGACACGGCGAAGAAGAACGCGCCGTGCCTCGTGTTCGTGGACGAGATAGACGCGGTGGGGAGGCAGCGCGGGGCCGGGCTGGGGGGCGGTCACGACGAGCGCGAGCAGACGCTCAACCAGCTCCTCGTTGAGATGGACGGGTTCGACCCCAACGCGGGCGTTATCCTTCTCGCCGCCACGAACAGGCCGGACATACTGGACCCCGCCATGCTGCGTCCCGGGAGGTTCGACCGCAGGATCGTGGTGGACCGGCCGGACGTGAAGGGTCGGAGGGCAATACTTGAGGTTCACGCGAAGAACAAGCCGATCGGGAATTCCGTTGACCTGGACATAATCGCGCGGCGCACGCCCGGGTTCACCGGGGCGGACCTTGCGAACGTGCTCAACGAGGCAGCGCTGCTGGCGGCGCGCGACGCCGAGGACGCCATCGAGATGAAGCACGTCGAGGAAGCCATTGACCGCACCATCGCGGGACCCGAGCGCAAGAGCAAACTGATCTCGGACAGGGAGAAGAGGATCACGGCGTACCACGAGGCGGGACACGCGCTCGCCGCGCGCCTCATCCCCGGCACGGACCCCGTTCACAAAATCTCGATACTGCCGCGTGGCGTCGCGCTCGGATACACCCTCCAGCTTCCCATCGAGGACCGGTACATGGCGTCGCGCACGGAACTTCTGAACGACATGGCGGTCCTGATGGGGGGACGGGTCGCCGAGGAAATGGTCTTCAACGACGTCACCACCGGCGCGCACAACGACCTCGAACGCGCCACCAGGATCGCGCGCAAGATGGTGATGGAATTCGGCATGAGCGAGTCCCTGGGACCGGTCACCTTCGGCAGGAAGCACGAGGCGGTGTTTCTCGGGAGGGACCTCGCCGAGGACCGCAACTACAGCGAGGAGATCGCCGCGAAGATAGACGGCGAAGTGCGAAAGATCATAGAGGAATGCCACCGAAAGACGCGGGAACTCCTCCACGAAAACAGGGAGCGGCTCGCGCTCGTGGCGGAGACCCTCATCGAGAGAGAGATGCTGGAGGGGATCAGGCTCGAATCGCTGCTGGACGGCGAGAGGCTCGACGACAGGGAAATCGAGGAACGCGAGGCGCTGAAACTGAGCCGTGAGAAGGACGAGGCGAAACTCAAGCTGAAGGAAGGCGGAGTGGGGCGCGGCGACGGAAAAGAGGCGCCGGACGCCGAGACCCTCGCGCCCGACAGCCTGGTCACGAAGTTTTTCGCGCTCCTCGACGGCGCGTTCTTCCGCCACTACTTCCAGAAGATAAGAGAATCGAAAATCTCCAGCGATTTCGAAGAGTTTGAAAAGAACGTGAAAGAGAAGAACTACGCCGAAGCCGATTCCCGCATGAGGGAGATGCTGAAGCGGTCGCGCCGCGCCGACTTTCTTCCGGGGCTGCGCATGCGCCTGGGGATCGTCTATTTCGACCGGGGGCTTATAGACCACGCGCTCGAAGAATTCATCTCCGCCCTCTGCGTCAAAGAGGGCGGGATGGACAAAGGCGTCGAGAAGATAATCATCTCCACCATCGGCTACCTGCGCATCGTGAAAGAGGAGATGAAAAGGACGACGCTTCCATTCTCAAGGCTCATGGAGGACGCCGCCACCCTCAGCAGGGTGGATTCCCTGTACCTCGAGTGGGAACGCGAGACGGGCAACGCCGCGAGCGCGCTTTTCCCCGACGCGCGCAGCAGGGGGTGATGCAGATGGCGGACGCTCTGATCGTGATAGACATGCTCAACGACTTCGTGAAGGAGGACGGCGCGCTGTACGTCGGCGACACGGTAAAAAAGATCATACCGAACATACAGAAGAAGGTCGCGCGATGCCGGGAGGAAAACACCCCGATCGTCTTCGTGTGCGACTGGCACGAGGAGAACGATCCGGAGTTCGAGATGTTTCCGCCGCACTGCGTCAAGGGGACCGGCGGGGCGGAAGTCCACAAGGACCTGCGTCCCGCCGAGACCGACCGCGTCGTCAGAAAAAGGCGCTACAGCGGCTTCTTCGGGACCGAGCTTGACTCCATACTCAGGGACATTGGGGCGGCGAGGATCGAGCTGTGCGGCGTGTGCACGAACATCTGCGTCCTGTACACCGCCGCCGACGCGAGGAACCGGGAGTACGGCGTCGAAGTGGACAGAAAATGCGTTGACTCATTCGACCGCGCGGCGCACGAGTTCGCCCTGAAGGAGATGGAACGCGTCCTCGGCGTCAAGCTCGTCTGACGCCCGAGCGCCGAGACCGGTGACGGCACCTGGGAAGACCTGCTTTTGAGGGTCTCTCTTTCTTTCCCTCCCAAGCTATTGTACATAATGCGATAAACTCGTTCTTTCCCCGCTTTTACCCACGGTATTTCCGTAAGAACCGAACAATATTGTATCCAGCCTCTTATCCGTAGCGCCGTCTGCAAAAAGGAAATTCCAGACAGAGGTTTCGATTACGCGTTGACAGGTCCGGCGGGGGTTACTACATTAAGATTGAGTTCCTGCGCGGGGCGGAGCGTGCGCGTTCTACATTTCATAAACAACGAGAACCTGAGCTGGTACAACATGTTTCTGGACACGGTACGCGCTCAGGAGCGCCGGGGGCATGAGGTGAAGGTCGTCGTGCCGCCGGGGGGCACGAACGCCGACAGGCTGGAGGCTGACGGCGCGGAGGTGATCCGGCTCCGCGTGCGGAGCAGCAAGTTCGACCTGTGGGCGGCGCGGGCGCTTTCGCGGATAATCCGGGCGGAGGGCGCCGAGATTGTTCACGCTCACCTGACGAGCAGCGCGCTTCTGGGGTCGCTCGCCGCGGGGTGGGCGGGAACGCCGTGCGTGGCATCGGTGCTGAAGATAACGCGCAAGCGGCATTACATGCGGTGCGACCGGCTGCTGCCGTGCTCGGACGCGGTGATGGAATCGCTGCTCGAGCAGGGGGTGCCGGCGGCGATGATGAGGAGGGTGTACACGGGCATAGATTTCGAGCGTTTTTTCGCCGGATTCGACCCCGGGGAGAACATAAGGGGTCAGTTCGGGTGGGGCGAGGGGCACAGGGTGGCGGCGTGCATCGCGCGGCTGGTTCCGATGAAAGGGCACAGACACCTCGTGGAGGCGGCGGCGCTGGCGGCGGCGGCGCATCCCGAAGTGCGGTTTTTGCTTGTGGGCGACGGCGAGCTGCGCGGAGCGCTCGAGGCGCAGGCGAAGAGGCTGGGTGTGGGGGGGATCGTACATTTCGCCGGCACGCGGACGGACCTCGCGCGGATTCTGAATTCGTCGGACCTGTCGGTGCTGGCGTCGGTGGGGAAGGAGGGGCTTCCGGTCGCGATGGTGGAGTCGGCGCTGATGAAGAAGCCGCTTGTGATGACGGACGTAGCGGGGATACGCGAGGTGGTGAGGGACGGCGGGACGGGGCTGCTGGCGCCGCCGGGCGACGCGCGCGCGTTCGCGGCGGCGCTGATTCGGATGCTCGAGGACCCCGGAGCGGCGGAGCGAATGGCGCTTGCGGCGCACGAGTTCGTGCGGCGGGAGTTCAACGTGGACAACACGGCGGCGCAGATGGACGAGGAATACGCGAGGGCGATGGGAGGCGGCGGGGGCAGGCGGGCGCTGCGGGGCGGCGCGGCGCGGGTTCGACGCGGGCGGGTCGGGGCGGCGGTGATGCGGAATTGTCAATGAAAGCGAAAGGCGAACCCGCCGGCGTTTCCCGAAGGTACAGGAACGTCAGGGAGATTCTCGTTATCAGTCTCACGTGCATCGGGGACGTTCTCCTCACGACGCCGGTGATAAGCAATCTGAAGGCGGCGTTTCCGGGCGCGCGGGTCACCGTTTTAGCGGGGAAGACGGCGTATCCGCTTCTGGCGGAGCACGAGCCGGCGGACCGTGCGCTCGTGTTCGACAACCGCGGAGCGCACAGGGGGTGGCGCGGCGTGATGCGTCTGTCGGGCGAGCTTCGCCGGGAACGGTACGACATGGTGGTGGACCTGCGCAACACGGTGATTCCGTATTTTCTGCGTGCGCGGTACAGAATAACTGCGCACGGGACGCACCTGAGGCACCGCGACGTGCGGGGGCGGCACGCGATTGACCGGCACCTGGACGTGCTCGCCGACCACGGCATCCCCGTGAGGCACAGGGAGATGACGCTGACGCCGCCGCGGGAGGCGTCGAGCCGCGTGGAGGCGATGCTGCGGCGGGAGGGACTGTTGAACGGGCGTGCGCTCATAGCCGTGTATCCCGGCGCCGGGAGTCCGTACAAAGAGTATCCCGCGGAGAAGTTCGCCGCGGTG
>JBFMFE010000012.1:0-22306 GCA_040752295.1 bacterium
CTTCGGGTTCTGCACGCGATGTCCGCACTTCCGGCACCGCCGCGAACCCTCGTCCTTGAAAAATTCAATCGCGGCGCCGCAATTGCCGCACTCCACCTCGAATACGTCGCCCGGTCGCCAGAAGCGCGTGTCCTGCCCCGGACACACAACGTTGCTCATGAGTTCACCCCCGTTCCCCGGCGCGCGGCGTAATCGCCGAGCCGTTCCCCCGGACGCGCCCGCTCGATGTAATCCGCGACGACACTCTCGACCTCCGCGACGAGTTCGCCGGGCGTCGCGAACTCCCCGGCGACCGCGGCGAAGCGCGGATGACGCCCGAGCCTGCCGCCCACGAGAAGACGCGCCCCCGGCGCCGACAGCCGTATGCACTCGTTCGGACAGACGTTGCGGCAGGCGAGGCACCCCTGGCACGCGGCGAGGTCGAACTCCGGCGGTCCCCCCTCAACGGTTATCGCGGCGTCAGGGCACGCCCCGGCGCATTCCCCGCAGGAGGTGCAGTCCGCGGCGTCCACGCCGGGCACAACGCATCCGACGACGCCGATGTCTGCCGTCTGCGGCCTCGAACAACCGTTGGGACAACCCGAAACGGACACACGCAGCTTGTGATGATACAGTATGCGGTCATCACGCACTCGCTTCCTCAAGCGCTCGGAGAAATCCCTCTCCCGGAACCGCTCCTCTATCGCCCTCTTCCACTCCGACGTCCTGATAAGCACGTTGGGGCACCCCGAAAGCTCGTTGTGGCACTCCTCGAATATAACCATTTCAACCCCCGGCAGGTTCTCCCGGGGGAGCATCTGCGAAAGCTCGCCCTCGGTCCTGCCCGCCGCGACCCCCCGGAACTTCGCCTCCGCCTCCCTGAAATCGCTGAGCCGGACACTCACCCCACCGTTGTTCCTCACCCGTTCCTCCACCTTCCGGCGGGCAAGCCCGCGCACGAAAAAGGGCACACCCATCAGCGCGTTTTCCGCCTCTTTATCCCACGGAATCCCGTTCATCTCACGCGCTCCCGCTCCCGCCCGCATACAATTAAATCACCTTTTCCTCTTTCGGAACGTCCCCGTTCCTGCCGATGATCGCCCGCGAGACCGGAATCCCGGCGCCGGAACGCTTCACCGCCTCGCCCGCGGCGTGCAGGAACCCGTGGCAGCAGGGCACTTCCATGTGCACAACGGTCAGGGAACGCGGCTTCCCCTCGCTCAATATACCGGCGAGCCGCTCGATGTGCGCGTCGAGGTCGTCGAGCTTCGGGCAGCCCATCGCGACCGCGCGACCGCGAAGGAACCTGCGGTGCAGGTCCGGATACGCCGCCGCGCAGCAGTCGGCGAGAAGCACGAGGTCGGCGTCACGCAGGAACGGCGCGGCGGGCGCGATAAGCTGTAGTTTTATGGGCCAGTGTGTCAGCTCCGAGACAGGGGCGCCCGCTGCATCTGCGCCTTCCGCCCTCACGCGGGGTTCGAGCGTCGCCGCGAGCGCGCCGGGACACCCGCAGGCGAGCGGCTCGGGCGCGGGCGCCGCGCGGGCGGGTTCGCCGCCTTTGCCCGCAAGCCTCTTCGCGACCTCTTCCTCGTCGAATTCCTCTGCCTCGCGCTCCGTTATCTTCAGCGCGCCCTCGGGGCACTCGCCGAGGCACGCCCCGAGTCCGTCGCAGTAAACGTCGCTCACGAGCCTCGCCTTGCCGTCCACAATCTCGAGCGCGCCCTCGGCGCACGACGGCACGCACAGCCCGCAGCCGGTGCATTTCTCCTCGTCAATCTCGATTATCTTCCTCGTCTTCAATCCCGTCTTCAACGCTCCATCACCTCGTTTCCGCGTTCCCGCACGCGCCCCTGTGATTATCATAACGGTTACCCCCGCCGTATGCCCCCCTGCCCCGCGCGTCAGACCCATTCCTCGGAAAGGACGTCGCCCCGTATGCCCACCGTGACGCACTTGATGGGGACCTTCCTTGAGGCTTCGCGCGACGCCTCCTGCGCCAGCCCCAGCAGCCCCATGCAGCACGGGACCTCCATGATCATCACGGTGAGCGTGTTGATCTTCGCGTTCTCGAGCAGTCCCTTTATCTTTTCGACGTACACCTCCTGCCCCTCGTCCAGCTTCGGGCACGCGATGGCGAGCGACTTTCCCCTGAGGTGGTCCTTGTGAAAATCCCCCAGGGCGTAAGCGACGCAGTCCGCGGTGAGAAGCACGTCCGCGCCCTGGTAATAGGGCGCCTGCGGCGAGACGAGATGAAGCTGGATTGGCCACTGCTTGAGCTGCGACCTGCGCGTGCCCGCCTCTTCCTCCGTCCCTGCCGCGTCCTGGAAATCCTGCATCCTCGAACCGGGACACTCAAAACCGTGCGAATGAAGCGAAGCCATTTTCAGACCCCCTTTCCTTTTACAAATTTTTCCGCTCTTTCTACAAATTTTCCGTATTTAACGGGGAGGTCCTCCCCCCGCAGAGCGTCCGCCTCTCTGAACCTTTCGTTAATCTCGCCCACGAGCCGCGTGGTCAACTGCCCGTCCATCCACGGGTAAAGTATCTCGTCCTCCTTTTTGATGTGCTCGTCCAGAAGCGCGGCGTAACCCCGCAGGTGCTCCGCGAACGCCTCCGTGTCCAGCTTCCCGAGCGCTTCCGCCATCCCCCTCACGCGCTCCCCCGCCGCGCGGTGGTCCTCGCGCATCACCTTCAGAATATCAAGCCCCTCATCGAAATAACCGAACAGTATCTCCTCCTCCTTCGCGTGGTGGAACCCGTCGGCGAAAGACCTTATGAAGTCAATCCCCTCCGCCGCAAGACGCCGGTGGTCTTCCCGGCGCAGGTCGAGACTCCCCGCAAGCTCCGGGATGAGAGCTGCCCATCTCTTTATCACCACGTGCTCGTCCACGAGTCTTTTCATGGGCGGCGAGTATTTGAACTCCTTCCGCAGCGGCGCCGCGCCGGCTTCGCCGACCGCCCCCGCGGCGGGGTCTTCCGCCCGCGGTTCAAGACCGACCTCCCCGCCCCCGGTGATCACCCGCTCAATCGTCTCCGTGAGGCGACGTTTGCGCCCCTCTTCGAGGTAGTGGTACTCCACAACGTCCTTCAGCTTGCAGGTTCCCACCGAGCAGGACACGCATCCGATGCCGAAGGATTCGAGGATTTCGCCCACGCGGGGGTACTCCCCGACGATGTCCTTGACGAACCTTTCAAGGTGATCCCCGCGCCGGGAGGTTTCAACGCGGCGTCCGTCGTGAAGCCCGGCGCCTCGCCCGCCTGCGGACGACCCGCCCATCGGATCCTTCCCCCGCACTCCGACAGTCTCGGTTTCCATGCGCTTTCTCCTTAAAAAACGCCCGTCAACTCGGACAGTTTTGTACGCGAAAGGTAACTTTCGACCTGCCTCGACACGGATTCGAGCAGCCCTCCGAATATGCACTCGCCCGGCTTGCAGACTTCCTGGCTGAGTATGCACCGCGGGATGTCAACGGGACCGTCTATCGCGCCGTAGATGTCGAGAAGCGTGATTTCGTCCGCCGGTTTCGTTATGAGGACGCCGCCGGATGGCCCCCTGACGCTTTTGAGCAATCCTGCCTTGACAAGGCGCTGGACGATTTTGCTCAGATGCGCCTCGGAGACACGGAGGTCGGCGGCGAGGCGCGCAGTGGAGACGGGCTTGTGTGTGTTTTTCGATGCGAGGTAGGTCATGGCATGAAGCCCGATAGAGGCGGCTTCGGATATTTTGAGGAGTCTGGACACCGCGCCCTCCAAACTGGTATTTCAGTACCATTATACTGATATGGTCGCGTCGCGTCAATATGCTTGAAAAATTATTTATAAGACTATCCGGCGGGAAATCCGTAGATTCTGAAAGATTTCGGCTGATATTCCCTCGTAAAAAATTTTTTCGGCTACTTTCGCCCCACAAACAGCTTTTTCGCCCACCCCGCCAAAATTGACCCCGTCCCAAACCGCAAGGCTTCACAAAAGTGGAACCTTTGAAGCGTCTATCACGCTTCATCGGCAGACCTTCGGCGGCGCCCGTCCGCCGCGCACACCCCCCCACGCTCCGCGCATTACCCAACCCCCTCTTTAGCCTCTTTTAACCCCTCTTTATCCCCTTTTCAGCCCCTCTTTAGTTTTTTCCGGAATGTTTGACCTGCGTGTTTTTAGGATATAAAATTAATAAAAACGGTAAGACATGATAAAAGCATTTCGCCTTAATATATTATTCGCGCCTTTTTTGGCGTTCTCTCTCCATTTTTGCACCGCTCACGCAGTCGAACACGTGTTCAGCCCCGGATGGAACCTCATCTCCATCCCCTCGCATCCGGGCGACGACGACCTGTGCCGTGCCTTCCCTCCCGCGGTTTCACTCTTCGACTACGACGGCGGCGCCTACCGAACATGCGCCCGCGCGGGCGTTCCGTTCGTCCACGGAAAAGCCTACTGGGCATACTTCCCCGAAGAGACGAGAATCTCCATCGCCGGCGAGTCTCCGGCGTCGCCCACGACTCACGTTGTTCTGAAAAAAGGGTGGAACCTACTGGGAAACACATCGGGGAAAATGCTTCCCTGGGACGCCTCGGTGCTCGTTGACGGCGTCCCCATCACCGAGTCCGCCGCCCCGCCGTCTCCTCCATTCGAATACGACCCCGCAGCCGGGCGCTACCGGCGTGCCGGGCTGCTGAAACCCTGGCAGGGCTACGCGCTGTACGTCCCTGCCGACTGCACGCTCACCCTCCCCGGCGAACCCGGAGCGCAGGACGCGATCATCTACGCCGCGTTCGGCGACGACCGCATATCCTCGCTTCCCGACGGAACGCGCCACGTCGCCCGCGAACTGCTCATTCAGGCGGAGGGCGGCGCCGACGAGACGCTCGTCGTGGAAAAGGTCGGCGCTCTCGGCGGCAGGGTGACGGGCGTGAACCCGTTCGTGAAACTCTATCAGGTCGAATTCCCGGACGGAACGGACGTCGCCGCCGCGGCGGACTCGCTGAGCGCCGCGCCCGGCATACGCGCGGCGGTCGTCAACGTCGTCCTCGTCCTACCGGATTACGTCCCCGACGACCCGCCTTACTCCGCGGAGGCGCCGCAGGAGCAGAGATGGGCGTGGGACCGCATAGGAGCGCCCCGCGTCTGGACGCCGGACGCCGCGGCGGGCAGCCCCCTCATAGCCGTCGTGGACACAGGCGTTGACGGGACTCATCCCGACCTCGCCGGGAGAGCCGTCCCCGGAAAAAGCTTCGTCGCGCCCGGCGAGCCGGGCAACGCGGACGCCAACGGTCACGGGACACACGTGGCGGGCATCATCGCGGCGGCTGCCGGCAACGGCGCAGGCATTGCGGGCGTATGCCGGGACTGCCGGATTCTCCCCCTCAAGGTATGCGCCGTCTCCGGCGACTGCCCGTTTTTCACCGTCCTCAACGGCATCGTTCACGCCGCGAACGAGGGCGCACGCGTTATAAACGTGTCCCTCGCCGCAGCGGACGCGCCCCCGCAGGCGACAGCCGTGTTTCAGTCCGTCGTGGATTACGCCGCGGGGAAAGGCGCTCTTGTGGTCGCGGCGGCGGGCAACGCGGCGGGCGATGCGGCGGACACCATACCCGCCGCGCTCGACAATCTCCTCGCCGTCGGCGCCACCGACCGTACCGACCGCAGAGCGCCCTTTTCCAACAGCGGCGCCGTCGTGGACCTCGCCGCGCCGGGCGTTTCCATCTACTCACTCGAACCCGGCGGCGGCGCCGCGTTCAGGCAGGGCACTTCGACGTCCGCGGGGTTCGTCTCCGGCGCGGCGGGGCATCTACTCGCGGTTCAGCCCGCGCTCACCGCGCCGGAACTCCGCGGGATACTTCTCGACACAGCAGTCGCGCTTCCCGGCGAGGACTTGCTCGGCGCGGGGCGGCTCAACCTTTACGCGGCGCACCTGCGCCTCAACCCCGAAAACCAGCCGCCGCGCATACTCGATCTGAAGGTCTCCGCCTCGGTCGTCAATCCGGGCGAATCCGTCCAGGCGTCATTCGGCATGTACGACCCCGACGGCGACGTCATGAGCTACAGGTGGGAAATCGAAGCCGGTACCCTGTCCACGCCGCCGGGGAGCGTCGTTACCTGGACGCTTCCGCACGAGCCGGGAACGTACAGGATCGCGGTTCACGTCACCGACGGAAGGGGCGGCGCGGTTTCGGAGTCGGTCTCCGTTCAGGCAGGCGCGGCGCGCCTCAGACACATAAGGGTCTATCCATCGGTCGTGCAGCTCCGACAGGGAGAAGAGACCACGCTGAAAGCCTACGGTTTTTTCGAGGACGGGCGCCTCATCCCCGTCCACGCCGCGTGGAGCATGGACAACCCGGTGGGTGTGATTGACGAAAACGGAAAGCTCACGCCGACGGCGGAAGGCTCGGCGGTTGTCACCGCATCCGTGGGGGAAATCACGGGCAGGTGCCTCGTTTTCGTTGACGTGAACGCTTCGTTCCCGTCGCTCGTTCCCGCGGGGTTCGCCGACAGCGGTCAGAACCTCGGCGGCGCTTCCGACGAGGTCGTCGAGATAGGCGACCTCGACGGCGACGGCGACGGCGACCTCGTCATCGGTCAGGTGGACGACGTCAACCAGGTGTACCTGAACAACGGGGCGGGGACGTTCGCCCTCGCCGGAAACACCGCCACGTCGCTCACGACGACCTATTTTGACCTCGGCGACGTGGACCGCGACGGCGACCTCGACCTCGTGGAGGCGGCGGCAAACGGTCAGGGCTGGCGCGTTTACTTCAACAACGGGGCTGGAGGATTAACCGACTCGGGACAGATACTCGGCGCGGGTTCGGACGCCTACTCGGCGCGCCTCGCCGACGTTGACTCCGACGGCGACCTCGACCTCCTGGGCGCGGACCACATAAACGGGCAGTCCAACAAGCTGTTTCTCAACAACGGCTTCGGGACGTTCGGCGCGCCGCAGAACGTCGGCTCCAGCCTCCCCACGCTCCGCGTCGTCCCCGGCGACGTTGACAACGACGGCGACGTGGATTTCGTCGAGGCAAACGACCTCGCCAACGCCGACCGGGTCTATATCAACGACGGCGCGGGGAACTTCTCGCCCGGGCAGATACTCCCCGGCGTCACGAGCACCGCCCACCTGCTTCTCGCGGACGTGAACGGGGACGGCAACCTCGACATCGTGTCCGCCGACCAGACCAACTCCGAGATAGACGTCCTCACGGGCGACGGGACGGGCGTATTCGCCTGGCTCACGAGCTTCGACACTAACGACAACTTCTTCCTGGACGCCGGTGATTTCGAGAACGACGGCGACCTCGACGTCGTCACGGCGCCCGACTGGACGAACCAGCTTGTGTACAACAACAACGGGCTTGGGGCGTTCGTGAACTCAGGCGGTTCGTTCGCGATCGGAAGCCGGTACGTCCGCGCGGGCGACCTCGACGGCGACGGCGACCTCGACTTTGCGAACGGGAGCACCACCGGGGGCGGAGACGTGTTCCTGAACGACGCCGGTCCGCAGAACGCGCCCGCCGCGCCCGCCACGCTCAGTTCCTTTACCGACGGAAACCAGGTCACGCTCACGTGGACAGACGGATCGGATACCGAAACCGCCGACTCCGACCTTCTCACGTACGACGTCCGCGTCGGCGCCGTTTCGGGCGGAAACGACGTCTTTTCCGGCGCCGTGAAAGCCGGGGCTGGAAACGCCGGGCATCCCGAAACCAGCGGCATACTCACCCATATTCTCAAGAACCTTTCCAACGGCACGTATTACTGGAGCGTCAGGACGGTGGACTCACAGCTCGCGCGCTCCGCCTGGTCGGTGGAAAAAACCTTCACGATAAACACGCTGTCGCCGTCGGGAATATGCACGGTCGCAACAAACGCCGACGCCGGCGCGGGGTCGCTCCGCCAGTGCATCACCGACACGAACGCCTCCGCCGGCGCCGACACAATCGAATTCGACCCCGCGTTCGGCTGGGACGCCAACCCCATCGCCCTCGCGTCGGCGCTCCCCGCCCTCAGCGACGCCTCGGGCGGCACGACGATTGACAACTCCACCGCCAAGGAAGTCACCGTGGACGGCGGCGGCGCCTTCTTCGACTGTTTCACGGTCCAGACCGCCACGAACACCATTCAGGGTCTGTCCATCGTCAAATGCTCCGGCAACAACAACAGCGCCATAAGGATCACGGGCGCGGGCGCGTTCAACAACACCGTCGCCGGAAACAAGATCGGGACGAACAACGCCGGCGCCGCGCTGAACGGGAACGACTACGGCGTGACCATCGCCAACGGCGCGAACGGCAATTACATTGACGGAACAACAGCGGCGGGGAAAAACGTCGTCTCCGGCAACAACAAATCCGGCGTGTACATCACAGGCGCGGGCGCCGACTCGAACGTCATAAAAGGGAACTACATCGGCACGAACCCTGCGGGCGCCGCGGCGCTCGGCAACACGGAACACGGCGTCTTCATTGACCAGGGCGCGAAGTACAACACGATCGGCGGCGCCGGCGCGACAGACGGCAACGTCATCTCCGGCAACGCCGCAAGGGGGATCAGGTTCTCGCTCGCCGGCACCGAATGGAACACCGCGATCGGGAACTATATCGGCACGAACGCCGCCGGCACTGCCGCCATCGCCAACAACATCGGCATCGAACTGAGCTGGGGCACGCAGAACAACACAATCGGCGGGGACACGGCGCAGGAGAGAAACGTCATATCCGGCAACACGTCGCAGGGCATCTGGGTGCTCGCGAACAGCGGAGACGTAGTGACCGGCAACTACGTCGGGGTTGACAAGAACGGCGCCGCCCTCGGAAACGGGGGGCAGGGGATAAGCGTCACGAACGGCGCGACGAACAACAGGATCGGGGGCAGCGTCGCGGGCGAGGACAACCTCATCGCCTGGAACTCCGGTTCGGGAGTGAACATCGAGGACGCCGGGACCTCGCTGAACGAGGTCACCGGCAACACGATCCGCGACAACGGGAAGATCGCCGCCGGCAACGGCGTGACCATAACCGACTCCGCGTCGGGCAATTTCGTGAGGGGCAACGTCATACAGTCGAACGGCGTGGCGCTCAGCGGCTACGGGCTATACCTCGCCAACGGCGCGAACGGCAACGTCATCGGCGGCGCCGGCGCGGGCGACCCGAACGTCATAACCACGAACAACCTCGCCGGAATCTACCTTGTGACCGACACGACGGATTTCAACACGTTCTCGCGGAACAGGGTTTACAGTAACAGCGGGCTTGGGATCGATTTCGACGCCGGGAGTCCGGGCGCGAATCAGGGGATCGCGCCGCCGACGGTCTACTGCTCGACCTCGCTCGGGGGAGGGCTGTACAACGTCACCGCGACGTCGTCATGCGGGGCGGGCTGCACGGTGGAGTTTTTCCAGGTTGACGATCCGCCGGGGGGAGTCACGGAAGACCCGTCGCTTTCGGGCGAGGGCTATTACTATCTCGGCTCTGCGACGACGGACGCGACCGGAACGGCTGCCGCGACGCTCACGATACCCGCCGTCGGCGCGGGCACGAAGATAACCGCCACGATAACCGACGCGACGGGAAACACGTCGGAGTTCGCCCTCAACTACGACATAACGTCGCCCACGGCGTGCCCGTCCACGAGCGATCCGCCCGTCGTTACGAACGTCGTATTCACGCCGAACAGCCTCCCGCCTGACGGCGCGACGACGACGACAGTGACAGCCGACGTAAGCGATCCGAACGGGCTTGCGGACGTCGCGTCCGTGACGATTGATTTGACGCCAGTCGGCGGAGGGGCGGCGGTGACGCTCTACGACAACGGCACGAACGGCGATGCCGTCGCAGGCGACGGGACGTACACGCTCGCCGGTATAACCGTCGCAATCGGAACGTCCGCCGGGGCGAAGACTATAACCGTGACCGCCACGGACCTCGCATCGAACACCGGGAGCGGCAACGGGACGCTGACCGTAACGAACGAGCCGCCCGTCGTTACGAACGTCGTATTCACGCCGAACAGCCTCCCGCCGGACGGGGCGACGACGACGACAGTCACAGCCGACGTGAGCGATCCGAACGGGCTTGCGGACGTCGCTTCAGTAACGATTGACTTGACGCCCATCGGCGGAGGGGCTGCCGTCACGCTCTACGACGACGGGACGAACGGCGACGCAGTTGCCGGAGACGGGACGTACACGCTCGCCGGTATAACCGTCGCAATTGGAACGTCCGCCGGGGCGAAGACTATAACCGTGACGGCGACCGATTCAGCCTCGAACACGGGGAGCGGCAACGGGACGCTGACCGTCACGAACGAGCCGCCCGTCGTTACGAACGTCGTATTCACGCCGAACAGCCTCCCGCCGGACGGGGCGACGACGACGACAGTGACAGCCGACGTGAGCGATCCGAACGGGCTTGCGGACATCGCTTCAGTGACGATTGATTTGACGCCCATCGGCGGAGGGGCGACCGCCACACTCTACGACGACGGGACGAACGGCGACGCGTTCGCGGGCGACGGGACGTACACGCTCGCCGGTATAACCGTCGCAATCGGAACGTCCGCCGGGGCGAAGACGATAACCGTGACCGCCACGGACCTCGCATCGAACACGGGGAGCGGCAACGGGACGCTGACCGTCACGAACGAGCCGCCCGTCGTTACGAACGTCGTATTCACGCCGAACAGCCTCCCGCCTGACGGGGCGACGACGACGACAGTCACAGCCGACGTGAGCGACCCGAACGGGCTTGCGGACGTCGCTTCAGTGACGATTGATTTGACGCCCATCGGCGGAGGGGCGGCGGTTACGCTCTATGACGACGGCACGAACGGCGATGCCGCCGCGGGCGACGGGACGTACACGCTCGCCGGTATAACCGTCGCAATCGGAACGTCCGCCGGCGCGAAGACTATAACCGTGACGGCGACCGATTCAGCCTCGAACACGGGGAGCGGCAATGGGACATTGACGGTCAACGGTCCGCCGGTCGTTACATCGGTCACGTTCGACCCGAACCCCGTTGTCAAGGACGGGACAACGACCGCGACGGCGCTCGTTACCGACCCCGACGGCATCGGCGACGTCGTGAGCGTGACGATTGATCTGACGCCCGTCGGCGGCGCGCCGGGCGCCGCGATGTCCTACACGGGCGGCAACTCGTACGAACTCGCCTTCCCCCTCACGGGCGTCGCGCCGGGAACTTACATACTGTGGGTTACCGCCGAGGACACGTTCGCGCAGACCGGCGCCGCTTCCGGCACGCTCGTGATCGTTGACTTGATGCCCAGACCGCCGGTCATGAATTCGGTCGTCAACAACCTCGGCGTGATTGACGTCACGTGGACGTCCCCGACGCAGGACGTGACGGGCGCACCGCTCTCGCAGCTCGACGGTCATTACCTCTACCGCCGCGAATCGTCCACATCCACCTACACGCTCGTCTACACCGACGCGACGACCTCCACGGGCACTGTCATCGCCTGGACCGACGCCGGGGTGGAACTATTCAAGACTTACTGCTACGTCGCGACGGCATATATAACTGGCATCGCCGAAAGCGACTACTCGAACGAAAAGTGCGCCCTCGCCAGACCGAAGGAGTACAACCTCGTGCTCCAGTGCGGGATTGACTACATCACGGGCGAGTACTACCCGCCCGAAACGCCGGGGCGCCTCAACCGCCCGGCGGACGTGGCCGCCGACGGCGCGGGGTTCATCTACATCGCCGACCAGGACAACCACAGGATACAGAAATGGAACGAGGACTGCGGGTACGTGACGCACTGGGGGAGGCTTGGACCCGAGGACGGCAACTTCAGGCAGCCACTCGGAATCACCTACTACGGGGGCAATCTGTACGTCGTGGACAACTACAACCGCGTGCAGGCGTTCGACACAAACGGCGCGTTCCTCGACTCATGGACAGTCATGGCGCCGGTGGGTATCGAGGCAGACCCCGCCACCGGCAACCTCCTCGTCAGCGCCGCCGACAACAAGATATACGTCTTCCAGCCCGACGGGACGCTTCTCGCGACCTGGTCGGCGTCGAACCCGAAGCAGATCGCCTTCGACGCCGCCGGAAACGTTTATTACGTCTCCATGACCGGAAACAAGGTCGTCATCCTCGACGGGAGCGGCAACCCGGCGGGCGGATGGGGCGCGCTGGGCGGCGATTACGGCGAGTTCTATTATCCATTCGGCATCGCAATTGACGGCGCGGACACCGTGTACGTCTCCGACACGAAGAACAACAGGGTGGAGATATTCGACACCGGGGGAACGATGAAGAACCTCATACCCTACAAGCACGTGGACTACGCGCTGCTCAACTACCCGATGGGGATCGGAATTTCCTCATTCTCCGGAAGGGTCTTTCTCTGCGACGCGAACAACAGCCGCCTGCTCGTCTTTTCGCCGCCGTAGAGGCGCGGAAAAACACGGGTTTCGGACCTCGGTAAATCTTTCATCTGTGTATGAAAAATCGGAGTGACATTTCACGGGGTCCGCGTTTTTCAACGGGCTGGTAAAGATTGATTTCGGCGCCCGCGGAGAGGCAAAAGAAAATCTTTTGAATCCCCCGACGCGGGGGAATGATATAATGGGGCAGCGATGAATGAACATCCGCTCGTGATCGCCCACAGGGGCTTCCCGAGGGAAGCGCCCGAGAACACCATACCCGCCTTCGAGAAGGCGTTGGAGGCGGGCGCGCACATGATCGAACTCGACGTCAGGAGCACGAGCGACGGGCACCCCGTGGTGTTTCACGATTACTCCCTGTACCGTACGACGTCCCAGCGCGGGCTGATCGAAATGCTCACGCTGAGGCAGGTGGAGAAGCTCGACGTGGGCGCGCAGCGCGGCGAGGAGTTCCACGGCACGCGCATACCGCAGCTCGAGGAGGCGCTCATCTTCGCCAGAAACCGCGTACCCGTGAACATCGAGCTGAAAACGCCCGGCATCGAACGAAAGATCGTCAACCTCATAAAAAAACACTCGATGACCAGGAGCGTCCTGGTAAGCTCGTTCAGATATTCGAGTCTCAAAAAGATAGCGGAGATGGAGCCGGAGATAAGGCTCGGAGTCATCGCCGTCTTCCTCTCGGGCTTCGACGACATAGTGAAGGACCTGAACCCCTATTCCGTTCACCTGTGGAGCCCGCTGCTGCTGTCGAAGATACCCATAGACCACGCGCACAGCCGGGGGCTGCGGGTTTACGCGTGGCCGGTCAACTCGGTGAGACAGTTCAGGGTCCTCTCGATCCTCGGGGTTGACGCGATGATCACGGAGATGCCCGACCGGCTCGTCCAGGCGCTGCCTCCCGAGCAGCGAGGCGTGACCCGTAAGACACTTCCGCCGCGCCTGAAACCGAAAAAAGCGTAAAGGAAAGGTGTGACCCGATTCACGTTGCGCGAACGGCAGTGGGGTTTAAAATCGCGCCGGCGTGATGTAGAATAAAAATATGACGGTTATCGAGTTTGTTTCAGTGACGGGCGTTACGGCGACCATACTCGGGGTCTTCGTCACGATTGTCGCCTATTTCAACGGAAAGCACGTGAAGCAGCTTGCGGTGTCCACCGAGGCGCTTATCAAGGGCACGCAGGAGATGATCCAGAGAATGGACGAGAGAAGCGAGAAGATGAGCAGGGACACGCTGGAATCCACGGAGAGGATGAGCAGAGAAACACAGGCGATGATCCAGAGAATGGACGAGAGAAGCGAGAAGATGAGCAGGGACACGCTGGAATCCATGGAGAGGATGAGCAGGGAAACACAGGCGATGATCCAGAGAATGGACGAGAGAAGCGAGAGGATGAGCAGGGACACGCAGGCGATGATCATGAAAAACTCCGAAGAGAACCGCAAACTTCTCGAAAAGCTCGACCAGCGCGCCGAAGACAGGCACGAGGAGGTCATGCTCAGACTGGGTTCGGCGTGATCCAGCCGGATTTTCGCTGATGAATAATCCGGAAGTAAAAAGCAGGACGTCCGTTCCTTAACACAACGCACGAACCGGCTTCGATGAAACCCCCGGGACGCGGAAAACGGGGAAAAATCAAGGCGATCGTCAATCCCCACGCCGGGCTTTTCCACCTGATTCACACCGTCGCCGAAGTCGAAGACTTCATCAGGTCGCGGATACCGGGCGTGGAGATAGTCAGGACCGACAACGAACGCGCGGCGAGGGCCGCGCTCCGCGACTGCCTCCGCGAGTGCGCCGCGACGGTCATCGTGGTGGGAGGCGACGGCAGCCTGCACGAGGCGATACAGTACGCCGCGGGGACGGGCGTCGCCCTGGGCATCGTCCCTTTCGGCACGGCGAACAACATTGCGAACTCGCTCGGCGTTCCGGCATATTACAGACACGCGGTCGAGCTGATAGCGGGTGGCGAGGCGCGCGCATTCGACCTCGGAAAGGTGGGGCGCGCCTTTTTCGCGGAGGCGGCGGGCATCGGACTCCACGCCGAAATCCTCGCCCTTTACGACCGCCACGACGCGAAGAGCATCGTGCGCGGCGTCTATTCCTTCGCCCGCACCGCGCTGAGCCTCGAACCCTTTCGCGTCCGCCTCGAACTCGACGGGGAAAAGGTTGACAGGGACGTGTTCCAGGTGACGTTCTCGAACCTCCCGCTCTACGGCAGCGGGCTTTCGCTCGCGCCCGACGCGGCGGTCAACGACGGGTTGCTCGACGTCACGATAGTGGGAGCCGCCGCAAAGGACCTGTTGCTCCAGTACCTTCTCTCGGCGAAGATGGGAACGCTGCCGCAATTGTCCGGGGTGGAGGTTTACCGCGTGGAGCGCGCGGTCGTGAACACCGACCGCCCGGTTCACATTCACCTCGACGCGGAGGTCGGGGCGGGCGAAAGGTTCATCGTGAGGGCGATCAGGTCGGCGGTCAGGATTATCGCCCCGCAAAAAAAACAGGCATGATTCCACAGAACCCGGAAAGATCACCCGCGTGTTGCCCGATATGACGTTCCCCTCCTGCGTCAGCGAGCCTGATTCCACAGAAACCGGAGAGGTCACCCGCGGAGAGATGGACCGCCCGTCAGCCACCGTATAAGTGCGTGGAGTTCGCAAAACCGAAACGGGCGCCATCGAAAAGGGCGCCCTTATGAAAAGAACTCCCTCTTGGCGAGGGAGTTTCCAAGGAGGTTATGAAGTCCGCAGTTCCGCCAATATCTATATTCCCCGGTTTCCACGCGTTCAAACATTTTTCGTGCTTTTTCCTCGTTTCTTGAATGTGGAGAAGCGTCCGGGAACGTAAATTTCCGCTTTTCGTTCGCTGATTTGCTCTTTTCAGCGGGGTTTTTCGTAGACCAGCGTCCCGCCGATAAACGTTGCGAAACAGGTGAAATCCGCGTCGAAAACCGCGATGTCCGCCGCTTTTCCAGGCTCAATCGTGCCCGTTTTGGAGTCAATTTTCAACAGGACCGCCGGGTTCTGCGACGCCATCGCCGCCGTTTCCTCAATCGCAAGCCCCGTGAAACGGCTCATGTTCATGACGGCGCGCTCGAGCGTGAGCACGCTGCCCGCTATTGTTCCGTCCGGGAGGGTGACCGCCCCGTTTTTCACCTCCGCCTCCCTCCCCCACACGATGAACTTTCCGTCTCCCTCACCCGCAGGTGCGATGGAATCGGTCACGAGGATTATCCTGTCGCGGCTTTTCACGCGCGCGACGAGGCGGAGCATGTCGGGATGCACGTGTCCGCCGTCCGCGATAAGCTCGACGAAGAGGTCGGGGTGGAGCATCGCGCGGACCGCCAGCCCGGGGTCGCGCTGGTGTATTTTGCGTGTCGCGTTGAACAGGTGGGTGACGAGTGTAGCGCCGCGCGCGGCAGCCTCGTCCGTCTGCGCCGAGGCGGCGTTGGTGTGTCCGAGGGAAACGACCGTTCCCCGTTTCGAGAGCGTTTCAATCAGCTCAATCGCGCCGTCCAGTTCGGGCGCGAGGGTGAAAATCCTGATCCTTCCGCCCGCGGCTTCCACGATGGCGGCGATCTCGTCCCGGTCTATTTTCCTGATGTTGAGAGGGAAGTGGGCGCCTGGTTTTTCGGGGCTTATGAAGGGTCCTTCGAGGTTGACGCCTAAAATCCGCGCGCCCTCGCCGGGGGTGCGTCCGGCGGCATCGTCGAAGTCCGCCGCGCCGGGCTGTCTCTCCATCGCTTTCCGGATTGCAGCGACCGCCTTCTTCGTCTCGTTCGGAGGTAGAGAGACCGTGGTGGGGCAGAAGGCGGTGATCCCGTGCCGCGCCATAGCGCGGGCGACCTTAAGTATCTCGTCAACGTCCGTCGAGAAATTCCACCCCCCGCCCGCGCCGTGGGTGTGGACGTCAATGAGACCCGGCGAGACGAAAAGACCCGCGGCGTCGAACACGGCGGCGCCGACGGGCGGCGCGACGCGTTCGCCGGCTTCCACGATGACGCCGTTTCTGACGAGCACCGAGGCGCGCCCGGCGCGTCTTCCGCCGCTTATCAGCGTGCAGTTTACGATCAGGGTGGAGGACATGTTCCCCATCGCCGTGGTGCGCTCCGCGGTCGCTCAGGCGTCCGCGCCCTCGAGGAACCGCCTGTGAGCCTCGCGCGCGTCGGCAAGCTCTTTCTCTTCCAGCACCCCGAGGTCTATTATGATGCCGTCGCACGGCACGGACAGGGATTTCTGCTTTTTGAGGATTTTCTTTACTTCTTCTTCGGTCAGTATGCCTTCCTCGACGAGAATCTCGCCTATCTTCTTGATGCTCCCGTTGAACTGCTTGAGGATCACCCTTTCGATCTGTTCCGGAGTGACGAGGTTTTCCTTCAGCGCGAGCACGCCGAAGAGGATGCTGCTCGCCATGACGTTTTCCACGAGACGTTTCTGGTCCCCGGTTATGATCTTTCGCGACTCGAGAAAGTCGAGGAACTCCAAATTAAAAAATCCTCCGCAGGCTTTGAGGGTTAATTTTAAGTGACGGCGCTTTTTTTTCAACACTTCCGGCGAAATTCCGGCGGATTCGGGGGGAGGGAGGGTCTCCGGCGCTTTTATCGCCGGCGTCCGGGGGTTAAAATCTATAGACCGGCCGGTTCGCGACCGCCGCCTCAACCGCGCGGGGAGGCGAAGCGACGGAATGACCACGAGGGAAGGCGAAGAACGATGAAAAAACCGGATGGAGGAATGACGAAAGAGGAGTTCCGGCGGATGACACACGGTTACTGGGTTTCGAGGGTGATCTTTTCCGGCAACGAGCTGGGGATATTCGACGCGCTCGCGGGCGGGGCGCTTCCCGCCGCGAGGGTTGCCTCGAAACTGCGGCTGAGCGCGAGAGGGACGGAGATACTGCTGGACGCGCTGACGGCGCTCGGGCTCCTGCGAAAGAGCAGGGACGGCAGGTACGGACTCGGCGCGTTCGCAATAGGGCATCTGGTGAGCGGCGCCGACGGGTACATGGGAAACATCCTCATGCACGGAAGCGACATGTGGGAGAGCTGGGGAGCGCTCAACTCAGCGGTCAAGACCGGGAAGCCCATCCCGAAACGAGGGGCGCCAGGCTCGCCGGAGGCGAAAAAGAGGGTGCGAAACTTCATACTCGGCATGGACGACGCCGGGCGCGACGCGGCGAGTGCGCTTGCCGAGAAGCTGGACCTGAGCAGCGCGCGCCGGGTGCTCGACCTCGGGGGCGGTCCGGGCGCCTACATGCGTGAATTCGTGAGGCAGAACCCCCGTATGCGCGCCACGGTGTTCGACCTTCCGCTCCCGATTGAAATCGCGAAAAAGCTCATTCGCGCGCACGGACTCGAACACCGCATTGACACCGCCGCCGGCGACTTCCTCACCGACGATTTCGGGAAGGGGTACGACCTGATTCTCCTCTCGAGCATCGTTCACATCTACAGCGCGGCGGTGAACCGCCGTCTCATCCGCCGCGCCGCGGCGGCGCTCAATCCCGGCGGCGTTCTCGTAGTCAAGGACTTCGCGCTCGACCCGTCCCGCACGACCCCCGCGGCGTCGGCGCTCTTTTCCGTGAACATGCTCGTGAACACCGACGGCGGAAGGGCTTACTCGGGGGCTGAGATCGCGGGCTGGCTGAAGAAGGCGGGGCTTAAAGGTGTGCGCGAGGAGCGCCTCGCCGAAAACTCGTCGGTGGTGACCGGCAGAAAATGAACAGTGGCGGTTTCACGGCGCTTATACTCGCCGCGGGGAAGGGGACGCGGATGAGATCGGGGCTTCCCAAGGTGCTGCACAGCGTGGGCGGCGAGCCGATGGTGCTTTACCCGGTGCGGCTTTTCGAGGCGCTCGGGGCGCGGCGGATAATCGTGGTGATAGGGCATGGGGCGCGGAAAGTGCGGCGGGTCCTCGGCGAGGGGGTGGAGACGGTCGTGCAGTCGAGGCAACTGGGGACAGGTCACGCGGCGACGTGCGCGGCGCCGCTTTTCGCCCGGGAAAAAGGGACGCTGGCGGTGACGTACGGCGACATGCCGCTTCTGCGCCCGCGCACCGTCGAAAGACTCCTCCGCGCGCACGAGCGCGGCGCAAACGCCGCGACCGTTCTCACCGCGGTCATCGCCGATCCGCCTCCGTTCGGGCGCGTCATACGCGCCCGCGACGGGGCGTTCGTTAAAATTCTCGAGGCAAAGGACTGTTCGCCCCGGCAGCTGAAAATAAACGAGGTGAATTCCGGCGCCTATTGTTTCAACATCCCGCCGCTGCTCGAAGCGCTGAAGGAACTCGACACGGACAACGCGCAGGGCGAATACTACCTCACCGACGTGGTCGGGATGCTTGCCGGCAGGGGACTGAGGGTGGGCACGCTCACAGTGGAGGACAACCGGGAGATACACGGAATAAACACCGCCGACGACCTCGCGGAGGCGAACCGCCTGATGGAGGAAATGAGCCTTGAAGCCTCCTGAGACGCGGGGTTTCCGCGAACGAAGCGCGCGAACCATGAAGTGCGCGGGGTGCGGGGCGGAATCGGCAGCGGTCTCCTCGGCACTGGGCATTTGCGCCGCATGCATCACCGGGGGTTCCGAGGCGCACGGCGCTACAATAGCTGAAGCGCACAGGAAAAGCCGGGAGGAGTTCGGGCTTCCCTGCGCGCCGCCGAGAAGCGCGGGGGGGCTGACCTGCGAATACTGCGCGAGGGGCTGCCGCCTCGCCGACGGCGAGACCGGCTTCTGCGGCGTCCGTGTGCGGAGCGGCGGGAGGATTCTCCACCCCGCCGGCGCGGACTGCGCCTACATGCTCTGCTATTACGACCCCCTCCCTACGAACTGCGTCGCAAGCTGGGTCTGCGCCGGGTGCTCCCCGGCGGGGTATCCGGAATATTCGCGCGCTGGAGGAACGGAGCGCGGATACAAGAACCTGGCGGCGTTTTACGCGGGCTGCAATTTCAACTGTCTGTTCTGCCAGAACTGGTCATGCAGGCGGCTCGGCGACGGGCACGCCGCGATGACACCCGGCGAGGTGGCGTCGCTCGCGGATTCCCGCACGAGCTGCATCTGCTTTTTCGGAGGCGATCCCGGTCCCCACGTCGAGCACTCCATCCGATCGGCCGAAGCGGCGCTCGAACGCGCCGCCGTCCGCCCGTTCCGCGTGTGCTGGGAAACGAACGGCTGCATGACGGTGGCATACCTTGAGAAGATCTCGCGCATCGCCCTCGAGTCGGGCGGGTGCGTGAAGGTGGACATCAAGGCTTTCTCGCCGGAACTTCACAACGCCCTCTGCGGCATCGGCAACGCGCAGGTTTTAAGGAACGTCGAGCTCCTCGCCTCAGTCGCCGCAGAGCGCAGGACCCCCCCGCTGTTCGTCGCGAGCACGCTCCTTGTGCCGGGTTACGTCACTCCCTCCGAAGTGAAAAAGATCGCCGCGTTCATAGCCTCGCTCGACCCCGACACTCCCTATTCGCTCCTCGCCTTTTCCCCGCAGTTTTACATGGACGATCTTCCGGCGACCTCCCGGCGTCACATGGAGGAAAGCGTCGCTGCGGCGCGGGAGGCAGGTCTAAAGAATATAAACGCAGGAAATCCCTTTCTGCTGTCTTCCGTCAGATATTAGTCGGAGCGGGGATATGCGGGTACGGAGAGTGCACAGGTGGGACGTTTCGCCCGCCGAGGCGGTGGAGATACAGAAAAGGCTCGCCCCGGCGGCGGTCGCCGAGGACCGTTTCGATCCTTGCAGTGTGACCAGCGTGGCGGGTGTGGACGTGTCGTATTCGAAGGGCGACAGGAGGTTTTTCGCGTGCGTCGTGGTGGCGGCGTTCCCGGGGATGGAGGTGCTGGAGGCGCGGTACGCGGCGGGGGAAGCCGCGTTTCCGTACGTGCCGGGGCTGCTTGTTTTCCGCGAGGGACCCACGGTGACGAAGGTTCTCGAGGCGGTGGAGAGGGAGCCGGACGTGATCGTGTTCGACGGACACGGGGTGTCGCACCCGCGGGGGATAGGCATCGCGACGCACATGGGAATACTTCTGGGGAAACCCACCATCGGGTGCGCGAAGCGGAAATTAGTGGGTGAGTACGAGGAGCCGCCGCGCGCCGAGGGGGCGGCTGCGCCGCTTACGTGGCGGGGAAGGGAAGTGGGGACGGCGCTGAGAACCCGCGCCGGCGCCGCGCCGGTCTTCGTGTCCGCCGGTCACATGATCTCGCTGTCCACGGCGGCGCGGCTGGTGATGGAGAGCGTCAGGGGGCGCCGGCTGCCCGAGCCGACGCGCCTCGCGCACGTTTACTCAAACAGGTTCAGAAGAGGGGAACGGATTTTATAGCCGGGCATACATTCTCCCGCACTCACGGCAAACTTTGCGGTGCGGTGTCTCAGTTCCGGTGCGCGTTAAATTAAGGCGCGCCGCATTCCCACCCGATATATTCTCGTGACTCCTGAATTGGGTCTAATTGCATGGGATTGGGCTGATTGAAATCCTAATCAACCCAAATCGGAAATCCGGAATGTTCAGTATTAAAGCCGATATTTGGTTATTGGATAAATCGGATTGGGGCTATATTGGTTTTTAATCATCGCCTTCCGAGCCAATACTATTCTGGGCCTTTCCCGGGTACCACAGGGCTGACCCTGTGTTACCTATATTGTGTATACGGCCCTGGCTCTTCAATTCGTTAATCAGCGCTTTGATCTGGTTCCTGCTCAAATTGGGAAGAACCTGCATCAGTTCGTTAAACCGGGCGCCGGTTTTACGGTTATCCGTAATATGCTTGAGTATCAACTCCATATTATAAGGCTTGTCGAGGCCGCGTTTGCGCGTATAGGTTCCCTTGTAAATTCTCAATCATCTTTCGTTCCCAAGCGAGTTGCCGAAATATTTCGCCATCAGATGGAGAAAATACCATCATAAGCATGTGACAAAATCAGGATATGGGATGAAAAAGGTGGAGGCGGGTTCTCACTTCCAACGGCTTGAAGTGGTTTCTGGAATCAGGACTCAAGAGGCTGTTGAAAAACAGAACATTTACCGCAAAGACGCTGAGGGCGCAAAGGGGGAGTCTGGATTCCCGCTTCCGCGGGGACGCGCTTAACTACCGACGACGTTCAGGGTCATGTTGCACACCCGCTTCCGCGAGGACACGCTGCGTGGGAATGACAAAAAGGGCTTTTTCAACAGGCTGTCAAGCCCTGGCACTTTAGATCGCACTTTGCGACCTCAAGTCCACTATGCCGGAGATGTACCTACCCCTTGTTTTTACGGAAGCCGATGCGTTTCTGATCCTTCGCGGGCGGTGCCATCAGCTGCCGTATTGCCTCGAACACTACTTTGAATTGCGCGTCGTATTTTTTCTCTAATTCATTGAGCCTCCGCGCCAGTTCCTTGTGGGATTCAAGCATCCTTCGGAGCCGCACAAAAGTGCGCATGATCTCGATGTTCACCCGGATGGCACTCTCGCTCCTGAGAACGCTCGAAAGCATGGCTACTCCCTGTTCGGTAAAAGCGTATGGCGGGTACCGTCTGCCGCCCCACTGACTTGAGGTCACAGATTGTGATCTCAAGATGTCAAATTCCTCATCGGTGAGCTGGAACATGAAATCTTCGGGGAATCGGGCTATGTTGCGCTTCACTGCTTGAACGAGGACGCGCGTTTCGACTTCGTAGAGGGTGGCGAGATCGGCATCCAGCATGATCTTCTGCCCACGAATGAGCAGGATTGATTTCTCTATTCTCTCGACCGGAACAAGCGATTTGTCGGCTGCCACGCCAGACATTATATCACCAACTTTCCATCGAAATGAACCTTGTGAACTTTCGTACTTTTTGATTCCCGCTCCACGGAGGAAGCTTTAAAGGCAAATGAATTTTATGTATGTCCGATGCAAATCCGATCATGCGAAAAACAGTATGCGCGAAGCCCCTTGGAGTGC
>JBFMFE010000013.1:0-45893 GCA_040752295.1 bacterium
AAATCACCGCTAAAACCGCTCGGAACATCTCCAGCAGGACCCCGCGCGGCTCAAACCCCCGCAAATCCCCTTGAAATCAAACCCGAAATCCGGTAAAATCCACTCCGTATGAATAATCCGGGATAATATATAAAATGTTGAGTTTACGGACAAAACAATTCGTTAAGTCATACGGAATTTCCCCCTCGATCTTTTATTGCATAATCAAAGGAAAGCGACAATCTCATACGGTAACGTTCGAACATGTTGATTGAATTAAAGCACGCAATTCGAAGAAGTGTTTTTAGAAAACCTTATTTATACCTCAAATATCTTCTCAAAGAAGTCCCTGAATTTCCCAAACACGCCGATATTGAATTGACGAATATCTGCAACCTTAAGTGCATCATGTGCCCTAGGGAACGTATGACGAGAAAACAAGGCAGGATGTCTTTTGAATTGTTCAGGAAGCTGTTTAATGAAGCCGGGCAATACGGCCTGAAAGACACTTGGCTGCATATGTACGGCGATCCATTGCTTCACCCGGATTTTTTTACTCTTATCGAATATGCGAGGGAGAAGTCCCCGGTAACGCATCTGGGCGTCAGCACGAACTGCATGCTTCTGGATGAAGAAAGAGCAAAAAAAATGCTGAAATGCGGGATTGATTTTGTCATATTCGCATTGGACGGAGTCAAGAAAGAGACATACGAAAGCATCAGGATTTTGGGTGATTTTGAAAAAGTTGAGGGGAACATTCTTCGTTTCCTTGAGCTGAGACGGGAAGAGCAGGGACCAACCCCAAGGGTGCGCCTTCAGATAATTAAAATGGAGAAAACCGAGAAAGAATGGGAGGCATTCAAAGCGAAGTGGGCTCCGCTGATGAGAGAAGATGATGAAGTGATTTTAAAAAATTTTGACACTTTCGCGAATCAGGTAAACGCCGATTACAACCAAGCTGGTGAAAGTTACCGAAGAAAAACTCCCTGCCCGAAACCGTGGGAAAGCGTTGCTATTTTGTGGGACGGCCGTGTTTCGTTATGTTGTTATGATATGAACTGCGATAAGTTCGTTGGAAATCTCAATGAAAAGTCTTTGCGGGAAATCTGGACGGGAGCTGCAATACAGCGTGAACGGCGAATGCACAGATCAGTTTCTTTTGAAAACGACAGGGTCTGTGGACCATGCCCTTATCAAGATGAAATGTAATATTTAAATGATGATTTTGCAAAAAAAACGCAAAATCAGGTGTGGCCAGCAGACAGGGGAATAACAGGGTTTCTCATGAGATGAATTCCTGAAAACCGGAGAAACGCGTATTTTCTATGGCAGCGACTGAAAAAGTGCTTCTTGTGTCTCCCGTGTGGCAGTCCCTGATGGTTTTCGGGCGTCCGCACCTCGGGCTGGGACTGCTGGCTGCCCGTCTCCGGGACGCGGGCTATGATGTGGCCGTCGCCGACTACATCCTTGATCGCGCCACGCCGCCCCTGAAGCGCCTTCTGAGGGAGCTTTCACCGGACATCGTGGGGATCACCACCACAACGTCCCTGTGGCGGGCTACGCGGGATATGCTGGACATGCTCAAACAGCGCCCGGACATTCGCGTAATCGTGGGCGGACCGCACGCCACTCTGTACACCAGCGAATACGAAGGCGACGAGGGGATCGATCTCATATTTCTCGGCGAAGCGGACGACACCTTGGTCCCGGCGCTGAGTGAGCGGAGCCACGGGCGGGGCGCGCGGACCGTGCCGGGGCTGCTTGCCGATCTTCGGCAGCTGCCGTTCCCGGCGTTCGATCGTTGCATCAACGTCCGGTCGCTTGTCGAGTATCCCGTCCAGACGAGCCGGGGCTGCCCGTTCGGATGCATTTTCTGCACCGTAAGCAGGGTTTCGTCCAGGCAATGGCGGGGACGCGACCTGGAGGCGTGCTACGAGGAACTCGACGCCGCCGTCGCGCGGTTCCCGGCGCTGAAGGTCTTCGAGCTTGTGGATGACAACCCGGGCGGGAAAAACCTGTCGCGCTTCAAGGCGTTTCTGGCGGAATACGCGCGCCGGTGGAAACACAAGGAACTCCGCATTGACAACATCAGGGCAGACGCCATAGACGCGGAAGTGGCGACCCTGCTGAAGGAGACCGGCTGCGGACAGATAGGATTAGGCGTGGAGCACGCGGACCCCGAGGTGTTCCGCGGCATTAACAAGGGAGAGTCCCTCGAGCAGATACGCGAGGCGGCGTCCCTGCTCAAAGCAGCGGGCATGCGCCTGGGCATGTGCTTCGTCATGGGACTGCCCGGCGATTCGTTCGAGAAGACCAAAGCCTCGGTGCGCTTCGCCCGCGAATACGGCGCCGACTACATGTTCTGGAACGTGCTGGTGCCGCACAAGGGCACCAGAGTCCGCGAGTGGATGGAACGGCACGGCGACCTGTACGACGAAAGGGAATTCGTCACACGAACGGACAATCAGATCCTGTGCGACACCCCCCCTTTTGAAACACCCACTTTTTCCCGCAGGGACATTCTCAGAGCGCACTTCTGGGCTGTGCTGGCAACGGATAATTACAGGCTGACGAAAAAGGTTTTCTTTTATGTTATCCTGACGGCGCTCCGGTACGGCTTTATCAAGGAACTTCTCCTGTCTCTCATTTCACAATTTAAGCGAAGGCTTAAGCGACGGCTGGCGGCAGGGAAAAAGCGGTTTTTCTGAGCTGTACTTTCGCGAGTCCAGACCGAAGCGCCGCCTTCATTCGCCGAAGACCGTCTCGATGGACCGGCGCACGGCGCAGACGGGGACGGGCGTGGTCGCCGGACGCGCCGGCGCGTCCGTTGCGAAAAAGTATTCATCGCTGCGCCCGCCGGCGGGCGTGTTTCGGAGGCGGGGTTGCGGGCATCAGGCGCGCCCGGGCTTTTCGCCCAGAGCAAGCCCTATTCGCTCCCTTCCGATGAACCACCCGTCGCGCGCGTTGTAGTAGATGCGCGCCCCCCCGGGCGTCGCCTTCACGTCGAGCGCGTAGACCAGCGCCCGCTTCCAGCCTTTTCCGGGCTGGATTATCGGGTCGTCGAGCGCCTGGTTCCAGGTTACCCCGTCGGGCGATTTTAAGAGGAGGATCGCCGACCGCGAGCGCCCCCGCCCGTCCCTGTAGATTCCGTTGTTGAATCCCCACAGCGTGCCGCGGTCGGCGTCGGGTATGACCTTGACGGCGCCGGCGCTGAGGTTGCGGTACGGGTGCGAGGGATGCGGCGATATTACGGGTTCGGGGTCGGGCGTGAAAGGCCCCTCCGGCGAGCCGCCGCGCGCGACGCCTATGTGGCGCGGTTCGGGGAACCCGCAGTCCCTGAGCCACACCGTTCCGGCGCTGTAGAAGAGGAGAAATTCGCCGTTCCAGTTCACCAGGCAGGGGTTGCCGCAGGTTCTTACGGCGCGCCCGTGCCAGGGGAGTGAGGGCTTGATGACCGTCCGCGCCGCGCTCCACTTTTCGAGGTCCTCGCTCCGACGGACCGCCACGCAGGACAGGCGGGGGCTGATGAATTTCTCGTGGAAAAGATGCCAGACGCCCTCATGGCTGAAGATGAACGGGCGGATTCCCGCGCAGACCGTGCCCGTGCGGCGCCATTTCACGCCGTCGGGCGACCTGTAGTGATGTATTCTCAGGAGGCTGTTGGCGAAGAGGCGCCATTCGCCGTCCGGGGAATGCGCGGGGTCAATTACGGTCGGGTCCGCGATCATCCATGAAGGGGCAGGCGGTTCGATGAGGGGGTTTGAGGGGTGGTCGCGCCACGTGAGTTCGTCGAAGTCCATTTTTCGAGTTTTGCCGGGGAAAACCTTTCGGATAAAACAAGCAACCCGAATTATCGCACACGTGTATAATTCGGGGGCTTGCAGCACGGTCTTTTCGGAGCCGTGCCTCGAAATCTTTTTTGATGGGCAGTTTTGGTCATGCCCGGGACCGTCTACGGCAACCCTCTTTACAGTGGGCGACCGGTCTCAACATGAAGCGTGCTCTCAACATGAGGTCACACCCCCTTCCCGCGCGACGATATTTCAGTCACAGCTTTAACAGAATATTATAAATCAGCGCGCGCAAAATTCAACTTTTCAAATCAAAAAGGTCTGCGACATAAAAGTGGGGAAATGTTCACCCGAAGGTTCCCGCCGTTGACCGAGAAAGGTTCCCCGCTGGACTTCCCACGGAGCTGTGGATGATGTAGGCTGTTACGGCGGAGCGGCGGGCGCGTTCCCCCCGCCGGAGCTTTCGGGCATGGCGTTTTTCGACGTTTTTCAGACCACAGGCGCATTCCTTGCCTTGTTTTCAGCCATCTGCATTGTCGCGGGAACGGCAGGCGGACTGGGGTTGACGTTTCTCGAGAGGAGCGAGGCGAGGTTTGGTCCATCCTTTTTCCGGCGGATGCGCCTTGCCGGGGGCGTGTCGTTGGCGGCGCTCATACTGCTGGTCTTTTCGGTCTCCGTTCTTGACGTGACGATAGCGAACCGCGTCGTGACGGGCTGGGCTTTCATGATCGGCACGTTTCTCCTTTTTCCGTGGAGCATCGCCGCGCTCTCCGTCGGGCGGTACGGCGCGGTGGACCCCGGCGGCGGTCGTCATGAGGGGAAGGTTCTCTTTCTCGCGGGGGGGTTTTTCGCGCTGTTCGCCGCGATGCTTCTTTTGGACGCGGGGTTCTGGTTCGCGTCGGCGCCGGTGAGGAACGTGGTGAAGAGCGCGTGCCTTTTTCTGCTCGTGCCCGTCTCGGCGCGGCTGATCGCCGCCGGGTCGGTGCGTGTCGCGAGGTACGCGGCAGGGGACGCGTCCAGGGCGTCGCGCGCGCTGTCGCTGCTTTTCGCGCTGATGCTCTTCGGGGACGTGAGCAACCACGCCCACGATTTCATCTGGTGCGGTTACGTCACGGGGTGGTATTCCGAAGCCATAGGCGCCAACCCTTCGGGATTCGACCTGGCGCCGTTCGTTTATCTCGCGGGGCTTGTCGGGATTCCGCGCGGTGTGTCGGGCGATTACGCCGTGTTCGGGGCTTACGCGACGCTGCTGATGGCGCTCGAGCTTGCCGCCGGGAGCGTTCTTCTGTGGGCGGGCGCGGTGAGGAGGAGATAGTCGTCCGTTCGGGACGTGACGCGCGGCGCGGCGGGTTCGCCCGGCGGCGTTGAGGTTTTGTTACGCTCGCGCGCTCAGCCCCGGGACGAGTCCGGCGAGGAAATCCATCAACGTCAGAATGAGCGGCGAGAGCGCCGAGTTTCTCAGGAACGAGCTTTCGATGCCGCCCGCGAATCCCCGCACGAGCACGACGAAAACGCCGACGAGTATCGCACCCTTGAGCGAGCCGAAAAGAAATCCCGCGACCCTGTCGGGAATCCCCCCAAGCGTCTTTCTGACGAACCTCTGAAGGAGCAGCGAGGCGAGCGCGCCCGCCAGGTAGACCGCCGCGAAGATCAGCGCGAAGGCGAGAGCGCGCGCGAGTAAATCGCTCCCGACCCGCGGTGAGATTGCAGGGGCGAGGCGGGGGTAAAGGAGCCTCCCCAGCACGATTCCCCCGGCGATGCCCGCGATGGTCCCGGCTTCGCGTACGAAGCCGCGCACGAGGCTTCTGACGCCGAAGAAAAGGATTATCCCCGCGAAAACGGCGTCGGCTGTGGAGAACGACCCCGTCACTTTCCCCCGCCCTCGCTTCCGGCGCGGCGGCGTTCGGCGAGCGTTCTCACGGCGGACTCCTGGACCTCGCGCATCACCTCGGCGAGGCTGATCCCGGTCTTGCGCGCTATGTTCGCGCAGTCCTCGTATTCCGGCGCGGCGTTCACCACGGCGCCCTCGAACCGCGCGATCTTCGCCCGCGCGGCGCCGTAACGGGTCTCTACAAGTTCGGTCGTCCGCGGGAGCTTAGTCCTTTCGACCCGCTGAAGGCGGATTCCGAGCGTTGGGGTCTCCTTCACCAGGAGGTCCAGCATGTCTTTCACCTTCTCCTCTCCGCAGAGCAGGTCGAGCAGGACGCCGGGGCGGTTCTTCTTCATGATCACGGGCGTGAGGTAGAATTCCAGCGCCCCCGCCTCGAAGACCTTCTCGAAAAGATATGAGTAAATCCGCGGGTCCATGTCGTCTATGTTTGTCTGGAGGCGGCAGATGGTCTCGGTGGCGAAACCTGATGCCGTGACGGGGTCGCCGAGGAAGAGGCGGAGCACGTTCGGGTGCGGCGCGTCCCGCGTGCCGGCGCCGCAGCCGGTCGCGAGTATTTTCATCGTGGGAAGGGGGCGGAAGTCCTCGGCGAGCGACGCGATGAGCGCCGCTCCCGTGGGCGTTGTCAGTTCGCCGTCGAAGCGCGAGAAAACGGGGACGCCTCTGAGGATTTCCACTGTCCCCGGCGCAGGAACCGGGAGGACGCCGTGTGAGCACTCGACGAAGCCCGCGCCGAGGTTGAGGGGGGAAGAGAGCACTTTTTCCACGCCGAGGATTTTCAATCCGGCGAGAGCGCCCGCGACGTCAATTATGGTGTCCGTCCCGCTGAGTTCGTGCAGGAAAACCTCTTCGGGGCGGACGCCGTGCACCCTCGCCTCGCACGCCGCCAGCCGTTCGAACACCGCTGCGGCGCGCCGCTTGAGGTCGTCGTCCAGTCCGCTGCCGGCGACGAGCGCCAGTATGTCGGCGAGCCTTCGTTCCGTTACGGCGTCGGTGACGCGCACGACGGCGTGCGTCGCCGCAAGCCCCCCGCGTTTCACCCGCTCGGTCTCGAGGGACCAGCCCCGAAGGTTCAGGAGATCGAGTTGTTCGAGGAGTGCGCGCGTGCCGACTCCCGCGTCTATCAGAGCGCCGAGGACCATGTTGCCGCTGACGCCGGAAAAACAGTCGAAGTAGGCGCAGGTTCCAGGCATGGGGGGTCAGCCGCTTTTCACTCGGACGGGCGCCTCCGGCGCGCCGCTCGCGCCCAGCACGGCTCGCATCCTGCGGAAAACGCCGCTCTGCTCGAAGAAGTCGTAGGGGTAGATCGCGTAGGCGGCGTGCACCTTTATTTTTGTCGCGCCGCCGGCGGATTCGAGTTCGGCGTGCAGATTGTGAAGGATTCTCTCGATGTTCTGATGGAGCGAATCCTCGTTGTCGTGGATGATGGCTGCGAACTCGTCGCCGCCGATGCGCCCGGCGCGGCGGGGTCCCACCAGCCGAAGCATTCCCTCCCCGAGCGTGCGGAGAATCCGATCTCCCGTCTCGAAGCCCACGAGGTCGTTTATTGACGAGAAATGGTCAATGTCGAAGAACACGAGCGCGAACCGCGTGCTGTTTTTGTCCGCCTCCCGGATAGCGGCGTTGAGCGCCTGCTGAAAGGCGGAAAAGTTCTGCAGCCGGGTGACGGGGTCCACGTTTTTCCTCTGCGCCAGCTCCCGCTTCAGGCACAGGTACGCGTGGAACGTCGAAAGGTATCCGATGAGGATCCCCGAGAGTTTCTTCCTGTCGGGGAAGGCGCTTCCGGCGACGGGTTCCTCGCCCGCGTGCATGACGAGGGAGAAAAAGGCGAAGGCGGCGGCGAGGGCGTAGAGCTGGCGCGCGTACTCCGCCCCGTCGCCGAGAACGGGGGGGAGGAACCCGATGCAGGACGCGATGAACAGGAACAGGAAGGACTGCGTGAGGAAGTGGGGAGGGTCGGCTTTCGACGCCGCCCACGCGGCGAGCGGGAGCGCCGACGCCGCCAGCCCCGCGGCGCTCAGCCCCCAGAGCGCGCGTGTCTCCATCCGCGGGAGGAAATACACCGAAAGAAGAACGCCGTTCACGGCGATGAAGAGGACGGCGACCGCCGCTTTCACGGGGGTTGATTCGGGAAGGTGCTTTCCGGCAACCGCCGCGCGCACGAGCACGACCGCCCCAGCCGCGCCGGTGGCGCTGCGCACGAGCGGGCCCCCCCCCGCGCCGGCGTCCTCGAGGAGGGCGAGGACGGCGCCGAGCATCCATATCCCCGCGGCGAGGAGGTGGTACGGAAAAGGCGTCCACATTTCCCTCGACCGCCGCGCCGCGGCGAGCGCGGCGAACGCCGCGAGAAACCCGGCGCTCAGGACGTTCAGAAAATCGAGCGGGGTCATATTCGCCGGTAATTCTATCAGAACGGATTTCCCCGTTCAACGGAACGGGCGCGCCGCCGGCGCGGTTGCTCTACCGCATACCTTCGTTGACAGCGCCCGCCGCGCGTCTCTATAATGGGTGCAGTACGAAAACGGATCAGAGCGTGGTTCCATCCGGCGGGAGACATGCGGATTTGTTGCCCGGGACGAAGCCGCGGGGCGGGCTGCCTGCGTGAACAGCCGGGGACGGGAGCCGTCGGAACGTGAAAAGAAAAGCCCTCGTCGTGGACGACGACGAGTCAATGCTGCGGATTCTCACGGCGGTGCTTGAAACGGAAGGCTTCGAGGCGATCACCGTGCCTGACGCGGGCGAGGCGATCGCGAGGATGAAGGGCGAGCGGTTCGACCTTCTGATCACCGACGTGCTGATGCCCGGCGCGGTCGGCGTGCGTTCGATTTTCAGGTTCATGGAATCTCTCCCGGAGCGCCCGCCGGCGATCGTGATATCGGCCTACTGGGACGAGGACAGCGAGATGAGAAGGACCTACGAGGAGAAAGCCGACGGCTGCCTGACGAAGCCTTTCGAGCTTGAGGACTTCCGCAGGCTCGTGAGAAAGGTGTGCGGGGATGCCTGAGGGGAGCGTGCGCGCGGGGTCGAAAGCCGCCCGCGACGCCGCGCGGATGAGACGGCGCGTGCGCGAACTGGAATCGAGACTGAAGACGCTGGAGCAGGAAAAGGACGCCTTCGTGTCCATTGTCTCCCACGAGTTGAGGACGCCCCTTGCCGTGATCAAGGGCTACCTCGACCTTGCTTCGGAAGGAATCCTGGGGGAGATTCCCCCCCGGTTGACGGAGCCGATCCTGAAGTCGAAGGAAAGCGCCGACAGGCTGCACCGCCTGATTGAGAACCTGCTCGAGGTATCCCGGCTCGAGGACGGGCGCCTCCCCCTGAAATGGAAATCGGTGAGCGTGCACTCTCTCCTCTCCGGCGCGGTGTCGGACATGGAGTCTCAACTGAAAAGAAAAAAGCTCCGCCTGAAGCTCGCGATCGAGGACGGCCTGCCCCTGATACTCGCGGATGAGGAAAAGATGAGGCGCGTGCTGGACCAGTTGCTCGCGAACGCGGTGACCCACTCGCCCGCCGGCGAGGAGGTCGTCGTGGAGTCCGGCGCGTGGAAGGGCGCGGGGGAAAACGCCGCACGCGCGCCGTCGCGCGTCTTCATCGGCGTCGCCAACCGCGGCGAGGAGATACCCCCCGGAATGCGGGAGAAGATTTTCGAGCGCTTCAGACAGGTGGAGCCGCCTCTGACGAGGCGAAAAGGAGGGTCGGGGCTGGGACTTTACTACTGCAAGAACATCGTTGAGCTGCACGGCGGCAGGATTTGGGTGGAATCGGGAAGGCGCGGTACCGTCAGATTCGTCTTCACGCTCGCCCTGGACCCGCTCGCCGGGCGCGGCGAAAAATCCTGAGTCCCCCCTCGGTTTGCCCCCGCAGCCTTTCTACTTGTTGAAATTAGTCCGTGTGACGAAAATCACAACTTTAAAAGTTGGCTTTTAGTTGTGAACGATGGTAAAATGTATAAACCGATGTGTCTTTCGTTAAAACTCCACAGCGGAG
This sequence comes from bacterium, assembly GCA_040752295.1. Lineage (GTDB taxonomy): Bacteria > UBP15 > UBA6099 > UBA6099 > JBFMBQ01 > JBFMFE01. The sequence goes on from JBFMFE010000013.1 coordinate 9,646, forward strand.
CCGGTGACACAGTCTTTCCGGTGGATTTTTTTCTGTTTCTTTTAACCTTTCCGCCGAAAACGTGTCATAATATGCGCGCCACGTACAAGTATCACTCACATTATGGAGGCTGATTGAAATCGGGAATGGGAGCAACGTTCCATAGGCGTCACGGCGTGGATAGGGGGATATCCGCTCCGTTATTCATAATTTTTTGAAAAAAACAGAGGAAAAAGGGAGGGAAACAATGTTGAAAAAACTTCTACCTGTCGCGCTCGGCATACTCCTTGCCGCGGTCTTCACCGCCGGCTGCGGCGGGGGCGGCGGAGGCGCCGGGGGCGTGGGCGGCACGATGAACAACGGGCAGGTTAACGGGAAAGTGACGCTCCCCGGCTACGAGGGAGCGGGAAGGGTCGCCGGCGGGGGCGGCGCGCGCCTCGCCATGGCTCCACTGCCGCGCGAGGGCTTCCAGATCGCGCAGGGCACCACGGTGCAGGCGTGCGTTCTCAACGACTCCGGACAGGTTACGACCGAGTGCTACTCCGGCACCCTCACGCCAAGCGCCACGGAGCCGTCGGAGGCGTCGTTCACCATATCGAACCTCCCCACCGACGAGGAAAACATGATCGTTCAGGTCATCCCGCCCGGCTCGACCGACCCGCTTGTGGAGGCTATCGTACCAGCCGTACTTACGGGTACGGACGCCGCCAACAACCCCGTCTACGTCACGTTCGAGACCGACGCCGAGGCGGACATCGCAAAGGCGCTCATCGCGGAACTCAAAGCAGCCAACGTGGCCGACCCCGTGGGCGAACTGGACATTATCCAGTTGAAGGAAACCATCACGCCGGACATGGCCCTCAGCGCGGACTTTTTCGACTCGACCAGAAGGGGTCAGGTGGTGTCCGGCATCGCACAGTCCCTTAGAAAAGCCCACGAGACCCTTCGCGCGCAGCTCAAGGCGGCGGGAGCGGGCGATACCGACATCCCGGCGATCATGAAGCAGATCGCGAAGGAGGAAATGAAGAAAGAGCTTCTGCTCGAAAAGGCGCACTACGAGGGCGTGTCGGTTGACTCAATCGCCTCCCAGCTCGAAGCGATAGAGCAGGCGATTTCCTCTAAGAAGGAAACCGTCATGGAAGCGATTGCGGGACTCACCCCCGCAAACCTGGGGCTTCAGGAGGACGGCGCAGTCTTCGACGCCGCAGCGGAGATGGCGGCGGACGCGTTCAACGATGACGTGTCGGGAACCCTCGCAACGGCGTGCGCGGGCTGCGACGCCTCGCTCGTCAACCTCGTCGAGGCAATCGGAGAGGCTCAGTCGCTGCTCAACGACATCCGCGAGAAACTCATAGTCCTTCTTCCCCCGGCGACCATGGAAGGCGCGATGCCGGTTCCGCCGCCCCTCAAAATCCTCGCCCACACGCTCCAGATTGACTGGGCGATCATAGAAGGTCAGATGAGGCTCGTACAGGACGCGAAGAGAAAACTCGAGGCAGCGCTCTCGGACCCCACCGCCGATCCCAACGTCGTCAGGGAGGAATTCGACAGGACGATAAAGAACGTCCGCGACGCGCTTCTGACGGTTTACGTGGGGCTATCCTACGAAGCCATCACTTCGATAGAGACGAAGCTCGATGCGGCGCAGGCGAAGGTCGTGACCGCGCTCGACGCCGCGGCCCTCACACCGACCGTGATGAACACCTTCCACGCCGACGTGGACGCAGCCTTCGCGAACCTCGATACTTACGTGCCCGCGCAGCCGAACGGCGTGACCCTCACCGCCGAACAGCGCAGCCGGCTTCTGTGGGCGATACGCGACATCTTCATTCACACGACAATCCACCTGCCCCCGCACATCCTCAAGCCCAAGGACGGCGATTCGGACGGCTGCCCCGACTTCATAGACACCGACGACACCAGCGCCGCGGTTTCCAACTGCCCGAAGCCCGCCGACGTGCAGCCGCAGGAAACTACCCTCACGGATTCCGATTCCGACGGCTATCCCGACAGGATCGAGCAGGATTTCGGAACCGATCCGAGCGATGCGACGTCTCACCCGGACGACGTGGCGGGAACGGACCCGGTGTTCTGCATCGCGCTCGCCGGCGCCGCCTGCCCGCTGCCCAAGCCTTCAGATGGAGTGGACAACGACGGCGACGGCAGCGTTGACGAGGAACTTCCGGACGGTATTGACAACGACGGCAATAACGGAATTGACGAAGACATCATGAACCCCGAAAACGTCCCCATGGCGAAAGTTTCGGGAACGATCCTCTACAACAACGCGCCCGTTGAGAGCGCATACGCCGGTCTTTTCCTGTCGCCGGACTTCATGGGCGCGCAGCCCGTGAACGGCGGAGGTCCCACCGGCGCCGATGGAAAGTTCACCATCGTGGGCGTCAAGCCGGGAACGTACTTCGTCGCGGGCTTCAAGGACGTGAACCTCGACGGGATGCCCACCCCAGACTGCGACGCGTTCGGATTCTACGGGACCGAAGTGACCGACCCTTCCGGCGCGAAGAAGTACGTCGCGCTGCCGCTGGATGTGCCTTTCGGGACGTCATCGGTGACGATTGACAAAATAGTGGTCGTGAAACAGGCGAGCACGACCTGCGCCCCGGTGACCGTCACGAACGCAGGCGCGGTCTCCGGCACCGTGAAGAAAGCCGACGGCAGCGCTGTCCCCGGCGCGGGCGTGTCGGCAATCGTCCCGCCGAACTCCACGACGATGCCCCCCGCCGTCCCCGCCCCAACGTCAACGGACGCGAACGGGGCGTTCACCATACAGAAAGTGCCGGCGGGCATGTGGGAGATCGTGACCTTCATCGAACGCGCCACTTCGACCGGTACGACGGACATTAAGAGACTGTCCCAGATAGTGACGGTGACGGCGAACGCGACGGCGACGGTGAACTTCGTTCTCATGGACGAGGCGCCGCCCTGCTCGCTCACCACGACCGCGTGCCCGGCGCACTCGTTCCTGAACTTCGAGTGCGGCTGCGTGTGCGAGATGGGCTACAAGCCGGTGATCAGCACCACGACGGGCGCGCTCGTAAGCTGCGAAGTGCCGCCCGCGACGTGCAATCTGTCGTGCACGGGCGACAACGAAATTCTCCTCGGCGACATCTGCGAGTGCGGTTGCTTGATGGGCTACGTGAGGGTTTATATCCCGGACGCGACCGGCCTCATGACGCCGAAATGCGTGGGTCCGGTCGGCTCCATCGGAGGGCAGGCGGCGGACGCGAACGGGAACGGTGTTCCCGGCGCCGGGATACACCTCTACTGCATTCCCTCGACCGCTGACCTTGCGTCGCACTGCGATGCGGCGCTCCAGATGGGCTACCAGCCGCCGCAGGACATCGTCACCGACGAGACCGGCAAGTTCTTCGTCGGCGCCGTCCCCGTCGGCAAGTGGGACGTGAAGGCGGTGTCCCTCCAGATGCAGAAGTACGGCGTGAAACAGGGAGTGGCTGTCGCCACGGCGACCCAATCGTTCGCAACCGTGGTGCTCGACACGCCGCTCGATTCCACGCTGTGTCCGGAGGGCACGGCATTTGACGCGACGCTCAACACCTGCGTTTTCAACTGCCCGCCGGAACTGGTGACGGGCGGCGGCAGCGTCACCTGCGTAACCCTCTGGGCGCCCGTGTGCGGGTGGTCGGCGTCTTCGACGACGAAAAAGACGTACTCGAACGAGTGCGTCGCTTGCACGTCGGGCGAGGTGCAGAGCTACATCAAAGGCGAGTGCCCGACCGCGACCGTGGGAATCTGAAAAGCGTCCTCCGGCGCCGCCGCGCCGGGTGAGCCGGGAATTCCTGCCGGCAGAATCCGAGGGGGGAGTGAACAGTCACTCCCCCCTCTTTCTTTTATCAATACACCCGGACGCGTGGAAATTGGGAGAAGGCGGGGTTCAAAAAGGTCGAAAGGCCGGAAAAGCCGCAGACTGGTGATATAATCTTATGGAGAGGGCAAGGTCACGTCGGAATAGTCGTTGATCCCGTAGAAAAGACTTTCATAGGCGCTCAGACCTCGACAGGGGTTGACGTGGCAGGTTATTCCGGGGGATACTGGGGCGATCAGAAGCATGATTTTTACAGGTACAAAAAGCGGCGGCAGCGAGGTGACGAAAAATGATGAAATATCTTCCCCTTCTCGTCCTGTCTGTTTTTTTGTTCGCTCAGACGGATAAAGCGGAATCAAAAGACAAAAAGCTCGGCGCGGCTGGAATGGTTGTAAAGATATATTGCGAGCTTGACGGACTCGGCGCAAAACTGGCAACCGACACATGGAAATTTATAAGAGTGCTCTTCGACTGGGAAGACGAGCCGGGCTGGGATTTTATGTATATTATTGACCGTTACGAGATAGTAAGCGAGAGGTACAAAGGAGACAGGGCTTTTGTCAGGGTAAGGTATCACCTGGTCGGCATACTGGAAGGTAATGACCCTTTCAAGAAACAAAACAAGATCGAAAATGTTACTTACGAGCTTAAATATACGAGAGACGGATGGAAAATAACTGATGAGCACACGAAGACTTCCTATCCCCCGCACGTTTTCCTGAAGCTGTACGAAGAGGACATTTCACGCAGGTAGGTCCCGATTCTGAAAAACCGGGCGGCTTCTACCGCGGACAAGGCACGTGGAGCGGCTGTTTCAAACCCACGGAGAGGGCAAGCTCAGCCGCCCCACACGCCGGGGATCGCCGCAGAGCAGAACCTGCACGCGCCCCGCGCGGTCACGTTGTTCTCGGAAACGAAATACTGCGACCTGACGACGAGCCTCTTTCCGCACTTGTGGCAGAACGTGTTTTCGGCTTCGTGCCCCGGGACGTTGCCCAGATAGACGTAGTGCAGTCCCGCCTCGAGCGCGGTCTCCCTCGCGCGCTCGAGCGTGTTGACCGGCGTGCGCGGCAGGTTCGTCATCATGTATATGGGGTGAAACCGCGTGAAGTGGAGCGGCACGTCGGGACCGAGGTTTTTCATGATCCACTTCGACATCGCACGGATGTCTTTCACGTCGTCGTTGAGCGTGGGGACGACAAGGTAGACCATCTCGCACCACGTGTTCAGTTCTTTCAGGAGGACCAGCGTGTCGAGGACGGGTTTCAGTTCGCCGTCGCAGGTCTCCCTGTAGAACTTGTCCGTGTACGCCTTGAAATCCACCTTGACGGCGTCGAGGACCTTGCACAGCTCGCGCAAGGGTTTTTCGTTGATGTACCCGTTCGTGATCATGACGTTTTTGAGGCTCGCCTTTTTTCCTTCGACCGCGCAGTCGTACATGTACCTGTAGAAGACCACGGGTTCGCCGTATGTGTAGGCGATTGTGTGCGCGCTGCTGTTCCGGGCGAAGCGCGCGAGTTCGTCGGGCATGAGCCTGACGTTGGGCGTCTGTTCGGGTCTGGACTGTGAGATGTCCCAGTTCTGGCAGAACTTACAGTTGAAGTTGCACCCGGCGGTGGAGATGGAGGCGGCGATGGTTCCGGGCAGGAAATGGAAGAGCGGTTTCTTCTCGATGGGGTCGTTGTGCACGGCGCAGGGGTTTGCGTAGGCGAGCGTGTAGTATTTGCCCTTCCGGTTCTCCTTGTTGCCGCAATAGCCCCGTTCCTGGTCGCCGACCTTGCATTTTTTGGGGCACACCTGGCACTCGACGACCCTGTTTTTGAGTTTTTCGTAGAACGGGACTTCCATCACGGCGAATATGCCCCTCTGCTCGTCCGTGATGGGGTTCTGTTTGTCGCCGCCGCTCGCGGCGGCGCGCGCCGCCGGGGCGGGAATAGACGATGCGCGTGCCGCGAGCGGGAGCGACGCGCCCGCGGCGCCGGCTTTCAGGAGAAACTCCCTTCTGGATGTTCTGTCCGCGCGTTCGTTCATGGCTGCGCCGCCGGTTCCGCGTGGCGGCTTACGAGATTTCGATGATTTTTATGCGCTTCATATCCGCCGCGCCGAGGTTTCGAGGCGGGGCGGCGGCGGAGAGGACGTGCCGCGCGGGGCGCTCGGCTTCGGCAAGGGTGGGCAGTCCGTTTTCCCTGCGTTTGCGCTCGATGATGGAGAGCGCCACGGTGTCGAGCGCCACGGGGTCGGTAGAGACGATTATGGCGTTGTGGCGCCAGGACCAGTGGGACTTGAACCCGGGTCCGCCGTTGTATTGCGCGGTCGTGGCGTCGCAGACGACCAGGCGCGTTTTGCCGCCGAGCGCGGGCATCGAGTACACGTCCGCGATGAACGGGTCGCATCCGTTGGCGTGGTATTTGTTGGGGTTGTGAATCGCGCCGTAATAATTTTTCAGGCTGCACGAGACGCCGGCGAGGTCGTGGTCCTTGAGGACGGGGACGTTCACGAGCGCGCTGCACATGGTTGAGGCGATCCTGCTGACGCGCGAGGCGACCTGCCCCGCGGACGTCAGTTCCCTGTCGTAGCCCGCACGGGGATTGTCGGTTCCGAAGCATCCGATGCCGCCGCCGTCGGCGCGTATCCTGTATCCCGCCTTGCGCAGGTCCCGGTCGTTGCTGTCCCAGATCAGTATGCTTGTGGGCGGCACGCCGGCTTCCTGTATGCCGGCGCACACGGCGTTCACCAGTTCTTCTCGGGGCGAGAGGCTTCTTCCGCCGAGACAGTTGACCTTCACGCCGACCTGGTCGAAGGGCGAGAAGAAGCGCTTCCATGCGGCTTTGTCCGACTTCTCTCCGGAGATTATCCTGACGGCGCCGAAGAGGAGTTCGCCGGTGAGAGTTTCGTCGAGCGATGAACCATTCCAGACCTTCTCGTTGCGTGCGATAACGACGGTGGATTTGTCGCCCGGGCGGGCTGGAGCGGTGTTTTTTTCGGCGCCGGTCTCAGCCCTCGCGCAGCCGGGCGGGATTGACAAGCCGGCGGCGGCGATGACCCCCGCCCTGATGAAATCCCTTCGTGGGATTCTCTTCGCGCTGTCTCCGCTCAAGACGTTCACCGGAAGTCGTGAGAGACGGTTTGCCGCGCTTCCCGGGGCGCCGCCGCCGCGCCGGGCGCTTCAAATTGAGTATAACCGCGCGGGGTGGGGGCGACAACGCCGTTTGCGGCGCGGTGGGCGCCGGCGGGCGGGGTCATTTGCCGCCGTGTTTTCTGATGAAGGCGATTTCCTCCCGCGTCCACCCGTTCGAGTCGGCGGCGTCCACCAGTTTCACGGTGGGGGCGAGGTCTTCCTCTTTGAATTTCACGAAATGACCGTTGAGGGCGAGAAAGAAGAACCTGTACTCCTGAAAGTCCTTGTCCTTGTGCGCCTTGAGCAGGAGGTCGAGGACGGACTTCACCGCGTGGGGTTCGAAGTCCTTCCTGCAGCCGATGATGTGGTTTGTGGTTCCCTCTATGCAGAAGCCCTTCCTGATGTCTTTGTATCTGTCGTCGGCGCCCTGGAGGAATTTGTGTTCGAGTGTGGTGGAGGTGAAGACGTCTATTTTGTTTTCGACGAGCATGTCGGCTTCGGATGTGAAGACCCCGACCGGTTCGTAGACGAGCCGGAAGAACTCGCCCATCGGCTCGTTCACGCCGTGGGCGGCGAGAATGGAGGGGGTGAACCAGTAGTAGAAGCTGCCGCCCCAGCGTTTACCCTTGAGGTCGGTCAAGGTCTTGACGCCGTCGGTCGCCCTGAAGAACAGGCACTTGTCGTCCGTTTTTTTCCCGTCGAACGTGAAGGTGACGAGCGGGACTATCTTTCCGTAGCCGTGTTTTCTGAGGCGGACGAAGTCGTCGGAGAAAATGTAGATGAAGTCGTAGTTTTCGTCTTCGATCATCGCGATGTATTTTTCGATGCCCTCTTTGGTGAGCAGCAGGCTGTCGGGGCGGAAGAGAACCTTGCAGGAGATGGCGGCGTTGAGTTTATTTTCGAGGATTCCGCAGATTCGTTTGACCATGATGGAGGCGTCGGGACCGTCTTCGGTTCCCGCCTTGAGGGGTTTCATGGGGAGGATGAAGTTGTAGGTTTTTTCCATCTGTTGCGGGAAGCCCGTATGGAGGGATATAAAAGAGAGGGCAAGAGCGGCGAGCGGTATGAAGCGTTTCATGGCTGCGGACTTTCCTTTCCGCCTTGTTTCATCATGTTCGACGGTATAATGAAAACGCCACGTAATATTTTACACGCGGGGCGCGCATCAGGGGAAGGGCTTTGGGGCGGGTGGGCGCGGAAGGCGGCGGCCGTTCAGGGGAGAAAACGGGAGATTTTGGAAGGAAACGGGCGATATTCGCTGTTAATAATGGGACGATATGTGTGGGATACGGGCTTTAAAATTTTCATTCGGGAGTCCCGTGTCGTTGTGAACACATGGGCGGGAAGCCGGTCGGGAGCTGGGAATGAGGATGAGGAAGGGAAGAAAAAAAATAATCTTGACAAGTGCTGGTGCGCACGCTTACAATAATGAAGACAGGGGAAGGGGAACTTCCGCGAACCTTGAAAACTGAATAGCGGCAGTGCGGATTGTGCGTGCAAAGAACTCATTTAATCCGGAGAGTTTGATCCTGGCTCAGGATGAACGCTGGCGGCGTGCCTAACACATGCAAGTCGGACGGCCCCTCCCGGAGAAGGCTTCGGCTGACTCCGGGGTTTCGGGGCAGTGGCGGACTGGTGAGTAACACGTGGGCAATCTGCCCCCTGGATGGGGATAACAGCTCGAAAGGGCTGCTAATACCGAATGAACTTCCCGCTTCGCATGGAGCGGGAAGGAAAGACGGCCTATGCTTGCAAGCTGTCGCCGGGGGATGAGCCTGCGGCCCATTAGCTTGCTGGTGGGGTAACGGCCCACCAGGGCTGCGATGGGTAGCTGGTTTGAGAGGACGACCAGCCACATTGGGACTGAGATACGGCCCAGACTCCTACGGGAGGCAGCAGTGAGGAATTTTCCGCAATGGACGAAAGTCTGACGGAGCGACGCCGCGTGGGTGAAGAAGGCCTTCGGGTTGTAAAGCCCTGTTGGGCAGGACGAAAACCGCGGGGTTAACAGCGCCGCGGGATGACTGTACTGCCTGAGGAAGCTCCGGCCAACTACGTGCCAGCAGCCGCGGTAATACGTAGGGAGCGAGCGTTATCCGGAATCACTGGGCGTAAAGAGCTCGTAGGCGGTCCGTTAAGTCGCGTGTGAAAGCCCCGGGCTTAACCCGGGAAACGCGTGCGATACTGGCGGACTTGAGAGCGGGAGAGGGAAGTGGAATTCCCGGTGTAGCGGTGAAATGCGTAGATATCGGGAAGAACACCAGTGGCGAAGGCGGCTTCCTGGACCGCTTCTGACGCTGAGGAGCGAAAGCTGGGGGAGCGAACGGGATTAGATACCCCGGTAGTCCCAGCCGTAAACGATGGGCATTAGGTGTGGGAGGTATCGACCCCTTCCGTGCCGAAGCAAACGCATTAAATGCCCCGCCTGGGGAGTACGACCGCAAGGTTAAAACTCAAAGGAATTGACGGGGGCCCGCACAAGCGGTGGAGCATGTGGTTTAATTCGACGCAACGCGAAGAACCTTACCAGGGCTTGACATCTGGGGAATCCCCTGGAAACAGGGGAGTGCCCTTCGGGGAACCCCAAGACAGGTGCTGCATGGCTGTCGTCAGCTCGTGCCGTGAGGTGTTGGATTAAGTTCCGCAACGAGCGCAACCCTTACGCTTATTTGCCACCATTAAGTTGGGAACTATAAGCGAACTGCCAGTTTTCTAACTGGAGGAAGGTGGGGATGACGTCAAGTCAGCATGGCCTTTATGCCCTGGGCTACACACGTGCTACAATGGCCGGCACAACGGGTTGCAACACCGCGAGGTGAAGCGAATCCCTTAAAGCCGGTCCCAGTTCGGATTGGAGTCTGCAACCCGACTCCATGAAGGTGGAATCGCTAGTAACCGTGGATCAGAACGCCGCGGTGAATACGTTCTCGGGCCTTGTACACACCGCCCGTCACACCACCCGAGCCGGGTGTACCCGAAGTCGCTGTGCCAACCCCTCGTTGGGAGGCAGGCGCCGAAGGTGTGTTCGGTGAGGAGGGTGAAGTCGTAACAAGGTAGCCGTAGCGGAAGCTGCGGCTGGATCACCTCCTTTCTAAGGAGTTCACAGCCGCGCGCGTCCCCCAGTGGGCCGCGCCGGCAAGACTCCAGGTCGGTATCCGCACCCTGTCCGCTGTTCAGTTTTGAACGTTCGGGAAGACCGGGCGGCGGTTTGCGTCCGGTCTTCCTTTTTTTTGACCGACGGCAACCGTTTTATTCCCCCACGAAAGGGTCGAGTTCGAGCGCCATGCGGCGCGCCTCGCCGGCGCGTCTTTCATCCCCCAGCGCAGCGAGCGCCCGGCTCAGCCTCAGCCAGTCGCGCGCCTGAAACGTGCCCTGCGAGTACGCGGCGTCGAAAGCCAGCCGGTACTCCTCGAGGGCGCGCGCGGGCTGCCCGAGCGCCGCGAGGACCGACCCGAGGTTCATCCTGCCCTCGGGAAAAACGGGACGGATTTCAAGCGCCCTGCGGTAGTGCCCCACGGCGTCCGCGTAGCGCCCGTCGTTGTGGTGGATCATCCCCAGCCCGAAGTGACATTCCCAGACCTCTTCTCCCGTGCCTATGCCTTTAAGGTAGTGTTTCGCGGCGGCGCGGGTCATGCCCGACTGGCGAAAGAAGGTTCCGCGCCGGCAGTATTTTATTCCCCTGTTCTCACCGCTTCCGGCGGCGCTCAGTGCAACGAAAGCCGAAAAGAACACAAGCGCGGACAGAGCCGCCGCCGCTGTGATTGCGGCGGGCGGCGATTTTTTTTCCTGACGGGGGACGCCGGCGGGTAGGGCGGCGACGAGGTTAGCGGCGACGGCGGCGAGCCACGCGAACAGGACCGCGTATGAGTATTTCGAGAACGCGAAGTCGAGGACCGAGGCTCGCGCGTACCCCTCGAGCAGGAGGGGGACGGCGAAGTCGAACACCGGAAAATCGAAGCCCCTCGGCACATGGGGTTCGGCGGCGGTGACCAGCCACATCATCGCCGCGGAGGCAGCGCCGACACCCAGGAACGCCCCTTTCTGCCACGCTCCGCGCCACGGTATGAACGCCATCGGCACGCACATGAACGGGAGCGCCGGGATCAGATACCTCGGTCCGGGCGCCATACCGCCTTCCGGCATGAATGCGGCGGCGCCGGTGATAAAAACCCCGAGGACGACCGAGAGCGACAGGAGCGCCTCGGGACGGAAACGCGGGTTCCGGAACATGAACCACCAGCCCGGGAGCGCGAAGAGAAGAAACGGCGATTCCCACAACAGCCCGCGCCCGGGGAAAGAGAGCAGGCGGTGGAAGGTCTGCGCCCCGGGAATTGTCAGCCCGGCGAAGCCGCGGGACATGCCGGCGCGCAGTTCGGGTGTTGCTTCCATGAGGTAGCCGAGTGCGAAAGGCGCGCCGAACGAGATTTGGTTGTAGAGGATCGCCGCCGCGGCGAACGGGAGCGCGCCGGCGGCGAAAAGAACCAGGCGGGCTTTCCGGCGGACGGCGAAGAAAGCGTATACGAAGAGCAGGGCAGCCGTCGCCGCCGAGGGGAATTCGGTGATCGTCATCGCGCCGCAGAGCGCGCCGGATGTTAGGAGCGCGGGCGCCGGCGGCTCGCGCCCTGCGCGCTTCGCCGAGAAGAGAACGAGGAACGCCGACAGGGACATCGCGGCGGTCAGGGCGTGGGAATAGAACATTGTCGAGTACGGAAAGACGAGCGTGCCGAGGGAATAGAACGAGGAGACCGCGATGGAGAGGCGCAGGGAACCGGTGAGGCTGAATATGAAACAGAGGAGCGCCGCCGCTGCCGCCGCGGACGGGAGAGTCACCACGAGGAACGTTGCGGCGCGCCGGAACGAAGCGTCATCCGGGTTGACGCCTCTTCCGCGACGCCGTGCGGACGCCGGCGCCAGCGCCCAGAGCGAAGTTCCCGGCGCCTTGTCGGTGTAGAAGTGCCCGCCCGATTTCGCCTTGTCTATCGTGTTGCTGTGGTAGCGGTCAATCCGCGTTCCGCCGTCGTTGACGAGCGCCGCGGCGAGGTCGAGCCTTGTGTTTACGTTGTCGCCGCCCGCGGGGAGGAAGAAGGCGAAGCAGGAGAGGATGAGGAGGAAAAAAAGCGTGACCGCTCGCGCGGGCGGTTTTTTTCGCGGTGTTCCGTTCATTTTTCGGGATCGCGGGGGCTGTCCCGCCGGTGCCGGGTTTTCCGCATCGCTTCCAGCAGCGAGAGCGCTTCTCCGTTGCCGGGGTCTGTTTCGAGGACTTTGCCGCATTGTATCCCTGCGCGTTCGGCGTCGCCGTTGAGGAAAAGGGCTTTGGCGAGGAGTATTCTTGCGGAGAGGTTTTCCGGTTCGAGCGCGAGGACTTTTTCGAGCGCGTCCGCCGCCCGTGAGAAGTCCCCCCGCTCGAATAGAAGAGCGGCGAGGTTGAGGCGCGCGTTCGGGTAGCCGGGCGCCGCGGCGAGGACGTTCGTGAATTCCCTGTAAGCGTCACCGTGTCTGCCCTGGCGCGCGTACACGATTCCGAGGTTTGTGCGCGCCCGGAGAAACACCTGGTACCTGTCTTCGCGGATGGGGGTTTCGGAAGCGAGGCGCGCCGCTCTTTCGAACTCCGCTTTCGCCGCGTCCAGTTCGCCCGCGTTGAGGTAAGCCAGTCCGAGGTTGTTGTGAGCGATGCCGGACCGCGGCGAGCACGATGCCGCGTCCCGCCAGAAAACGCGTTCGTTCCTCCAGACCCTGTTTCTATAGACCGTCAGGGCGGCGAGGGCGAAGACGACGAGTGAAACCGCGGCGACGTACGTTTTCCACGAGGCTCCGGGGCGGCGCCCCGCGCGGAGGAAGACGGACTCGAGGAACAGCGCTCCGGCGACGGCGAACCCAGCCGATGGAACGTACAGGTACCGCTCCGCCATGATCACGCCGATGGGGACGATGTTCGCCACGGGCAGAAGGAACGCGAAGAACCACACGATGCCGAAGGACAGCCCCCCGTTCCTGAACGTGAGGGCGCAGACGGCGAGGTATGCCGCAAGGACGAGCGCCCCGGCGACGAACGGAAACCCTCCGGCGAGGAGTCTTTCCGCGGGATACAGGACGCACTGGCTTCCGATGGCGGGGATGAGTTCCATGTACCTGAAGAGCGCGGCGAGGGCGAGTTTCATCGTCAGCCAGAGGCTCCCGCCGTGGTAGACCCAGTGTTCGGCGGGGTTGCGGAACAGCAGCAGTCTGATGGGGAGATAGACGAGCGCCGCGGCGGCGAGAACCGCGATGGAGCGCCGGGGTTTCACTTCCGCCCCGCCGGGGCGCGGGGAGATGAATTTCAGCGCGGGGAGAACCGCCGGCAGCACCACCGCTGTCTCTTTGGAGAGGAGGGCGAGGGCGAAAGCGACGAGCGCCGCGGCGGTCCAACGGAGCGCGGATCGCCCCCCGGAAAGTGAGTTCAGGTGGAAGTGAACCGCGAGCAGGATGAAAAACATGCAGAGGACGTCCTCGCGGAACGTGATGCCGGCGACCGCCTCCGTCTGGACCGGGTGGACGGCGAAGACCGCCGCCGCGGTGAATGCCGCGGCGCGTGTTCCGGTCAGCCGCGCCGCGAGCAGAAAGAGCAGAAGCGTGTTGAGGACGTGAAGGGCGGTGTTCGTCGCGTGGAACCCCGCGGGTTCGGGTCCCCACAGCCGGTAGTCGAGGAAGTAGGTGAGCGTGCAGAGGGGTCTGTAACTGAGTTCGCCGAAGACGTCGTAGTAACTTTTCGAGATCAGGTGCGCGAGGTGTTCCGTGCGCCGGATGTAGGGGTTGTCGCGGACGAGCGGGACGTCGTCCCAGATGAAATCGCCGTGCAGGGTGTTGACGTACACTGCGGCGGCGAGCGCGCAGGCGGCGGCGCAGAGGAGCACGGTGTGAAGGGCGCCCCGGGGCGGGGTCTGTTCCCCGCCGCGCTCCTGTCCGCCGCCGCTTTCTCCGGCGTTCATTCAGCGTCCTCCGGAGATGAGAGTCTCGACAGCAGTTCGGTGATTTCGACCGAATCGGGGAATTTCCGGCGTCCGTCCGCGAGCACCGCCCGCGCGCCGGTGAGATCGCCCCGGATAATGTAGAGCGCGCCGAGGCTGACGTGAGCGGCGGGTTCTTTGAGACCGTACCGTATCGCGTTTTTGAAATCGGACTCGGCGAGGGAGTACCTGCCCGTTTTCACGCGCGTGATGCCGAGCGCGAAATGCGCCTCGGGAAACTCCGGTTTTATTCTCACCGCCAGCAGGAGTTTTTTTTCGGCGGAGTCGAGGATTCCGTTCTGTCTGAGGGCGACGCCGGTGTAATAGGCGGCGAGTTCGCGCTGCGGGGTCGGCGAGATGCGCGCGATGGCGGGGAGGCAGCCGGCGAGGACAGCGCACGCCGGCAGGCTTACGTATGCGCGGCGGATTCCGGCGGGAGAGGCGAGCCGGATGAACAGTCCGAGCGCGCCCGCGGCGGCGAGCAGGAACAGGAGAAAGGCGGCGGGAGAATCCACGCCTGCGAACATCAGTGCGGCGCCCGGTCTGTAACCTTCGCGCAGGAGAGCCGCGGCGTATTCCACCGCCGGGTGTCTGAAGACGAGCGGCACACGCGGTTCGACGAACGAGAGGAGCGCGTGATGCAGGACGGAGTAGAGGCACAGCGCGGCGAAGAGGTGTTTCCACGCCCCCTTCGGACGCGCCGCCGCCGCGGCGATCGCCATAAACGGCAGGGCGCCCGTGAGGAAGCGCGGACCGGGCGCGAAACCGCCCCACGGCTCGTAGTATGACGACGCGATCAGCAGGCGCGCGAGCGCGGACAGGAGGCAGACCCATCCCACGGTTCTCTCCCATCCGCCGCGGCGGAACATCTGAACGAATCCCGGCGCGCAGAAGAGGAGAAACGGGGAGCCCCAGAACAGTCCCCGCGAGGGGGAAAAGAGCAGGCTGAACAGCTTCAGCGGATTCGGGTACGTCAGCCCGACGAAGCCCGCGCTCATTCCTTCGCGATAGTACTCGTGCGCCTCGAAGAAATAGCCGATCGAAAACGGGCTGCCGAACGACAGGTGGTTGTAAAGAAGGAGTGCGAGCGCCGGCGGCGCCGCGCCGGCGGCGAGCCACGCCGGCGTGCGCCGGCGCCGCGAGGCGAGGATTGCAGCCGCCGCGATTATCGCCGCGGCGCCCGCCGATGGAAATTCGCTTATGACCGCCCAGCCCGACAGGAAACCGCCCGCGAAAAGCCGCGCGCGAGACGCCTCTCCGCCCCGCAGAAGCGGAAGGAGTAGGAAGAAGGACGCCGCCAGAAGGTTCGCCGCGAACTGGTGGTCCATGAAAATCGTCGAGTACGGAAACGCCATCGTTCCGAGGGCGTACGCGGTCGCCGACAGAAGCCCCGCGGCGGCGCCCGCGCCGGCGGCGATGAAACCGTAGAGCAGGACGCTCGTCAGCGCTGAAGGCAGCGCGATGGTGAAGACCGTCAGAACGTAGTGCGCTGAGGGGGTCGGGCATCGCGGCGCCCCGCCGGGAACGAGGCGCATGAACAGCGGCAGTATCGGCAGCGCGGCGACGGAGACGCCCGGCGCCTTGTCGCAGTAGTAGCGTCCTTTCACGAACGCCTTGTCGGTGGTGTTGCGGTGGCAGGCGTCTATGTCGGTGGCGCCGCGGACGATGATCGAGAAGGAAAGGTCGAGCCTCGTGCTTTCGTTGTCGTACGTCGCCGTCCTGAAGGGAGAGCAGTGAAAAAACAGGACAAGGAGGAACAGGAAGACGCGGTTTCGTCCGTGCTTTTCCCGGGGCGTCTCCGTTGGGGTCATGTCTCGGCGGCGGGCGCCGCGCCCGGATTACGGGGGATTTTGAAAACGGTCAGCAGAGTGAAGTCGTTCGCGTCTCTATCTTTTTCTCTTCTTCTTTTTTTTTATTCCCCTTTTCGCGTCTATGTTTCGTTTGATGTCCACCTGGCGGTCTTCGCTCTGGCGCATGAAGGACCTCAGCTTCTTTTCGAAGGAGTCGTCACCGTCGTGCCTTTCCCTGTGTCTCCGGAAGGAGTCGCGGGGGGGAAGGTCTTCGCGGAGGTGGCGGTGGGGCTTCTCCTCCAGTTTCAGCGCCTGCGCGCGTTCCTCCTCCTTGACGTCCTTGATGGAGAGCTGGATTCTGCCCTTTTCGTCAATGGCGGAGATTTTGACGAAGACCGTGGCGCCCACCGAGAGGTAATCGGAGACCTCCTTCACGTACTCGGCGCTGATCTGCGAGATGTGTACAAGCCCCGTTTTTCCGCCGGGCAGTTTCACGAAGGCGCCGAACTTCGTGATGTCCACCACCCTTCCTTCCATCACCTGTCCAGTTGTGTAGTTCACCCTTGCAGCAGCCACCTTTACCTTGGTTTATCGTTTCACCGGCGTTGAGCCAGACGGTTCGTGTCCGGTGGACGAGTCTTCGCGCGCGTCCGGTGTGATTACGCGTATGGGAATTTCGTTTTCCTCCATGAGGAAGAGTTTTTCGCGCGCGTATTCCTTGAGGTATTCGAGGTCGTGCAGGTCGTTTTTTTCCTTCTGGAGTTTCCGGAGGGTGCGTTCGAGGTCTCTCTTCGTTTCCAGTTGAGAATCGAGGTTCTTCTGTTCGACGTAGTTCAGGTAATTCAACTTTGCGAATGTGAAAACGGCGAAGCAGAGCATTCCCGCGACGACAGTAAAAAAAACGGTTTTTTTAGTGAACGCCGCCTTGTTCTTTACCTTTCCCGTTTTCACGTTTTCCGCCGGTCAGAACTCGTCTTTTATGATGTTCTTGAGGAGATTCAGGCTGATGATGTCGTCCACGACCCCCATTACGTCGGGCCGGCTTGTTTCGGGGATGAAGAGGACGTCGCCGTTCTGGAGAAAGACGTTTTCGGGGGTCTGCGCACGGTTGATTATTCCCTTCAGGTCCGTGTGTATGACCACCGGTTTTCCGTTCTCGACGCGGATGATGAACGTGCGTCCGACCGCCGCTCTTCCGATGGTGCCGCCCGCTTCAGCGATGGCGTCGAGGATGTGGGAGCCTTCGGGGAGATAGAAACTGCCGGGTTCGGCGACCTGTCCGAGGACGATGATCTTCATGTTCGTCTGTTCCACCGTGCTGGGGACTATGATGTAATCGCCTTCTTCGAGCGTGAAGTTGTTCGTAAAATCCCTGCCCTGTACGAGGTCGTTTACATCGTAGCTTGTCGTTTCGCCGCCCCGGTAGAGTGTGAGTTTTTTCAGGTTCGCGTTCGGGCTGGTGCCCCCGACGTATGTCAGCGCGTCCAGGAGGCGCATGCCTTCCTCGTAGGGGATGGTGCTGGGGCGCAGAACGAGTCCGTAAACGGAGACGGCGGCGCCGAAGCGCGCTCCCGCCAGTGCGAGTTCCACGGAGACCGTTGTGTCGGTAAAGTAAGGTTTCAACACCTCGGCGATTCTCTCCGCCGCTTCCGAAGGGGTAAGCCCTTCGACCGCGACCGAACCGAGGTCGAGACCGTCCTCTAAAACCGGGAGGAATATCTTGCCGTTCGGACGTATGAGGTATTCGTCGCTGAGCTGCGGCTCTCCGGGTATGCGGACGTAAATTCTGTCGCCGGCGTAGAGTTTTCGTCCGGCTTCGTCCTTCTGGCAGAAGGCGGCGAAACACAGCGTGATAGCCGTCAATAAAAACAGGATCGGTTTCAAAAATCTGTTCATGTCAATACCCTGCTTCCGGCAGGCGCCCCGCAATACCCGCGGGAAGGTCTGCCGCCGGAGATTTTGGGAAATTATACAATGACCGTAAAACGCTTGCAATATTGAGTTGAAACCCGCGGAAACGATGGGGTACGGCTTGTGGGTGGAGGCGGAAAGGGCGAAAATATTGCCGTGACGGGCACAGGGCTGGCGGTGGTTTCGGCGGCGCTCCTGTTGTTGAGCTTTCCGCGGTTTGACATGCATTACCTTGCGTGGGTCGGGTTTGTGCCGCTGTATTTCGCGCTCGGCGGCGGGAGCGGGCGGCGGAGGTTCCTGTACGGCTACCTTTTCGGTCTGGTTTTTCTCGGTCTGCTCATGTGGTGGATAACGGTGGTGAGGTATCCCGCGCCGGTGGGATACGCGGCGGGGTTGCTTGTGATACCGGTGGTGTTCGGCGCCTGGGGCGTTGCCGCGGGCGCGTTTCTGCGCAGGGACTCGCGGTATCCGTTGTTTCTCATGCCCGGCGTGCTGTGGGTGGCGCTGGAGTATCTGGCGTCGCTGGGTCCGTTCGCCCTCCCCTGGTGGTCGCTGGGGTATTCGCAGTCCTTGAACCTTCCCGCGGCGCAGGCGGCGTCGGCGGGGGGAATGTACGCGGTGTCGTTTCTCGTGACGGCGGTAAACGGGGTGGTGTACACGCTGGCGTCGGGCGGGTGGCGGCGGCGCGAGGCGTCGGTCATTGTCGTGTCCGTCGCGGTCGCGGCGGTCTTCGTCTGGGGGTTGTGGGTGGTGTCGAAGCCGTCGGGCGGGGGGCGGAGGGCGGGCGTCGCGGTGGTGCAGGGGAACTTCAAGCAGGAAGAGAAGGAAGACCCGCGTATCTTCGCGACCATTTACGAGGAGCACATGAGGCTGACCGCCGACGCGGTCCGGCGGCACGACCCAGACGTCGTGGTGTGGTCCGAAACGATCGCCGAATACGACTGGATCGCCGGCGAGACCATGCTGCCTTACATGCTCGACAGCCTGGAGGACATGGGGATTATGCTCGTGGCGGGGGTTTACGACAGGCGGGGGGAGATGAATTACAACTCGGTGGTCGTGCTTTCCCCCGTCCGCGGGTACCTGGGGAAATACGACAAGATGCATCTCGTTCCGTTCGGGGAGTACGTTCCCGGAAGGAATCGCCTCGGAAGGTTTCCCCGGCTGCGGGAGTGGGTTGACAAGAACATATACCTCTTCGACACCTCGCCCGGCAGGAATCCGGTGGTGTTTGAGACGGAGCATGGTAAGTTGTCAACGATAATCTGTTTCGAGTCCACGCTGCCGCAGATCGCGCGGAAGATGACGGCGCTCGGGGCGGAACTTCTCCTGGTGCTCACCAACGACGCGTGGTTTGAGAAGAGCGCCGCCGCCGATCAGCACGCCGCGATGGGCGTTCTGCGCGCCATCGAGAACCGCCGGTTCGTCGTGCAGGGCGCCAGCACGGGGATTTCCGTCATCGTTGACCCCGTCGGGAGGCGGATTGCCTCCTCGAAACTGTTCCGCAGGGAAATCGTTTACGGAAACGTGCGTTTCCGCGGCGGGAGATCGTTTTACACGCGCTTCGGGGACGTTTTTTCGTGGGCGATGCTCCTCGTTTCCGTCTCCGCGCCGCTGATGCTGAAACGCTTCGGTCGCGCGGGGAGGCGCAGCGGCGGCGCGAAAAAGCCTCGGACCACCGGGATTCGGCGGAAGTGACGCCGGCGCCTGCGGTACTGATGAAGGTTCCACCCCGCGCGTTCCCTTGACGACTGCGCGGCAAAACGCGATTATAGTAGCTGTCTGTGTCCGACCCGTCCGACTCTATGGGCAAGATCAGCATTGGTTTCATCCACGCTACGAACAGGGTGGACGTTCACTGGTTCAAGCCGCTTTCATTCGGCTATCTCAAGGCGTACCTTCAGAAGCACCTGGACGCGCCGTTTGACATGGAGTTCATAGAAGGAGACATCGAGCCGGGCAGATACGATATTATCGCCGTATCGTCCACGTCGCAGGATTACGCGCGGGCGATGGAGATCGCGCGGGAGGCCAAGAAGGCGGAAAACGCGCCGGTCACCGTCATCGGGGGACACCACGTCACGTACATGCCCGAAACTCTCAGCGAGGACTACGATGTCGCTGTGCTCGGCGAAGGTGAACAGACTTTCCTCGAATTGATAAAACATGCGGCGGGGAATGGGTTGAGCCGGCGGGACGGGCGGTTGTCGGCGATTGACGGGCTGGCGGTCCGGGCGGACGGGGGAGTGAAACCGACCCGACCGAGGAGCCTGATAACCCCGCTCGACGCGCTTCCCCACCCCTGCCGTCACGCAGGGGACGTACAATACCTTTTCACCTCGCGGGGCTGTCCGTACAAATGCGCATTTTGCAGCAGTTCCGCCTTCTGGATGAAAACCCGGACCTTCAGCGCCGAATACGTCGCCGACGAGATAGGGCGTATCGTCGAGGAGTTCCCGGAAACGAATCACATACCCGTGGAGGACGACCTGTTCGTCGTGAGCCGGACGCGGCTCGAGCGGATCGTGGAACTGCTCGAGGAGAAAAAGCTCAACGGGAAGGTCCGGTTCTCGGTTTCCGTGAGGGCGGACCTCGTGAACGACGAGTTGTGCAGGCTGCTCAAGAGGCTGAACGTTCACGAGGTGTGTTTCGGCGCCGAATCGGCGTCCGACAGGATTCTGTCGCTGCTCAAGAAGAGAATCACCCTAAAGGACAACCGGAACGCCCTTGAAACCCTCCACAGGCACGGCATACCCGCCGTGTGTTCTTTTATTATCGGGGTCCCGTCCGAGACAGAGGAGGAGACGCGCGCGACCTATGAATTCGTTTACCGGAACGTTTTGAGGAACAGGATGACGCTCGGCTCCGCCGTGAACGTTCTGATGCCCATGCCCGGAACGGAGATGTGGGCGTACGCCGTGGAGCGCGGGGCGGTGGACCCGGCGAACATGGACTGGAACCGTCTCGCGGTGTTTGCGTCGTACAGGTCGTCCGGCGCGAAGGATTTTTCCGGGTGGGCGGATATCCGGCGGAGAAACGGTTCGATATACCTCAACGAGGAGACGCTGCCGCAGGAGAGGCTTTACGCGGTGATGGCTGAATACGAGGGGAAGCTGGCGGCGCTCGAGAGGCGGCGGGCGCGGCGGAGAAAGAGAATTCCGTTCAAGTTGAAAAGGTTTTTGAAAAGGCTGGCGGTGAAGAAGATGAGCGGGGGCGGGGGGGCGGGCTGATTGCCGGGGGGTTTTGATTACAGGAGGTACCTCGAGTGGAGCGGGATACGGGATGAGGGACTGCTGCGCGCGGTGAACGATCATTACGCGAAGCTGTTCGCCGGGCGCAGGAGGGTGGTTGATCTCGGGTGCGGGCCGGGGGATTTTCTTGACGCGGTTTCGAGAGCCGGGGTGCGGTGCGCCGGGGTCGAGCGCGACCCCGCCCTGTTCGAGTGCGTGAGAGGGAAGGGGCATGAATGTATGAACGTGGATTTGTTCGAGTTCCTCGAGTCGTGCCCGCCGGGAGAGTTCGACGGGATGTTCGCGTCGCACGTCATCGAGCATCTCGAGCCGGAGAAGGTCGTCCGGCTTGCCGAGCTTGCGCACGGGGCGCTTCCGCGGGATGGGCTGCTGGTCCTGCTCTTTCCGGACCCGCAGTCGCTTTACATGCTGTCCGATTTCTGGAAAGACCCCACGCACGTGCGCTTTTACCACGGGGATTTCGTGGCGTTTCTCCTGGCAGAAAAGGGTTTTGAGGTTTCGCGTGGGGCGCCCTTCAATTTCCGCGATTATCCGGAGAAGCTGAAGAAGAGCCTGAGGAAGCGCGCGATGGAAGCGGCGCAGGGTTTCCTCCACAGGCAGCTCGGACTTAAACGTTACACGCGGCTGCTCGATCAATTGTGGGACCGTCCGACCGAGGCGTGCGTCGTGGGCAGAAGGAAATGAAGGTCGCGTTTTACCTCGAAGAGTTCCCGGTGGAGCGCGATTACCGGGTGGAGGCGGTTTACGCGCTCGCGGGCGGGCTTGCGCGGCGCGGGCACGATGTGACGGTCGCCTGTAACGTTCCCGGAGCGAAAGCGGGAGGCGTTTTCAGGGCTTTCGCCCCGCCGGCGCGGCAGCGCGCGTTTGCTGAGCGTTTGAAGCGTGAATTGAAGTGGATTGCGCCGCCGCGCGGCGTGAGACATCTCCGCGTTCCGCTTCCCAAGGACAAGTTTTTCCCGGAACTCGACGCGATAATCGCCGCGTCGTGGAGGACCGCCGAGTGGATAGATGTGTTTCCGCCGGATCGCGGCGTGAAATTCCTTTTGCTTTTCGGAGAGGACGCGGGGGACGTGGAGCGCAGCCGCGCCGGTGCGGCGCGGCGTCTTCCCCTCGTGAGAATCGTCCTCTCGGAAAAAACGTTCGATGAAGCCGCCGAGCGCGGGACCGGCGTGTTTCGTGTACCCTGGGAGTCTGATGGAGACACGGACCGGGCGTGCGATGCCCTGGAGAGGCTTCTTGGTGTTTTTTCAGCCGGGGAGGGAAAGCATTATTTCTATCGCCGCAGGATAACGAACGAGGAAGGCGCGGAGGGGAAGACCGACGTGGACGCGGGGGGGATAAAGGTCTTATGCGTCACGGCGGAACCGAGCGCGTGCTCGCAGGTGAGGGTTTACAGCCCGCACAACGCGCTTGCCGGGAGAGGCTTCCGGGTGAGATACCACCTGATACGCAGGGGGCGGGTGGTGCCTCCCGGCGACGTGGAGTGGGCGGACGTGATCGTCCTCCAGCGGGTGCGGGACAGGAGATACGGGAGGATAATCCGCCGGGCGGGGGCGCGGGGCAGGAAGATCGTGTTCGAGCTGGACGATAATCTTTTTGAGATTCCCGAGGGTCACCCCCTGAAGGGCAGCGCATACAAGAACCTGAGAATGTTTCCGTTCATCCGCGCGTCGCACGCGGTTACGGTTTCGACCGAAAGGCTCGGGCGGTACGTTCGCGAGAGGGGGCTTGCCGGCGATGTGTTCGTGTTTCCGAACTACGTGGACACGGAGATATTCGAGAAAGAACTTCCGTCGCGGGATTCCGGCGGCGTCGTTACGGTCGGCTACGCCGGCTCCGTGACGCACGCGCCCGATTTTGCGCCGGTCGTTCCAGCGTTGAGGAGGATACTCGGAGAGTTCGGGGGGAGGGTGAGGATGAAGTTCCTGGGTTTCACCCCGGACGGGCTTGCGGGGGCAGAAGGTGTGGAGTCGGTCGAGGGGACCGATTCGTATCACATGTTCGCGGGGCTGCTGAGGGGGGCGGGGATAGACGTGGGACTGGCGCCGCTCAGAAGAAACGTCTTCAACGAGGGCAAGAGCAACATAAAGTATCTTGAGTATTCGATGTGCGGGATACCGGGGATTTACGCGGACGTGGCGCCGTATTCATCGTGCGTGCGCGACGGGGTGAACGGGCTGCTCGTCGAGCCTGACGATACGGACGGGTGGCGCGACGCGGTGAAAAGGCTGATCGAGGACGAGGGTTTGAGAAACGGGATAAGGGAAGCGGCGCACGCGGACGTTGTCGAAAACTACATCCTTGAGGACAACGTTGAGAAGCTCTTGCGCTTTTACAGGAGACTGCTGTCCGTGCGATAAACGGATTGCGTGTGGAGATCGGGGGGCGCGGATCGAGCGGGCTGCGCCCCGGGCGTTTTCTATTGCGCAAAAACGGCGGTCCGTGGTAAAATTCGACCAAGGGAAAAGGGGGAAACGCCTTTTGGAGCTTGACTACAGGGTGCGTACCACGGGTCCGAGGTCGGAGATAACCGTCCTCGATATCGAGGGCGGGATTTTCATTTCCAACCACGCGAAGTTCAGGGAAATGATGGACAACTTCGTGTACAACAAAACCAGAGTGTTGATACTGAACTGCGTTAAACTCGACTTCATCGGCAGTTCGGGCATCGGCACGATCATGTTCACCTACGACAGGATGAAGAAACAGGACGCAGAAATGGTGCTCGCCGGCGTGAGCGGCGAGGTGCGGCAGGTATTCGACCGCCTCGGTCTGTCGCAGCACGTTCCGATGTACGACACCGAGCAGGAAGCCGTCAACGAACTGCTCTCCGGCGCATGACGAAATGTCCGGTTGAAAACCCGGCGGCGCAAGTTTTGCAAAAATGGAGTTTTTTTCTGACAGGCTGGAAGCCTGTCCCACTGAAAAATGATATTTTTGAACCCGAATTATTCACGCTGTTTGAATAATTCGGGAAGAAATCGTAAGAATGCTGAAGATTCAAGGCAGAGGGCTGACACCGGACGGGAGCGTACTTGGCAGGTACGTGACCGACGGTGGAAGCCCGATAACGAAGAAGATTCGGCGTTATTGCGATTTCCCCGGATGAATAATCCGGGTTGAAATAGTGGGACAGGCTTCCAGCCTGTTAAAACGAATAGTTGCGCCGTAATGCTATTTACCGATCTGAAGTGACGTGAGCGAAAGAGAAAGAAAAAGAGAATGATGAATCTAAAATCTAGACTCAGAATCTAAAAGGAAAGATTTGAACATCTACATTCTACATTTTTTCAAGACCAAACTTCATTTCAGTAAACAGTTGCTACCCCTCGTGTTTCAGGCCAGCCTCTTGCCCGGAAGCGGCGGCGACGCAGAATAGGTTTCCTCCACGTTCATAACCGCCATCCTCAGACCGCCCGGGTACGTCGCCCGCCGAAGCAGACCTTTCACCTGGTACGCCACGGGGTCGAAAGTTATGACGGACGCGGCGGCGTTGCAGGGCTTCGCGGAATTCCTTGCGGGCGAGGGCAGTTCGTCGGCGGCCATCACCAGCCGCGACCTCCCCGCGGGGAACATGGTTGAGGCGAGCGACGCGGCGGGATAGCCGTCGCCGCCTCGCACGGCTATCGCTTTCGCCGCCCTGAAACGGTTGAACTTCTCGGCGACGGGGCGCGGCATTGCATGCGGTCCGCCGCCGCGCGCCGCGCTTCTCAGTTTCGACGCCGCGAGTCCGGGTATCAGCGCGGGGCGGAAGACCTTTTCGGGCGCGGATACGCCGACAGCCCTTATCACGCCCGCGCTCCTTATTCCCGAGTAAGCGTTGTACCGGAACATGTCGAGCCGGCTCAACTCCTCGAAGTAATCGCCTTTCGTCTCGAAGCCGAGGAAGTCGCCCCTGATTTCCCACCACGTGAGGTCTCTGGAGACGGCGACGACGCAGACGCGCGCGTTCTCGAGCAGGTTCTTCTTCGTCTTCCAGATCATCAACTCCGCGAAGATCAGTTCGTCCCCCCTTCCGGGGCGGATGGAGATGACCGGCACGACGTTCGGGACGCCGCCGGCGTCGAGGGTCGCAAGGAATTTCGGCGTCCTTTCTTCCGAGAGGGCGGACGCAAGGGCGGGCGGCAGCTTTACGTTATCCATTTTCAGCGTTGTCGCCTGCGGCGTTCGGACATGCGGCTAAGACCCGCGCCGTATCAGCTTTTCAAATCTTCTTTTTCGATCGTTTCATTCCTGCCGCTTCCGATCGGTAAAGTGTTACTCTTTTTCGGCGATGCGCGTGGGTCCCGACCACACCGCGTTTTTCATCCCCGCCGCCTCGGACGCTTCGCGGAGCCGCTCCATGGTCTCTTTCGTGAGCAGTTCCCTGCCGCGCAGGGGGAAGTTCGTTTCCAGCCTTTCGTATTTTGAGGTGCAGAGGTTCGAGAAAGAGAGGAGGTCGTGGCGTTCGACGGTGGGGACGTGGCGCGCGGCGAATTCCGCGATCTCCCTTATGTTCTTCTCCGAATCGGTGTAGCCGGGTATCACGGGTGTCCGCACCCACACGGGAACGCCGAAGGCGGCGGTCCTTCGCGCGTTGTCGAGTATGGGGGCGAGGTCCACGCCGGTGTATTCCCTGTGCCTGGATTCGTCGAGGGTTTTGAGGTCGAGGAGGACGAGGTCGGCGAGCCGGACGCACTCTTCCCACACGTCCGGCGGGGCGAAGCCGGAAGTGTCGAGCGCCACGTGAAGTCCCGCGGCGCGGCATGAAGCCATGAATTCTTTCACGAATTCCGGCTGAGCGAGCGGCTCGCCGCCGGAGATGGTGACCCCGCCGCCGGAGGCGCGGTAGAAGGTGACGTCCTTGAGCGCCTCGTCCACAAGCGCCTCCGCGGTCCATTTTCTCCCGATGACCTCGAGCGCCACCGCCGGGCAGGCGTCGGCGCACAGACCGCACACCGTGCAGAGGCTTCTGGCGATGATCATTCCCTTCGGGGTAAGCTTCAGCGCGTTTTCGGGACAGGCTTTGAGGCAGTCGCGCGCGCCTATGCAGCGGCGGTCGTACCACACGAGCTGCGGTTTGAAGGAAATCCCTTCGGGATTGTGGCACCAGGCGCATTTCAGCGGACAGCCTTTCATGAACACGGTCGTGCGTATTCCCGGACCGTCCTCCGTGCTGAAACGCTGGACGTTGAAGGTCACGCCTTGTTTGTTCGACATGGGGGGATTCGCTCCCGGGCTGCGGCGTCAGCCCAGGTTCAGGGATTCCCTCGCTATGATTTCGTTCTGGATTTCGCGTCCGAGCATCACGAAGTAGGCGTTGTAGCCTGTGACCCTTACGAGGAGATTTCGGTGGTCTTCGGGGTTTTCGAGAGCCGCGCGGAGCGTGTCCGGTGTGATCATGTTTATCTGGAGCGCGGTGCCGCCGCATTCGTTATAGGCGCGCAGGAAACCGGCGAGTTTTTCGAGGTGTTCCCCGTCGCGGACGAGCGTGGGATTGAGGGAGATGGTGTGTGACGCGCCGTTCGGGGCGGTTTCGAGCGACAGCCTTCCCGCCGAGAGCGCCGCGGCGGTGGGACCCGCCGCCGCCATGCCGTTCACGGCGCAGATGCCGTTCGAGAGGAACGTTCCGCGGCGGCGCCCGTCGGGCGTTGCCGCCGTGGAGGGCGCGTACGAAATCCAGTAGTTCCAGCTCAGGTAGCCGCCGCGGTAGCGTTTTGCGGTGGCGGGGGATTTTTCGCGGAAGACCGCCTCCGTCCAGAAGCGCGAGACCTCCCGCGCGATGTCGTCGGCTGCGGGGTCGTCGTTGCCGTACTTTGGCGCCCTGTTGAGCAACGCTTGGCGCAGAGGTTCGTATCCCTCGAAGTTTGCCCTGATCGCCCTCAAAAGTTCGGGCATGGATATTTGTCCGGTTTCGTAAACGAGCTTTTTAACGGCGGCGACGGAGTCCACGGCGGTGGCGAAGCCGATGCCCTGGACGGTGAGGAAGTTGTGCACGGCGCCGCCCTGTGTGATGTCTTTCCCGCTTTCCGCGCAGCCTTCCACGAGGAGGGAGAGGTAGGGTGTCGGTTCGAAGCGCGCGCGTATGGCGTCGGCGCGGTTGTTGCATCCGATGATCAGGTCGAGGATCGCCGAGAGCTGTTTCTTGAAAGCGGTGAAAAAGTCGTCGAAGCCGTGGAACGCAGCCGGGTCGCCCGTGGCGGGACCGAGGCGCTCGCCGGTCGCCGTGTCTCGCCCGTCGTTGAGGGCAAGCTCCACAGCTTTCGCCAGATTGACGTTCACGTCCACGGTTCCCGAGCGGTCTTTGCCCTGAAGTGTGTTTTCGAGACATCCCACGGGGGCATAGTTCCAGAGTTCGTCCACGGGGAGTCCCTCCCATTTCAACCCCCTGATGGACGCCTCGTCGAAGTTGAGGAGGAAGGGGGAACCCTGCGCCATGGAGACCAGTTCGCAGACCTTCAGGAGGAAATCCGCCGGCGTGTTCCGGTGGATTCTGATGTTCGGTTTCGGCTCGAGGAGGTTTATCTCCCCGATCACTTCGAGCATGAGCAGGGTGAGTTCGTTCGTGAGGTCTTCGCCGTCGGGACCGCACCCGCTGAGCGTGATGAGCTGTCCGAAGCCCGAGTTGATTCCCTGGTTGGTTCCTATGCGCCCCTGGTAGTCGTAGGCGTAGTTGTGCTTTATCCACCAGCAGTGGAGCAGTTCCCTGGCGTCCTCGCGCGTGATTTTCCTTTCCGAAACGTCCCGCCGGTAGAACGGGAGGAGGTACTGGTCAATCCTCCCGTAGGAGAGACCCGGCCCCGGGTAGGATTCCGCCGCCATTACGAGCATGTGCGTGAACCAGAGGGACTGGAGGGCTTCGTGGAAGGTCTCCGCCGGTTCCCAGGGGACCTTCCGGCAGATGAGCGCAATCGCGCGGAGTTCGCCGGCGCGTTTTTCGTCCGGTTCGTTTTCGGCGAGCCGTTCCGCCTCGCCGGCGCAGCGTTCGGCGAAGCCGGCGGCGGCTTCGCAGCAGATGAGCATTGCCTTGAGCAGGTTCCGCCCCTTGGCGTCCGCGCGGTTCTTCATCTGACTCGTAAGCCGGTCGTGTATGCCCGAGAAACCGGTTTTCAGGACTTCGGGGTAGTCTGGGATGAGGTGTCCGGGCGTCGCGCCGCAGTTGCCGACGCCGGCGGCGTTGAGTCTTCGCGCCTCGCGGAGCCACTTTCTTATCCGGCGGTTGTATTTTTTCGCCTCGGATTTGGTGTGGGTTTTCGAGAGGGCGGTGTTGAAATGGGCGCCGACGATCAGTTCGCCGTCGAGTATTTTCACCGGGAGGTGCTTTGTAACGACCTCGCGGAAGAACAGCGCCCTTCTCACGATCAGGGGTTCGCGCCGGAAACCCGCTTTCAGCTTCACCGTTGAGGCAGAGGCGAGGAGCGAGTCCCGGTACGCGTCGAAGAACATGTATATTTCCGGGACGACCCCCCACTGGTGCGGCGCCCAGACGGTGTCGTACGGTTTGCCCGTCGTGAACGCCTGCACCTCGTTGCGGAAGTGATCGCGTTCATAGAACGAGAAGTACTCCCCGCGGAGCTTTTTCACCCTCGTGGACAGACCGTCCGAGGGAGACCACAATTGTGCGGGTTCACAGGTCATGTGCGGTTTTTCAGCGTACTTTAATTTTAAGCCCCGGCGGATGGTTTTCAATCGGGGAATCCGCTTTCGCGTCCCGCGGCGCCCGGGTCAGTCCTCGCCCAGAACCCTCGCGGCGTTCCGGTACAGGAATTTGTCTCTCAGTTCCTCGTCTCCCTCGGTCGCGATGAGCACGGTAAGGAGCGGCACCGCGGGGTGATACCAGGACCAGTCCGAGCCGAACATGATCTTGTGATCGGGCGTTTCCCGGATGATCTTCTCGATATTGGACAGGGGCTGACCGCTTATCTCGAGGTAGGCGTTCGGGTACTCGTTGCAGTAGCGGATGATCTCGTCTATCTCCCTGAAGCCGGCGTGTCCGAGAACGAAGGGGATTTCCGGAAAAGCGCGTACAGGCTCCTCGAAGTTCTTCACCTTCGAGCACGATTGCATGTAGCCGAGTTCGATGCCCGTGGAACTGGTGTGCGTGAGGACGGGGAGTTTTATCGCGGCGCAGACCTCGAACAGCTTCATCGCCTCCGTGCTGTCGGGCGGGGAAGCCATCGCGACGGGATGGAACTTGAAACCCCGCGCGCCCCACCGCACGAATGCTTTCAGTCGGCGTTCCTTGTGTCCCATGGCGGGATGCAGCGAGCAGAACGGGATGATGCGGCTGTTGCCGCGCGTGCTCTTGAGCAGGATTTCGGAGTTTCGCGAGAACGGAAGGTCAATCGGGAGGACGACCGTTCTCGAGATGCCCATCCTGTTCATGTCGTCAATCAGGTTCGGTATGGTGTGGTACGTGTTTTCCTGCGGCGAGCGCCACAGCGAGGCGATCGTGTTGCGGTAGAAGCGCAGCGCGTCCCTCGGCGTCATGTCGCGGTAGAAGTACCTGTTTATCGAGACCCTCTGGTCGGGCATCGTCAGGAAATGCACCGCCGTGCTTCTCGCGAACAACTGGATGGGCTTCGAGAAAAAATACGTCCAGGCGAGATGCGCGTGCATGTCTATGACGCGGATTCTTTTCTTCAGTTCGGGGCGGAGGCAGGGTTCTCCGTCGCGTCCCTCCTGGAAGTAGGGGTACCGGGTTACTTCGCGGTAGTTTTTCAGGATGGGGTGAGGCTTTCCGTCGGTCATCGAGCAGTGCGTAGCCGGCAGGGCGCGTTTTTCACGATATGCCGGGCGTTACGTTTCCCGCGGTGTCCGCCGTGAACCGTTGGACGGGGTTTCCGGCTCGCGCCGCCCGCCGGATTTGAGATTCCGGCGTTCAGGCTTATATTATACGGGCTGGTTCGCATCGCGACAAACCGGCGCGGCGATGCGCCGGGGCTTTCGCCCCCTCGCGGGGGCGTGGATTGAAGCGGGGAGGCGACATGAGTCCGTACGCATTTGCGTTTGCCGCGGCGGTCCTGTGGGGCATGGCCGCCGCGATGGAAAAAAGCGCGCTGTCGCACATGAACCCACTCGACGCGGTGTTTATGAGGAGCGTGGCGATACTGATCGGCTCGACGGCGGCGATGGGGGCGACCGGGCGCTTCGTGGAAGCCGCGCAGACGCCGGGCAGGTGGATCGCCGTGATAATGGCGGCGGGGGTAATCTCGGCTCTCGCGGGGCAGTACTTCTACTTCCACGCCATGAAGTTCGCCCCCGCGTCCAAGATCGTCCCGATCGCCGGGGCGTATCCGCTGTTCGCCGCGCTGTTCGCCGTGTTGTTTATCGGCGAAAGAATCACCCTGCAGAACGTTTTCGGGATAGTCCTCGTGGTTGCGGGAGTCATGCTTGTAAAATCGTAGGCTCGCGCCTTCCGGACCGCGTGGGCGGAAAGACGCCGCGCGGCGACCGCGGTCGGTATAGTCCGGGGACTCGGACGGGGCCCCGGAATCCGTTGACGCCCGTCAGCCCGCGTACGGGCGCGATAATCGAAGAGGAGACCGGATGGAACAGCGTTCCGACGTGAAAGTGGAAACCTACGACGGGTACACCTCGCCGGAAACACCCCGGGCAGTTCACATGCTGGGGAAGCGTTACGAGGTGGCGGAAGTGCTCAGGAGGTGGCGCTCTCCGGGGGGCAAGGACTTGGGTCCCGAGGAACATTACAGGGTGCGCCTCAGGGACTACGGGGAATGCGAGATCGTTTACAACCGCGCCTTCGGGAAGTGGGATATGAAGAAGTAGCCCCCCCGCCGGCGCGGAGTTGCCGGGGCGTATGCTCGTAGACACGCACGCCCACCTTTTCATGAAGGAGTTCGCGGCGGACCGCGACGCGGTGGTGGGCCGCGCCGCGCGTCTCGGCGTAGCGGGCATAATTGACGTCGGCGTTGACCTTGAAACCAGCCGCGCCGCGCTGGAAAACGCGAAAAGATACGCCGGTGTCTTCGCAAGCGCCGGATTTCATCCCCACTCGGCTTCCGAATTCAACCCCGCCGAGTTCGACTCCTTCGTCGCCGGGAACAGGGACCGCCTTGCGGCGGTGGGGGAAATCGGGCTGGATTACTACCGCGACCTTTCGCCGAGGCGGACGCAGCGCGAGGCGCTGGAAGCCCAGCTCGAAACCGCTTCGAGGAGCGGTCTTCCCGTGATATTCCACTGCCGGAAAGCCCACGATGATTTTTACGCAATCCTGTCGGGGCTCGGAAAACCCCTCCGCGGGACGATGCACTGTTTTTCAGGCGGCATGAGCTTTTTGAAGCGCGCTCTCGACCTTGGGCTGCACGTGGGCGTGGATGCGCCCATCACGTATCCCCGCAGCCGGATCGCGGAGCTGGTAAGGTACGTGCCGCCGGAGCGGCTTCTCATCGAGACGGACGCGCCGTACCTTCCGCCGCAGCCGGTTCGCGGCGGCAGGAACGAGCCGTGTTACATTGCGATCACCGCGGGCGCGGTCGCCGAGGCGCTCGGGGTCAGGATATTCCAGGCTGCGGAGCTGACGGCGGGGAACGCGGTCGAACTCTTCGGTCTGCCGATTTCCGCTTGAACCGGCGGGGGCGCCGCGGGGAGATGCCGGTGGAGCGGCGATGTCAACGGGCGCGCCTTCCCCTGCGGGATGAGCGGTGAAAAGGTTCGCGGCGCCGGGCTACTCGTCTCGGGCGATCCAGCTTCTAATGATCTTCGCCATTTCCTCGGCTGGGAAGTCCAGCCCCTTCACGCCCTGGGCTGTCTCTCGGATCATCTTCTTCTCTTCCTGCGTTTCTTTCTGACGCGGCGCGACGTTGGATGAGAGAAGGTGCTTCTCCCACTTTTTATTATCGAAACCGAACGGGCGGACCGCGAAATTCCGCCTTGTCCGGATGAGACGGTCGAGCGACTCGCTGAAGGAAACATGCTTGGGCTTGCCGGCGCGGTATGACATTCCGTCCACCTCGGAGCGCTGTTTTTAACAGTATAGCGCTTTTCCCGCGTCAAATAAAGACCGGAATAAACCTCGCCGTTCGCGTTCCGTGATTCCGTCCGCGTTTCACCTGCCGGGCGCGGGCGGTCGCGGCGTCGGGGGTCTTATCCTGTACAATACCATCTCGCCCGTGTACTCGTCCGAGAAGGGAATCATTCTGTACGGGCGGGTTTCGAGTTTCTCGAAGCGTTCGTCCAGCCACCTGCGCGCAAGCCCGGCGTGATCCTCCGTGTTTATTGCGCCGAGCATCCAGAACACCCAGACCCGTTTGTAGCGCGAAGCAACGTCGCGATGCCACCTGCGCAGCCTTTCTTCGTTTATCTGGCGTTCTTGTGCGGTGATGCGAAAAACGTTGTTGTGGGGAGTTGTGACCGGGTCGTAGTCGTCTGAAAAGTCGTGAACCGGTATGGTTCCCTTCCAGTAGTAATCGAAAGCGAAGGTGTAGGGGGGTGAGAGGACGATGAAATCGCCTTCCCGTTCGTGGGCGGCGACGTGTTCAAGGAGGGTTTTCTGGTTTTCGGGTCGGTCGAGGCGCTGCCAGTAAATGTGAAGGAGATTGAAGGAGAACAGGAAGTACGTGATTAAAAGGGCGGGAAAGAGGAACGGTTTCCTTCCGCAGAGGCGGTCCGCGCCAAGCCCCAGCATAAGGCAGAACAGCCCGTACAACGGGACGTAGTACTGTGTGTGGAAGTAGATTCCCCTGAAGATCATCCCCATCCAGCCGAACAGGACGGCGCCTCCGAGCACGACGGCGCAGAAGCGGGCTTCCGTGCGGTGGGTGCCGTGGAACAGAGCCGCGATGAGGACCGCCCCGAAGGCGCCGGCGATAATGATGAGCGACGGGATGGAGAGGGTTTCGATGGAAACGATCCTCCCCGTGCAAAAGTGGAAGAATGCCCTCACGATGCCGCCGACGGGGAGACCCGCGAGGTGGTGAAGAGCGTCGGAGAGGGGCACGGGTCTGGCAAGGGAAGAGATCCCCGTGGATTTCATGAGGAGGAACTTCGGGATGATCGTCGCGACCGCGATCGCACCGGCTGCGTGTATGCGCCATGAGAACGGTCCGAAACTCCCGCGGAAGAAGGCGACGAAGAGCGATATGCCGATCACGGCGAACAGAGAGTAGAGATGGATACGGAGCGACGCGACGAGGAACACCGTGTATATGAGCAGCCAGGCGGAACCGGCGCTTTTCCTGTATTTCAAGAGCATGAACAGCCAGACATGAGCCGTGAACGAACCGAGGGATGGGTACCGCAGCATTTGAGCGAACTCGGGAATGAATGCGCTGAGGGACAGCGCCGCCGTCGCACCGAGCGCCGCGCGCCATGGAAGCATTGCGAATGCCATCCAGGCGAACACACCCAGCGCCGCGACCGACCAGAGCAGTGACTGGAGATGAAGGGCGAAAACCGAGTCGCCGGCGAGCCTGATCCAGAAGTGATCGATGATCTGCGGCAGCGGGGAGTGTTCTTCGAACCGGTTGTACTCGATTATCTCGGAAACGGTCTTGAAAGACGCGACCTTCCAGCTTATACCCTCGTCAATCCAGAGTATCTTGTCGCCAAGCCTCCAGGCTCTCGAGAACACCCCGAGCAGAAGGATGAGTATGAGGATGAGCCGCCACGGGGAGGGCGTGTCCTTCCAGGACGAACTGTCGCGTGACGGGGCGGAAGCCGGGGCGGGGGAGGCGGGGTGACGGATGGAGCGTTTTTCCATGACGCTTGCGGGAAGGAACCGTTTGTTTGATTGTATTTGTTAAGGCGGCGGCGCGCAACGGGGTGACCGGAGCTTTTGGGACGGCGGACGGAGAGAGAGACGGGAAAGCCGGTTGTGAAAAATATCACAAAGCCAAAAAACCCGTTTTTTATCAAAATTTTTCTTGCCAGCGGCGACCCCGCCTCTATAATTTTGTTCGCGCCGGAAAAAAAAAGCGGGTGGTTCGTGTCGAACCACCCGAAGTGTCGTAAAGACACAAATGGGGAAATTGAGGAGAAAAGTGGGAAAAATGAGGTAACTATTTCATCACTTGACCTCCGGCCTGGGCAACAGACCAGCCTTCTCGACGATTTCCTTTACCGCTGATTCCCATTCTATCGCCATAATGTGAACACCGGCGACGCCTTCGATGTTCCGTAGGTGTTTTATCTGTTCCACGCAGATGTCAAGCCCTTCCTGCTTCTGATGTTCCTTCGGCGCTTTCGCCAGCCGGTCTATCAGTTCGTCCGGTATCGTTATCCCTGCCACCCTGCTTTTCATGTACTTTGCCATGCCCACGGATTTGAGCGGGGTTACGCCGGCTAATATGTAACACTGCCCGTGGAGTTCTCTGCGGCGGACTTCCGCCATCCAGGACTCGAATATCTTCATATCATATATACACTGCGTCTGGAAAAAGTCAACCCCCGCGCGCACTTTCTTTCCGAGGCGCGCGGCGCGGAACTCGAGCGGTCCCCCGAACGGGTTCTCCGCCGCCCCGATGAACATCTTCACCTCCCCTTCAAGCTCGTCGCCGCACAGCGCCTTGTTCTCGTCCCTCATCCTGCGGACCATGTGTATCAGCCCGATGGAATCCATGTCGAAAACGTTTTTCGCCTCCGGGTGGTTTCCGAACTTCTGATGGTCGCCCGTCAGGCACAGTATGTTCCGTATCCCGAGCGCGTGCGCGCCGAATATGTCGCTCTGCATCGCGATGCGGTTCCTGTCCCTGCATACCATCTGCATCACAGGTTCGATGCCGTTCTCGACGAGTATCCGCGCCGACGCGATGCTGGACATCCGCACGATGGCGGTCTGGTTGTCGGTGACGTTCACCGCGTCCACGTTGCCCCGCAGCAGCGCCATCTTCTTTGTGATGACGCCGGCGTCCGCTCCCTTCGGCGGTCCCAGCTCCCCCGTCACCGCGAACTGCCCGCTTTCAAGCACTCTCTCAAGCCGGCTGCCCGATTTCACTGTTTCAGGTCCTCCCTCACTGTTGTTCTCACACCGCCGTCCCACGCGGCGTTCCAGCCCTTGATCGGTACGATCTCCTCCATGAGATGCAGTTTCCCGAGAGCCTTCAGTCTGTCGTATATCAACTGCCATGCGCACGGCGTGTTTTTGGGGTCAACCTCGCACATCCCGTTTTCGGACCCGCCGCACGGTCCGTTCATCAGGCTTTTGGAGCACCGGGTGACCGGGCAGATGCCGCCCGTGAGATGCAGTATGCAGTCGCCGCACCCGCGGCAGTACTCGGTCCACACGCCCATCTCGAGCGGTCTTCCGAAGCTTGTGGTGTTGAGTCCGGGAACGACGATCTTTTCGGGAAAATAG
Organism: bacterium; assembly: GCA_040752295.1. Classification (GTDB taxonomy): domain Bacteria; phylum UBP15; class UBA6099; order UBA6099; family JBFMBQ01; genus JBFMFE01. The sequence goes on from JBFMFE010000013.1 coordinate 44,815, forward strand.
TCCACCATCGTCTGCACGCCGACGCCGCAGGCGATGCTCAGCACGACGTCCGCTTGTCCCACGAGGTCGGCGAGGGGCTTCACCCATTCCTCCTCGCACTGGCGGAGCGGGGTCGCTTCGAGCACCTCGATCTCCTTTCCTTCCTTTTTCCGCGCCAGCCTGATGGTGGAGGCAAGTATGCCAACCTCTTTTTCGCCGCCCGCGAAGCAGACGGCGACGCAGGCGCCGCATCCGGCGACGAGCAGTTTCCCGGCGTCGCCGATGATCTTCAGTATTTCCTCTATAGGTTTCTGTTCGGCGATGATCATCTCGAGGTCTCCCTTTTTTCCGTTTCGGTTTTTTCGTTACGGCGCGTCGGAGGGCGCGGGCGCGGGCAATTCGGTCGCGAGCCTGTCCGGGTTGACGGGTATGGGCGTGGGTCCGAGAGCTCTGATCTTTTCTGTCATTTCCGCTGATATCTCGGCGAACCGCGCCGCCATGGCTGAGGAAAGGTTGTACATTTCGAGCCTCTCCGGCTCGATGCCGATGGATTCGAGGATTTTTTTTGCGTAGCCGACGCGTTTTTTAGCGCGGATGTTTCCCTTCTGGAAGTGGCATTGTCCCTCGAGGCACCCGGCGACCATCACGCCGTCCGCGCCGTATTCGAATGCCTTCAGGATGTAAAGCACGTCGAGCTTTCCGGTGCACGGGAGCCGGACGATTCGGACGTTCGGCGGGTACTGAAGCCGCAGCGAGCCTGCGAGGTCCGCCGCCGCGAATGCGCAGTAATGGCAGCAGAACGCCACTATTACGGGGTCGAAGCCCTGAACCGGCTCCTTTTTCACTCCTGCTCCACCTCTTTGAGCGGGGCAGGACTCCAAGTGGGATATGCCTCCACGGCTTCTTTTCTAATCCACAACCATTTATAAAGTTCCGGTTTGTCAGTCAGCCCTCTTTTAACAGGGTTTTCAATAAGTGAACTTTCGCACTTTTTCACAATGATATTTTAGCATAGACCTACTTGACATCATATATTTTTTGACTTATAATCTGTTAGTTAATACGCTAACAGATACAAGAACAAGGAGGCGGACCATGGC
>JBFMFE010000014.1:0-11428 GCA_040752295.1 bacterium
GAACAGGCGGGCAACCGCGACCTCTTTCTCAACATGGTCAACTGGCTCGCGGGCGAGGAGGAAAAAATCTCCATCCGCCCGCGCTCCACCGAAAGGGAGCAGGTCGTACTCACAGGCGGGCAGGCGAAGATGATTTTCTATTTCGCGACCCTCATCTTCCCCGCAGCCGTCATCATCCTCGGCGGCGGCATCTGGATGAGAAGGAGAAACCTGTGACCCGGTACGTCGTGACCGCCGTCCTCGTTCTCGTCCTCGCGGGGCTGGTCGCCTACGTCCGGTTCTACGAAAAGGGCGAACTCCCCGAGGAAGGGGAGGAGAAGGAAATCGCCGTTTTCTCCCTCAGGAAGGACGACGTGGCGAGGATCGAACTGGCATATCCCGGCAGGAAAATCGTGTGCGATAAGAAGGGCGGGAAGTGGCGGATCGTCGAACCGGAACGGCTTCGCGTTGACGGCGTCGAGATGGACATGCTCCTCGATTCCATAGTGAATTTCAAGGCGTCGCGTGAACTCGGCGAGACGGGGAGGCTGGAGGACTTCGGGCTGAAGGAACCGTCGTTCAGACTCGTGGTGAAGACCGCCGGCGGCGGGGGCGTGGAGATTGAGGCGGGCGGCGAAGCCCCGGCGGGCGGCAGGACCTACTTCAGGCTCGCCGGCTCGAAGAAGGTTTACCTCGCGGAAAGCTATCGCATCAGCCAGTTCCGCAAGGACGTTTCCGACATCAGGGACAAAAGCATAATCCGGTTCGACAGGGACGGCGTCGCCGAAGTGGCGGTCGAAAAGGGCGGGACCGCCGTAAGGTGCGTAAAGACGAAAAAGGGCGGCTGGCGGTTCGCCGGAAAAAAGAGAGCGTGCGACTCCGAATCGAGCGCGGTCATGTCCACCCTGAAGTACGCCGACGCGCGCGAATTCGTCTCCGGGGCGCCGCCGGAAAAGACCGGCGTCGAAAATCCGGTTTATGTTTTAAAATTGAAATATCCGGGTAATAAAGAACGGGCAATCCTGCTGGGCGCGCGCGAGGGGGACGACCTGTATGTCCATAATCCCCGTCGTGGGGAGACCTATAAAATATCCGATGCGTTGTGGAACGACGTCGAGGAAATGGTGAGCGCCTGGGAAAAGAAGGAAGAAAAGAAGGACAGGAAAAAGGGAAAGCCCGAAAGAGGCGCCGACGGGGATGAGCCGACGGATTAAGATCGTCCTCAACGAAAGGGCGGGGCGCCGGTCCCGCGAGTTCTCGGAGAAGTTCATTCACAGGTCGTTCATGGAGATTGACCCCAGCTTGACGGTGGACGTCTCCCTGACTCAGGCGCCCCGGCACGCCACCGAACTCGCCCACCAGGCGGCGCTCGACAAGTACGACATCGTGGTCGCCGCGGGCGGCGACGGCACCGTCAACGAGGTCGTCAACGGACTCGTCCACACACAGACCCCAATGGGCGTCATCCCGAACGGAAGCGGCAACGTCTTCTCACAGGAAATGAGGCTCACCGCCAACATCCGCGACGCCTGCCGCAACGTGCTCGAGGGCGAAATCCACGACGTGGACGTTGGACAGGTCAACGACCGCTACTACATCTGGATTCTCGGACTCGGCATCGAAGCCAAGATCGCCTACATGGTCAACCCGACGCTCAAGAAGTACCTCGGCGTCCTCGCCTACGTCGTGGCGGCGGCGCGCAACCTCTTCGACCCGGGCTACTCCCTCATGCGCATCATGTTCGACGAAAAGGAAATGACCTTTTTCACCTTCAACACAATCGTCGGAAACGCCGCGAGCTTCGACGGATTCCTCGGCATACGTTCGCGGTACAGCATAATGGACGGCTACCTGGACGTCTGCGTCCTCCAGAGAAAGTCCTTCCTGGGCTACCTCGAACTCTTCTTGAACTTCCTCAGGGGAAGAAGGGATTACTACCGGTTCATAGACAGGTGGGGCGCCGCCCACTGCCGCGTCAAGAACCTCCGCATCGAGACCGTCCCCAGCACGTACTATCACCTCGACGGAGAAGTTGCCGGCAAGACCCCCGTGGACGTCAAAATCCACCCCAAATCATTAAAACTAATACTGCCCCGGCGGGAGATGTAGAGAGGGAGAAGGCGGGAAAAATGCAGGCGGCTTCCGAAAGGACGGGTGAAAATGGAGATCGAAATCAGGGAAGAGGACGGCGTGGTCATACTGAAACCGGGGGAGGAAATACACTTCGACAACTACAGGGAGGTTGAGGAAAAACTCAACACCCTCGTCCAGCAGGGAAAAACGAACATCATGGTGGACATGCAGAACGTTTCCCATCTCTACAGCATGACCCTCGGCATGTTCAACAGGATCGCCCAGAACCTCGCGGAAAGGGGCGGCAGGTTCTTTCTCAGCAACATATCGTCCGGAGTGCGCAAAATACTGAAGGCGACGCGCCTGGACAAGATAATAGAACTAAGATAGCAGCGGATACAATGCTGAAAACGCAGGCGAAACGCAAGAGGATACTCGTCGTTGACGACTCCGCGGCGGTGAGAGGCTTCTTCGAGGAAGTCTTCAGCCGGCGCAATGACTACGTCCCCGAATTCGCCTCGAGCGGCAAGCAAGCCGTCGAAAAACTGAAACTGGCGCGGCGCGCCGGCGACGCTTTCGATTTCGTCCTCACCGACATAAACATGCCGGGCATGGACGGATTCGAAACCCTCGAGCGGATGAAAGCGATCGCCCCCGACCTCAAGATCGGCATGATCACCGGATTCAACGTTGACGACTACATCAAAATGGCACTCGAAAAAGGCGTCTACAACATCATCTGCAAGATGGACCCCCCGAACGAAATCATCCGCACCGTGGACAACCTCATAACCGGCGAGGGCATTTTCGGCATCGAAAACCACCTCGAAAGCGGCGCCGCCACCACTAAACACCGCATTCTCAACACCCGCCAGCTCAAGGACGTCGTACGCGAAATACTCGACTTCGCCAAAGACCTGCTCGACGAGGAAAAACTGTACGGTCTCAAAACCGGGCTTGTCGAAATGGGCACGAACGCCATATACCACGCCTACGGCTACGAAAAAGGCTCCGAAGTCCAGCTGAAGGAATCGGAAAACGTCGTCTTCGAGTACGGAACGGACTCCTCGAAAATGGTCGTGGACATCGTGGACGAAAGCGGAATCCTCACCAAGGAAAAAGTCCTCGCCCAGCTCCACAGGGGACTCAACCCCACGCCCGAGGACCTCCTCGCCGCCGGCGGAAGGGGTATCTTCCTCACGAGGTTCCTCTGCGACAAGGTCGTCGTGAACATCGAAAAAGAGAAGCGCACCGAAGTGCTCCTCATAATGTATCTCACAAAAGACCACCACGAAAGCAAGCCCCTGCTGATCAACCAGGTCTGACGCCCCGCGGCGGAGTCCGAGCGGATTTGTACTAATGGAAGCGGAAACCATTGAACAATTTTTCCTGATTACTGCTTGCAGCCGCGGAAACGCGGAAAAACAACAAAAAACGATATAGCCGCGGAAGCGCGGAAGCGCGGAAACGCTGAGAAAAAAGTATTATTCGCGCCGTCGGCGCGCTGTAAATTTTCCGTGTTTCCGTGGTAAAAAGGGGTGCATTTCCGGGTTTTTCCGGATGTCCAGCATAAAATGCTCTCATTAGTAGCTTGTTGCCGGGCGGTGCCGCTGCGATAATATTTCCGGGCGCGGCGCCCTCGCTGAGCATGTGCGGAATATGCGGAAAAATCTCCCCGGACAAGCCCCCGGACCGGGCGACGGTCGAGCGCATGTGCGCGCGCATGGCGCACAGGGGACCAGACGCCTCGGGCATCTACGCCGACGGCGTCGCGGTCCTCGGGCACAGGCGGCTCGCGGTTCTGGACACCAGCCCCGCGGGCAACCAGCCGATGACGGATTCCACCGGGCGCTTTCACATCGTTTACAACGGCGAGGTTTACAACTTCCTTCAACTGAAGAGGGAACTCGAGGGCGCGGGGTCCGTCTTCAGGACGGCGACGGACACGGAGGTCGTTCTCGAGGCTTACAAGCGGTGGGGCGCCGCGTGCCTCGAGCGCTTCAACGGCATGTTCGCCTTCGCGGTCTGGGACTCGCGCGAGCGCACGCTTTTCCTCGCACGCGACAGGCTCGGCAAGAAACCGCTCTTTTACGCCCCACTGCCCGGCGGAGGACTGGTCTTCGCCTCGGAACTCAAAGCCGTAGTCGAGGACCCGGACGTCCCCGTCCGGCTGAACCCGAAAGCCCTGAGCCATTACCTCTCGCTGAACTACACACTCACCGCCGAATGCATCGTCGAGGGCGTGAAAAAACTGGAAGCCGCGCATTACGTCCTGCTGCGTCCCGGCGGCGCGCCGCGCGAGACAAAATACTGGGACCTCGCGGCAAAATTCCGCGACAAAAAACGCTATGGAAGCGAAGCGGAGGCGGCGGAGGAACTACTGCATCTTCTGGACGACTCGGTGAGGCTGCGCATGATAAGCGACGTGCCCCTCGGGGCTTTCCTGAGCGGCGGAATTGATTCGTCCTCCATCGCGGCTTCGATGGTGCGGGCGGGTTCCGCGGCGACAACACACACGTTCAGCATCGGGTTCCACGAGAGGGGCTACAGCGAGCTGCCCGAGGCGCGGACCGCGGCGGATTTCCTGGGCGTCAGCCATCACGAGAAGATCGTTGACGCCGACCTCGCGTCGCTCCTGCCCTCGATATCGTACTATTTCGACGAACCCTTCGCGGACACGTCGCTGATCCCGACCTACTACCTCGCGCGCTTCGCCAGGGACAGCGTTACGGTGTGCCTTTCGGGCGACGGCGGCGACGAGGTCTTCGCCGGATACGAGACGTACGCCGCCGACGTCCTCCACCGCCGCACGCGCTCACTGCCCGTGTGGACCGTCGCTCCGCTCCGCTTTCTCGCCGGCAGGCTCCTGCCGGTGACGTTCGACAAAGTCAGCTTCGAGTTCAGGCTGAGCCGGTTCCTCAACGGTCACGCGCTCGATTCCGACAGGGCGCATTATTTCTGGAGGACCATTTTCACCGACGCGGAAAAGGCGGCGCTGATCTCGCCGGACCTCAGCGGAGCAGTCGAAAACGCGGACCCCTTCGAACGTTTCCGCAAATACGGGAACGAAGTCGGGGACTGCCATTACCTCGACAGGGCGATGTACGTTGACATCAAGACCTGGCTCGTTGACGACATACTCGTCAAGGTTGACCGCGCCTCGATGGCGCATTCCCTCGAGGCGCGCGCGCCGTTCCTCGATTACCGCATCGTCGAATTCGCCGCCTCCCTCCCCGTCGAAATGAAAATGAAGGGACTCAGAAAAAAACATATCCTCAAAGAAAGCCAGAAGAAACGCCTCCCCGCGCGCGTCGTCGAAAGACCAAAAAAAGGCTTCAACGCCCCCGTTTCCCACTGGCTGACGAACACTATCGGAGAATACGTGCCGCGACCGGGGCGCGGCGGCGCGAAAGGCTGCCTCGACTTCCTCGACGCCGCGCGGATCGAAAAACTCTTCGCCGAGCACACGGCGGGAAAGCGCGACAACGGGCTGAAACTCTTCGGGATTATAAACCTCGATCTGTGGTGCGGGAAGTATCTGAAGTGACCGCGGACGCGGCGCTTCACCCCGGAGCGCCCTGCCGCCTGACGCCGATGCGTTCGATCAACCACCGCGCTCCCGCCGCGGCGAGTATGATCTCGATCAGGATCGCCTGGTTGATGAACCGGGTCTCCACCTCCGAAAAAACGATCACGACGAGCGAATGATAGGCGAGCGCAAGGAAGCATCCGCAGGCGAGCGCCCTGTGCCGCCTGCCTCTGAAAAGCACGATCGCGCCGATCAGCGCCAGCACCGCGATCTGCGGTCTCACCGACGCGTAAACTATCCCCCACGTCTTGTCCACTCCCCGCCTCAGCACGTACGTCAGCCTGCCCGCGGGGTCGAAGCTCACTTCCCGGCGCATCCGCTCGGGAAGCCCCTCCATAGCGCTCAGGTCAGGCTCGAACCGCATTATCCCGAGCGCGGGTCCAAGCATCGGAAACCGGGCGTCCTCCTCCACGTTGTACGTCGCGTATCTCGGCAGCGTCAGGAAGTAATACATGAAGTTCTTCCTCAGGACGTCGAGTCCGATCCCGGGACGCTCGCGGATTATCTCCACGCACGCCGCAAGGATGATCCTGTCCGCCTCCGCGGGACCCGCCGCCCTGTCCATCATCGCCCACATGAACGGAAAATACGCGAAGGACGGCGATTTAAACGCGTAACGCAGCAATCCTTCGGGGTCGTCCTCGAACCTCCCGAAGAAATGCTCCACGCGGTACTCCTCGATCTTGAATCCCTCTCCGTATCTCCGTATCTCGTCCGGGTGCGTCTTCAGGTATTCGAGAAGCGTCGTCTTCAGCCTGCCGGCGGCGGGTCCGTTCATGTCCGCGAGCCGTCCCTTGCTGAACATGTAGACGTTCGCAAACAGCGCCTTGCCCGTCAGGTTGCCCGTGGGGGAGAACTTTCCGGGAACGCCCGTCACCGACGGGCGGACAAGCATCCAGGCGCAGAGGATGCCCGCGATCAGGACCGCCGCGAGTATCGAGTGCAGGACCCTGCGCGGGACGAAAACAACGGTAAGCGGCAGTACCGCCAGTGACAGAAGTATCGCCGACGGGCGCAGAAGCGCGGCGTACGCCAGCGCGAGCGCGAGCAGGTACACCTGCGCCGTCCGCCCGCCCGCGGTGTACCCCGCGTAAAGGTAAATCGTTAGAACGAGCAGAAAGATGTACGCGTGCTCAGTCAGCACGCACTTCACGTACAGGAACGGGACAAGCGAGACGACCGACGCTAAAGCCGTGTTGAAAGCAAGCCGCCGGTCTATCGCGAGCGTTATGCGGTACACCATCGGCGGCACGAACAGCGACGTGACGAACTGAACCACGGTCAGACCGATGAGCGATTTGAAAAGCGTCACGCCCGACGCGAGCATCACGAAAGGATAGCCCGGCGTGCGCCAGTACACCGTCTCGTCGGGCTGACCCGTGAAAAGAAAGGCGTACCTGATGTACTGGTACCCGTCGTAGGGGACCGCGATGGGCAGCAGCACGTACGTGCCGACCGCCGCCGCGACGGTCAGCGCCCATATCCGCCTCATGTCGCCGGCTTCGTTTTCCGACGGTGTGAACAGGCTGACGAGTCTCTTCATTCTACCCTGTTGTTTCAAAAAGACCGCGAATTTTCATTCAATTTTTAGTGCAAAATATCATCAATTTCAACTTTTGCTGAAATTCACTCATAGTGTATTCTTGTTTTTCCCCTCGATCTTTAATCATCACTACTGCCTACTCCTGATTTTGCATGAATTTTATGCAAAATCACGCTCAACCAGCCGCAAAGTTATGTTTGATTCTACGCCGGCGGTTCTAAATGTCAATCCGTTCCGTTTCGTTGACAGCCGCGATTATATTGTTATAAATCATCTGATGAGCCGCGCGGACCCGCGCGGCGAAACGCCGCTCCGGGCGCGCCGTCGGACCCGGAAAACGGAAACGGAATGAAAATAGTTCTCATACAGCCTCTCACCAATTTCATCGAGCAGGCGTACGGCGTGAAACAGAAGGTCAGGTTCGGGCACGCCCCCCCCCTCGGTCTCGGCTACGTCGCGTCGCTCCTCGAAAATGACGGCCACGAAGTCCGCATCCTCGACGCCTGCGCGATGGAACTCACTCACGACGAGACCATTGACGTTATGGAGGACTTCAAGCCCGACGTCGCAGGGTTGACCGTCCTTACGAACTACAAGCGCTTCGCAAAGGAACTCGCCGCCGCGATCAAAAGGCGGATGCCACACGTCGCGGTCGTCCTCGGCGGCGCCCACGCCACCTACTTCCACGCCGAAATACTCGACGACATGCCGGGAGTTGACCACGTCCTCTACGGCGAAGTTGACACCGTGGTGCGGGACTATGTCCGGCACCTGCGCGACCCCGATAAACTCCATTCCCTCAAGGGGCTCGTTTACAGAAACTCCAAGGGAAAAGCGGTCGTCAACCCGCGCGCGGACATCCTCGAAAGCCTTGACGACGTCCCCATGCCCGCCTGGCACCTGTACGACTTCTCCCTCTACAGACCGCTCCCCCTCCAGTACAGGCGGCTGCCCTTCTTCACGATGATCACGTCCCGCGGCTGCTGGTGGCAGCGCTGCAAGTTCTGCTTCCAGTCGGGCGGCTGCGCGATGAAGTACAGGAGAAACTCCCCCGGACGCGTCGCCGATGAAGTGGAAATCCTGTATCACAGGTACGGCATCCGCGAGATCGCCTTCTGGGACGACACCTTCATAATGAACCTCGGGTGGCTGAAGAACTTCACCGGTCTGCTGAAAGAGAAGAATCTCGACGTAACATGGACGGCGTCGGGGCGGGCGAACACGATGAACGAGGAGATTATCCGCACGATCCACGACGCTGGATGCTGGTCCATGTTCATTGGAGTCGAGTCGGGATGCCAGGAACTGCTGGACGTCATAGACAAGGGGATCACCCTGGAGCAGGCGAGGAAGGTGTTCGCCGCCGCCTCGAAGGTGGGAATAGAGACGCGCGGCGCGTTCATGCTCGGCCTGCCGGGCGAAACCCCCCGGATGGGACGCAAAACGATTGACTTCGCCGTCGCGCTCGACCCCACGTACGCGATCTTCTACGCCACCCACCCGCGGTTCGGAACACAGCTCTACGACATTGCGCAGCGCACCGGGAAACTCATTGACAAGGACTTCCGCGGCATGTCCAAGGTCACTTACGTCCCGGACGCCTACCGCGACGCGCGTGAACTGGAGAACCTGATTCGGAGCGCCTACCTGCGCTTCTACCTCCGCCCGCGTTACATACTGAAAACGCTGCTGCGGATGCGCTCGCTGACGACGGCGGTCGAGATCGTCAAGGGCTTCCTTCTCTTTCTCGGTCTCAGCGCCACGAGAAGCAGGCGGCGGAGCGCCGAAGAGGCGTAAAGCGTTTCGCCGGCTGTATTTCGCATATTGAGGTTTGCAAAAATAAAGGAAAACAAGGTGATCTTTTTCCGACAGGCAAGATGCCTGTCCCACTTAAAAAGGATTCTCTTGTAATTGTGGGACAGGCTTCCAGCCTGTCAACAGGCAATTTAAGTTGAGAGAGAGGAGATTTTCCATTAAGGTCATTGAGCACGGCATCACCTTCCGGTATTGCAGTTTGTACGCCGCCTGCCTGTGCGTATCAGCACGCAGACAGGCTGTGCCGAGCAGGCTGGCTGGAAGTCTGTAACGAACTGTCAGTTTTTAAACGGTTTTTTTTACTGGTGGTTTGTGATAAAATTGCAGAAACGGAAATGAGAGAAAAAGGACAAGGGTGAAAAAATACCAAAAAACGGCGGCTGTCCTCCTTGGGTCAAATGATCCCATAGGGGTTTATAGTTCAGGAGGCGATTTAAATGAGACGACGAAAACCCTTGCTGATGTTTATCGTTCCATTTGCTGCGGCTCTGGTGATTCTCACTGGATGTGACGAAGCGCCAAGTCACAGGACGGCTGATTTTTCGCCGGATGGTACGCTCATCGCGGTGATCACGGACGACACCGGCGATGAACGGTACAGGAGCGAAATCTCCGTGCGCCGGGCGGATGATGAAAACGCGAAAGCTTACACCGTGTATTCCGCGCCGGGGAAAATGGCTATCTTCGACGTGTTCTGGAAGAGTGACAGGTTGGTTGTGTTCGAATCCGGGGAGGGTTGGGCGTGTCCCGACGCGGAGGAATTTCGGAAGAAAAACAAGAGGGCGGCGATCCCGGAATTCGACATTCGAATCGTGGCGCTTGCCGGAGACTTCGCGGACGGGAAACCAGCGGAAAACCCGCAGGTTTATTTCAAAACTTCCCATCCATGCTGGGAAGAAATAATCAAAACGATTAAAGATAAGAATGGCAGAAAAATGAAAAAAACGTTTTACTATGACAATAGAATTCTTCATTGGACAAATATTTCCAGCGCGAGGGACGCCGACCTGATAGTCTTCGAGCCTTTGGAAGCCGTCGGAACTGAGCGGGAAGGCGGAATGAGACTGCTCGACACAAAAACCGGCCAAATCAAAACCGTTCTGGATGGCAGGGACGTGTCCACCCCGTCAATTTCGTGGGATGGGAAGAAATTGGCGTTCAGAGAGTACATCAAGGAGGGAAAAAACACAGGAAATGAAGCCGCCGCCGCGGACGTAAAGCATGCCGGGGAGAAAAAACCGCCTGAAACCTTCCTTAAGGTCTTGAACCTTGAAAGTGGCTTTGAGAACGAAATCATCATAATCGCACAGGTAAAGGACGAAAGACCCATGTGGTCGAAGGACGGCGAGTACCTTTTCATCCCCGGCATATCGAATGTCGCGTACACAATCGAGTGCGACAGAAAATGCGCTGTGGCGGAATACGCTAAAAAGATGAGAGAGGAAAATAAAAACAGGGACGACGGGGACGCTGTGAAAAGTGAGCAGATACCTGAAGACCCCGTTTTGATCTATTCGATTGACACCGAGGAGGCGGAAAAGAAAGGGCTATGCAGAACCGTTCGCGGAACGATCCCGGAGGGGGAAAGAGATTCCCTCGGGAAAGTGTACCTTGACGACGTGCATACGTGGTACACGCTTCACAAATACTATTCCGGCATGGGGATAACGGTAAGGCTGCTGGATCACGTAACTTATTTCAGCCTCAACCCGGAGACGGAGCAGATACTCGCGAAAAGGCTCGAAAGCCCCGTGAGCGAAAGGAAAGGACTGTGGCTCGTTGACTACAGCGGGAGGGAAATCCGGGAGGTGAAATACGAGTACGTGACCGGGTTCGACGCTGTGAACAGGTTCGGAATGACAGTGGGAGTGGCAAGCGACAAGCATGGCAGCGTGCCGGTAACACTCGACACAGTTACGGACGAGGAGCGACCCCTGATCGGGAAGAAGCAGGACCTCCTCACGCTCGCGGGTTATAATTTCGATCAAAAGCGATACAAAAAGGCGAAAGAGCTTTTCGAAAAATACGTTTCGCTGTACGACCTCCCGGAGGAGTCGGGGTACCGCCTGATAATGATAGCAACTTACAGGGAAACGAAGGACTACGAAAAAATGATGAAACTCACGCGGACGGTGCCGGTTGAAGAAATTCAGAGGTATTTTTCCGTGTGCGGTAAGTTTTGAAGCCGCCGTTTAAACGAAGTCCCGCATGAGGAAAGTGGATGGGCTCAGGGCTGGAAATTGAAAATTGGCGCCGGCGCTGAACGGGCGTATGGTGCCTGCCGCCTGCCTGTGCCGTGCCCTGCACGGCATACAGGCTTGGCAGGCAGGTGAACGCACGCAGACAGGTGACGGCTGTGGCACGGGCAGGCCGCCCTACAAAAAACCGCATAAAATCTTATATTTTTATTATCGAGAGATGTAGGGCGC
>JBFMFE010000015.1:0-22203 GCA_040752295.1 bacterium
GCTTTCGTTATATTTTGATATGTTCCGTGAAGAGAATCCTCGGATGAGGTTATTCGTTCGTTTTGCCTGACGCTTCATACATCTTTTGTTTAAATGCGGGCGGGGATCTCCGCGGGAGCTTTTATAGAAGCACGCGACAGGCTGATGTTCCTCTCACGGTCCGCAGCCGGCGCCGGGCAGGAAAGATGAAGCCGCGGTGCGTCGCGCGCGCATTCGCCGCGCCCGCCGGCGAACGTCCCCCTCGCGGGGGGCATGATCACCAGGAGCCGTGGGAGGAGTGGGAGGCGTGGGAGGCGTGAGAGGCGTGGCTGTAATGCGAGTAGTGTCCGCCCGTCGTCCCGCTGTTGTGCAGGTAGTTGTTCAACCACTGTCCGTGGCTGGAGTGGCTGTTGTGCCCGTAAGCCACTTCCGCGGTGATGCCCAGCGCCAGGAGCGCCATCGCGCCGGTCACTATGGCCCTCTTGGCGATCTTGCCGTCCTCGTTCGTGAGGAACGACATTATCTCCTTTTTCATTTCGGGCAACCGCTTTTTCTTGTCCGCCATTTTTCTCTCCTCCAATCGTGATTATTGCGGCGCCGCCTGGACGACCCGCCTTGCCTCGTAAGGCGCCGCGCAATAGTCGGTTTTCAGCAGCTTGTAAAATAATTCATCGCAGAAGTTCCCGTCGAATTTCCGCCGCGTCGGAACCATCACCGCCGCGTGATAACTCCGCGCAACGGGCAGTTTCATCACATCTGCCCCGTCGTTCTTTATGTAGCTGTTAATGGTGTATACGTTTTCCTTACAGATAAGTTCTTTTTCTCTTTCATCCTCCGCTGTGGGCGGTACGTCTTTGCAGATGGAGGCGTCGTTCCTTATGACGGCCCGGCAGATGATCTCTTCGGCTTCCGGCAGTTCTTCACAGCCTTTCTCATCACGGTTTGCCACGCTGTTGTAGAACGTTTTAGTGATTGCATAGTCGCTCGGGCTGGGTTGTTTCTCTCCGGGCGCTCCCTGGATGAAAAGCCTGTCCAATATCTCGTCAACGGATTTTCCGTCCCTGAGAAGGGGAAATACGTTCTTGTAAATCACGTAGTGGAGTTTACACTCGCCCGCCGCGTTATCGTCAAGCCCGGCGCCTTTAACTTTCTCGCACACCGTCCCGTTGTCGGCTTCCACCGCCTTGCAGACGTAATAGGAAATCAGGTCAATCGGATTCAGTGTCGTTGCACCCTGCCTGGTCTTGTAATAGTTCAATATGTCGGTTTCCGGGATATTCCGGTCCATGCATACCAGGCTCTCCACGACGGCGCCCGCCGGGACCGCCTCGCCGGGGCGCACCTTCATGTCTCCGCCCGTCAGATAACTTTTATACTTGTCCCTTTTGATTTTCGGTTTTTTGTCGTAAGTGTTCCGCACGAAGCTGTGCAGGGTCCGGTCGTCCAGCCATTGAATCAACGCGTCCGCCATACGGAACCTGTCCTTTATTTCCAGCGCGTCGGAACCGGCGGGACTCACGCAGCTCAGGACGCCCGCTTCTTCCTTTATCATCGTGTTCCAGTCGGCGAGCGCTTTCAACTCATCCGGAACGTCCTTGAAAACCGCTTTGAAATAAGCGCCGAGACATATTTCAAGCACCTTATCCGGTGAAAAGAAACCCCAGAATTCCTTTCCGTTATTTGCCTTCAATCCGGCGTTGTCCAGGGTCTGAAGGAATTCCATCAGATTCAATTTTTTATAATTCTTGTCCTGCGCAATCAACTCTTCCCTGATGAGTTTTTCCGTCAGTTTGAGCAGTTCCGGAGAGGACAGATTTTCCACCCACCCGCCCTCTATCAGCGGCGCCAGCGCCATCCCGGCGAAAATGCCGGCAGACAATTTTATCAGAGCCTCATAATCGTTAACCTCGATGACCGCCTGCTTTACGGCTTTTCCGATGACGGCGACGCGCTCCTCCAGCGGCATGGAGTCCACGTCTTCCGGCAGGGCGGCGATGACTTTTTTCCGATACGTCTCCACCGCCTCCGCCGAGACTATCACGTTTTTCCAGTGCGGCGGCAGGTATTTGAATTGCTTTTCCAGGTACACGGTCAGCACCTTTCCGACCGCTACCGGAACAGTGTCCGACGCCTCAAGGTACAACTCCGGCCTCTCTTCCGCGGCGGGCTGTTCCTGTTTTTCCTCTTCCGTCAACAGGGTATCTATATGCGCCGGCTCAGGCGTCTTAACGGTTTCCGCCTGTTCGGTGGTCCCGCCCGCTGTTCCGGTTTTTTCTTCCGTGTCCTTCTGAGCGAACGCCGTTAAAGACAAAACTGCCGCCATGAGAAAAGAGAAAAGCAATGCTGTTAGAAACGTTCCACCTGTTGGTCTCATCTTGCCGACACCCATGATTCGAACACTTTCAAGGTTTCCGGTTCCTGCATTCTTGTGAAAAGGTAATCGAGAATGCCGGAAAACAGGATGTGTTTATCGTTGGTCGGTATTTTACTGAAAATATTGCCCTCGTCAATGTAGTTGAGCACCGGGCAGACGCCGCAGTAGGGGTGATACACGCAATCCGCGCAGAGGGGGATTCCCTCGAGGCATGAGGCGATGCACACGGCTTTCGCCGTGCCGTTGTTCAGCACGTCCGTCAGGGTGTCCGAGTAAACGTTCCCTATTCTGAACGAGGTGTCGCCCAGCATGGCCAGCATTCTGCCCTCGTCGCAAGTGTAAACGTCGCCGTCGTAATTGTAGGCGAGTTGCCCCCTGGCCGCTCCGCAGGGGGAGCGGATGTCCACGAACCCGGGATCGTCGTCCGTGAGTATCTTGACCAGGAATATCTGGGCGGTCCGTTCCATTAAATAACGACCCTGTTTGTTCAACTCGATGATATAGTCAACAGCTTCCCTGTAAAAATCGAGGAAGCGGCGCATGGAGTAGTCCCATTTGCCGGTCGTCTTTCGCGCGTGACCGATCGGATTGACGGGCCGCAGGTAGATTCCCTCCTGCTCCAGTCTCACGTATTCGTCAATGATCTCGCGGGGGTAGTCGAGCGAGAACCTGGTCAGCGTGGCAAGCACGCCGGGCATGTGCATCGGGTACCGCTTCCCGTACTCCCTGGTGGCTTTCCTGAGCGCCTTTACGACTTTCCCGTGATTCGCCCCCCTGTTGTGGTTATGCACCGCTTCATGACCGTCCAGGGAAATGCACAGCGCCACCTTTTTCTCCACAAGGTAGTTCAGTCTCCTGTCCGTGAGCAGGCTGCCGTTCGTCACCAGTGTGATATACAGGTTTTTGCCCGTCGCCTGCTGCTTTTCCAGCGCATACTCCACGATGAACTGCACGACGCTCCAGTTCAGCAGCGGCTCCCCGCCCTGGAACTCGAGGAACAGGTGTTCGCTCGGCGACTGGAAGATCATGTCCACCACTTTCCGGGCGGTCTCCTCGCTCATGTCGAGGTCTTTGCGTCCAGGGTCCAGGGCGCTTGTCTGGCAGTACAGGCAGCGGAAGTTGCAGCGCATCGTTGCCACAACGATGTGAAGCGTGGGTCCGCTTTTCAGGTATAAATGCTTTCGCAGGAACCCGGCCGCGAGTCCCTTGACGTTCTCCTCGCCTCTGATAAACCCTTTCTCCCTGAGCGGGAGATAGATGACTTCGT
The DNA here is from genome assembly GCA_040752295.1 of bacterium. Lineage (GTDB taxonomy): Bacteria > UBP15 > UBA6099 > UBA6099 > JBFMBQ01 > JBFMFE01. The sequence goes on from JBFMFE010000015.1 coordinate 3,621, forward strand.
CTTTGCGCAGCCGCCCGTTCACAAGGTCGTCGAACTGCCCCGCCGTCAGAAATTCGTGTTTCCCGACGTCGTTCGTTATCAGGTACTTTCCGTCCAGTTTCTTGAAACGGAAGAATCCTGCCTCGACGGTTCCGGAACTTTTCGCCGCTCGTTCTGCCGTCATATACTCCGTGATCCTTACGCCGCCTTTTCTTTCAGCTTATCGTTCCCCGCTTTGCCAGATAAACGAGGTAGTTGCAGAATTCATCCTGAATGTTCGCGTTATCCGGCGAAGCGGGGTCGCGGGGGCTGAGGCCGACGTGGTAATACGCGCCCCGCCGGGTGATTCCGAACGAGGCGATTTCACTGAACGCTTCCGCCGCCGCCTCTATGTTTTTCCGGCGGTATATCCTTGAATGCAGCCTGATTTCATTCATCTTTCTTTTTGTGCTTTTCCTCCCACGGCACGGCGATTCCCAGCGGGTCTTCAAGGTAATCCGCGCCCTCCTCGTCCGCCTCGGCGAGGATGCCCTTGAGTTCCTCCTCGATGTCCTCGTCCTTTTCCAGTTCGTCTTCGCCGGGCTTGAGCGCGTACAGTGCCTGCGTGATGATCAGTTCCCTCGTCTTCCGGTTCTTTTTTCCCAGCGCCACGCGCAGGCTCTGGTGCAGCAGTTCGTTCTCGAACTCGCCCCTGAGCGCGGCAAACACCTCCGGCGACGTCTTCTTCTTGCTCCGAAACCTGACAACCACGTCCCCGTTTTTCCCGTAGTCAAGGAGTATATACGCCCGGTCTATGAATCCGTATGCCGCGGTCATGATCGCGTCCAGCGGGTACAGCGCCTCTTTCACGCGTATATCAATCCTGTTCCCCGCCGCGTTCTTTTTGCCCATTCAACTCTCCGCGTTTAACGCAGGCAGCGCCTTCGTTCCCCCGCGCCTGTTCAAGGCGCATCCCCGCTTCCGAGGGGTTCGCAGGACGGCGCCGTTCTCGGGCGGACGATTACGTTCCATTTTAACCTTATATTATGTTGCTTCTCCATAATGTTTCAAGACCGCGGCGGGACCTGCGCGGCGCTCGAATCCGGGCGGGCGGGTTTACCATACGATCCTTGCGCAGATCATGTACGCGTCCCCGTCCTCGCAGTTGAACCCATCGCTTCCTATTCTTCCGTTGCCGTCGGAGTAGCAGCCGATGGCAGCCCAGCCGGCGGCGCATGCCGTGTAGCCGCCGCTGCTGTACCACGCCCGGTAGATTATCGGGGTGCCGGAGACGTAGAAATAGCCGTCGGCCCGGATAAGCCCGGGCGTATAGATTCTGCTGTTCGGCGTGGTGTCTATATACAACCAGTCGTTGTTGTCGAATATCCGGGTGTTCCCCACGTACATATACCCGGTGTCTCTGTTCCCCACGCTTACCCAGTTGTTATAGTAGTAATTGAGGTACATCTCCCCCGTATATGAATCCAGGTGCAGGTTGTTTGAGGACGTGTAAATATGTCCCCAGCCGTTACTGTAGAAGTTATCTCCGTCAAAATACCAGTTTTCCTGGTTGTTATCGTTTATCACGACCGCCGCTTCCGAACCCAGATACAGGCTGCCGTTGCTGTACACACCCGGCTTACCCCATGCGGCGCCGACCCGCACTTCGTTGGCGGTGCCTTCAGCGTTATATACTTGGATTCCTGATGAGTCCTTAAAAGTCGCGTAGAAATCGCCGTCCGGGTTTACAGTCAGGTTCCTGCCCGTGTCTAATTTCAATGCGGAAGCCGTTAAGTAATCGTTCAGGCCGCAGTGCGGATTGGCGTTGTTTGTGCAGTAGCCGACCGACCATACTCCGTTCTGTCCGACACCCGTGTTCCATTGCTGTGTATTTATTCCATCAAAGGACCATAGTCCCACCGTTGAGGAATGACTTGCGTTACCCTGGCTTTTTACAATGACGTTCGGATATACTCCCTCTACTTGAATCGTCGGGCGCTCGGCATCTGTGCCTACGTCCGTTCCCCCGACGTTCGTTGCCATCACGTGAAGTTTTGCCGATGCGTCGGGCGCCGTCGTGCCGATGCCAACGTTGCCGCTTGTAGACTGAGAGAAACCGAGATTACCGGTATCCGTTGTTAATCCCCCGGTGTATATATCCAGCGACGTCGCCGCCGCCCGGATGCGGGCGCCCCCGCCGGAGGCGCTGTCCATCGGCGACATCCAAAGATGGCGGGTGTTGTCGTTGTTCTGAATCTGCAACGCGGGTGTCCATGCCCCCAGATAAGCGCCGAAACCGATTTGCCCCTGCCCGGCGTTCTTGATGGTGAGATTCCTCTCGAGCGCTCCGCCGCCGGGCAGGTCAAAGAAAGCGTTTCCGCTGACGTGCAGCTTCACGGAGGGGGATGTTCCTCCTATGGCGACGTTGTAAGCTGTGGAATCCGGATAGAGGCTGGTTCCTGACAATGTCCATGAACCAGCGTTGGCGTCGCTTCCGTCTATCCTTGTCCATCCGCCGATACCACCGTTTTCCACCGTGCGCATCCATACCCCGGCGGTGCTGTGGTTATATCTGGGAAAGGCAAGTTCCAGACTGTATCCGCCGACGCCGCGCATCGGGTAATTGCTGCCAAGGCTGAAATTGCCCCTGTACCATTGCGCCGACGTGGCGTTGGGGCAGTTGGTTGTGCCCTGCACGTAGTTCCAGCCCCAGTAACTCGGGTCTGTGTTACAGTCAATGTAAGTTCCATGGGTCTGCCAGTTTCCGAAATTGCCCAACTGGGGAGAGTTGTAGCCGTCCAGCAGGTCGGCGTCGTTTTCACAGGTCACCGTGCCGTTCTGATTGATTACCTGAATCGAACTCTTATCGGCGCAGGAGCCGCTCACCCGCTGTTGTATCACCGTCTCGTCTATCTCGCTCACTCCCAATCCGTCCCCTATGTCCGACGCCCCCAGCGAGTTGTCCACCACGCTCGCGGCGTCCACCGAGGCGGTGTCAATCGTGCCGTCGTAGCCGACGACGAATTTGTTGACGCCGCCGACCTGAATCTGGGCGAGGTTGCCGGACAGCCCGGTCTTGTTGATGTATATCGAGGGGTTGGTGGAGGCGTCGGCGTCGGCGGCGGCGGGGGCGAGGTGGACGACGCCGGTGAGCGTGGAGGCGTTGTGCTGGTGGAGCGCTGTCAGTCCGCCGTCGGTGAGGTCGGTCCAGTTCGTGCCCGTGAGCGCAGATTCGGAGACCTTGCCGGCGGTGGTGATCTGGGCGAGTTTGGTGTCGGCGATGGCGGCGGCGGCGGAGATGTCGGCGTTGGCGATCTCACCGTCTTTGATCTTCGCCGCGGTGACGGCGTTGTCCGGGATGCCGAGGGCGTAGCCGGCGGAGACGACCCTGTGGCGCGGAGAGTAGGTCGTTACGCCGATGGTTACTTCGAGCCAGAGGGACTGGTTGAAGTCTGTGATTACGAGGGGTGCGGATGCGCCGAGGTTGACGCTGAAAAGCCCGTTTTCCACGGCGACGCCGAGCTGGGTTTCGGTCCACACCGCAGTTCCCAGGGTATCGGTTGCGAAGAGTCCGAACGTCATGTTGTAGCTGCCGTCGGCGATGGGGACGCCGTTTAAGTCGGTAACGCGCCCCTGATAGCTCATGAGCAGGGGGACGTCGGCGCAGGCGGCGGCGGTTAGAACCGTGCAAGCCACTACCGCCAAAAATATAACTTTAAGTGCAATTTTTTTTCGATACATTTTTTTCCCTCTTCTTTCAATTTTCCAGGTCTGACCCCGGTTTCCTCCGACCCCGATTTCTTCCGGCGAGCCGGCTCAGAACACCGTTCTCGCGCAGATCATGTACGCGTCGCCGTCGTAGCACCAGAAGCTATTATTAGTGCCTGCCACTCCAGCAGTGTCGCTGTAGCAGTTGATTGCCAGCCAGTTGGCGGCGCATGCCGTGTAGCCGCCGCTGCCGTACCACGCCCGGTAAATCAGCCCGGTGGTGCCGATGTATATGTCGCCGTTCACCTCCATCGCGTCCTCGATGCGCACCCGCCCGTTGTAGTTGGCGCTGTCGTTCTGGATGTAACTGCGGGACTCTATTACGTTCTGCGAGTAGAAAGTGCCGCCGTTGTTGTACATGCCGGTGCGGAACTCCACAAGCGTGGCGGCGCCGTTCACGTAGCCCCAGACTTCAGGGTAAGAATCATTAAAAAGAATAGTCAGATGGTCGCCTGTGTCCTGGGCGTCTTCGATGTCTATGCCGCTTGAAAAGGCGAGCGAAGCGTAGCCGTCGTTTCGGTCGTATATGCCGCCGTCGTCGGAGAGCACGAGTCCGTTGCCGGTCGTGTTCCCCATGGATACGTACACGTTGTTTCTTGCCCAGATGGTTCCAGCGCTTCCGTCAAGATAGACGTCGTTAACGGCGTCGTAAGCTCCACCGTTTATATACACGTTTGAGGTTGTGCTTCCTCCGTTAGAGCCGATACCGAGGTAGCCGCCCGTCCATGCCATTCCGCTGAACCATATGCCGCTGGTGTAACTGCCGGCATTGTTCAGCCTCAGCCAGCCGTCGCCGTATCCGATTGTGTCCTTGTTGTTGAAATTCAGGCTGTCGCTGTCAAGTTCCATGTTTTCGTTGAGGCCGCCGTCGGCGTTCTCGGAGATGTACCAGCGGTATATCCCGTTCGCCTTGTAGTATTGTGTGCTTCCTTCGATTCCGATGGAGTAGGTGGTAACGGCCCCGGCGGCGCCGTAGAGGAGGATTTTTTCATTCACGTCGTCATAGAAATCAATTCTTGGAGAAGCGGCACCGGTGCTCATCACAAGGTCGCCAGTCATAGTGTCGCCTGATTCGTTGACCCAGATGTCGGTGGCGTTCGGGACGGTGCCCCAGTCGTAGCCGTCCAGCAAATCCGCGTCGAGACCGCTGCCGGCGCCGTCGTTTCCTTGATGCCAGATTCTGTTCCAGCCGGTTGTGCACCCGGTTGTGATGCCGCAATTCGATGACCTATAGAAAAGATCGTTGCTGTTGAAGAAATCAGCCGCAAACTGCATGGCGTAATAGTTGGCATCATTCGTGTGCGTACTTGAAAGAAGGTGATACCACGTTGAATCTTCCGGCCATGCTTCGAGGGTTGATGCCGTGCTGGTCTGGAAATATCCGCTGTCGGTTCTTGTGGTTAAATCGTCTTTGGTTGCCGCATGGAATCCAGAAGACGATTGCCCCAATCTGCCCGTCATCGTGTCGCCGGTGACGTTCACGTAGCGCCCGTCGAGGGTGGCGTAGTTACTGGATGTAATATCCCCGAGCACCCATAAATTCCCGCTCTCGTCAAGTGTCAGAAGGTCGGTTCCGTTTCCGATGCTTTCTTTTTGCACCTTGAAGTAGGAGACGCTGTTGAGATTGGAGTCTATCGTGTTGATGATGTCGGAATAGCTGTTGATCCTGAGGCTGTCGGCCAGTACCCCGGCTTCGTTTTCGGATTCAATGCCGTGGTATGAGGAATCGTTATATGTGCCGGCAGTCCAGTCGAAACTCACGCGGCCGAGTCTGTGTATATAGGATGAATCGCCGCGGTTCATTTCAATGTCCCAGCCGCCGACGTTCACGTCGCCTGCGACCGCCAGGTCTTCGCCGATGTTGACGATAGTATCGTTGTAATCATAAATTGTGCCGCCGACATATACACCTGCGCCGGCATTCGCATATTGAAGATATATATTGTCTTCATAGACTAGGAAGTCCCAGTCGCCGCTGTTCAGGGCGTCAATGCCAAAGCCGGATGTGTTTGCGCCTCCCCATTTGTTGACGCTGTAATTGAGTCCGTCGGTGCTGTTGTAGTAGTAACGACCCGCGCTGTCTATCATTGTGTAACCGTCAACCTGGTATCCGCCGTCGGCTCTGAACAAGCCCGGCGTGTACGTGCCGCTGGTGAAACCGCTGGCTTGATTCAGACGCAGCCAGGTGTCGGAATATCGAATGGCCTCCTTATTGTTGAAATTCAGGCTGTCGGAATCGAGTTCCATGTTTTCGCTGAGGCCGCCGTCGGCGTTCTCGCCGAAGTACCAGCGATAAAACCCGGTGTCGTAGGTTTTGTAATACTGTGCGCTTGCTTCAATGCCGATAGAATAAGTGGTTGTCGCCCCGGCGGCGCCGGAGAGGAGGATTTTTTCATTCACGTCGTCATAGAAATCAATTCTTGGAGATGCGGCGCCGGTGCTCATCACAAGGTCGCCCGTCATCGTGTCGCCGGTTTCGTTCACCCAGATGTCGGTGACGTTGGGAACGGTCGTCCAGTCGTAGCCATCGAGCAAATCCGCGTCGAGACCGCTGCCCGCGCCGTCGTCGTCGGCTATCTCGGTGAGCGCGGCGCCGTCCACCATGCTTGCGGCGTCAACGGAGGCGGTGTCAATCGTGCCGTCGTAGCCGACTGTGAATTTGTTGACGCCGCCGACCTGAATCTGGGCGAGGTTGCCGGACAGCCCGGTCTTGTTGATGTATATCGAGGGGTTGGTGGAGGCGTCGGCGTCGGCGGCGGCGGGGGCGAGATGGACGACACCGGTGAGCGTGGAGGCGTCATGCTGGTGGAGCGCGGTCAGTCCGCCGTCGGTGAGGTCGGTCCAGTTCGTGCCCGTGAGGGCTGATTCGGAGACCTTGCCCGCGGTGGTGATCTGTGCGAGTTTGGTGTCGGCGATGGCGGCGGCGGCGGAGATGTCGGCGTTGGCTATCTCGCCGTCTTTTATCTTCGCCGCGGTGACGGCGTTGTCCGGGATGCCGAGGGCGTAGCCGGCGGAGACGACCCTGTGGCGCGGGGAGTAGGTCGTGACGCCGATGGTGACCTCGAGCCAGAGGGACTGGTTGAAGTCAGTGATTACGAGGGGTGCGGATGCGCCGAGGTTGACGCTGAAAAGCCCGTTTTCCACGGCGACGCCGAGCTGGGTTTCGGTCCACACCGCGACTCCCAAGGTATCGGTTGTGAAGAGTCCGAACGTCATGTTGTAGCTGCCGTCGGCGATGGGGACGCCGTTTAAGTCGGTAACGCGCCCCTGATAGCTCATGAGCAGGGGGACGTCGGCGCAGGCGGCGGCGGCGATGACGAACGAAACAGTTAAAGCAGTTGAAAACATCGTTAATTTTTTAAGCATTTCGTTGTTACCTCCAATCAACAACATTTTTAAGCGTTTTTGAGACAAAAATCAATACCACACGTTGTAATAACGCATAACAGTTTTTCCTTTAATAAATAAATATTGCAATATTCATGCCATAGAGATTAAAATTCAAAAATGAAAAAATCTCAAACTGATACTGTTGAGTATCTCGGTGAGTGGCATGGAATTTTGATCTTCCTCATGCGGGGCGTGTTCAAAAAAACGGCTTAAAAGCGACATATTTTATCTTCATTGTATATATTATCGGGATTTGGGCGGATGTTGTTACGGTGTTCATAATGGTGGGTGCGATTTTAGACAAGGCGATTGTCTTATTCCTTCCCTCCTGCATGATGCGCAATGTATTGCAGTTATGTGAAGAGTTTTTCATGGCGTGCCGCCCGCTTTTGCCGTCCAAAACAAAAAGGTTTCGGTATCGTCCCAATATTTGGGTGTAATTGCGCGAAAAGTCAATCCGGATTTTCGCTTTTTCGACGTCGAATTTCCGGATCAACGTGCCCCTGCCCGTGTGCCTGCCTGTGCGTGTCCGCACGCAGACAGGCGTGCCAGTGCCCGCGTTCCTTTTTTGTAACTGTTTACTGAAGTGAACTTTCGTACTTTTTGATTCCCGCTCCACGGAGGAAGCTTTAAAGGCAAATGAATTTTATGTATGTCCGATGCAAATCCGATCATGCGAAAAACAGTATGCGCGAAGCCCCTTGGAGTGCGGTGTGCAAACACCGCCTTGTTTCCCGCGCTCCGCGCGGGAGTGAAGGCGGCGATGACTCGCCGCAGTCCAAGGCGGATGACGTCGCAATCCATCGTGACGAAGAATGTGCGAAAGTTCACCTGAAATGAAGTTCCATCTTAACGGATGCGGAAAACACTGGACGATTTTCACTGATTACTACATGCAGCATGCAGCCGCGGAAACACGGAAGCATGGAAAAAAAATAAAAACAATATAACCACGGAACCACGGAAGCACGGAAAAACAACAAAATACAATGTAGCCGCGGAAACACGGAAGCATGGAAAAAAAATAAAAACAATATAACCACGGAACCACGGAAGCACGGAAGAACAACAAAATAGCCACGGAACCACGGAAATACGGATGAATAATAAGATGGAACAGCAGGTGAAAAGAGTGAAAATCATTGAAACACATAAGCGCGGAGAAAAAGGTGTTATACGCGCCGCAGGCGCGCTGTTAATTTTCCGTGTTTCCGTGCTTCCGTGGTCAATCATTCTTTTATTTTTCCGTGCTTCCGTGCTTCCGTGGTAAAAAAGGGGGGCATTTCTTGGATTTTCTTGATGTCCAACCTAAAATGCTCTCATAGTATGAGACCGCCGGACGGTAACATCGGGAGAACGTCATGATCGCACACGCCGGGGCCGGTCTGCGCGGCGCGCTGCCCGCGTTCGCCCTCGCCTCCTTCATCCTGTTTGTTTTTACGTTGTACCTGAACGGAAAAGTCCTGAAAACGCTCTTGTGCGGGGCGGGGCGGAGCGCATGGTCCGCGCTCGTCCTTGTTTTTGTTTCCGCCCTGATGCTCAGGCTGTTCATCCCCTGGCATCACCACGTCGTTTACGTTGACGAGGCGTGGTACATGGAAGCGGCGAAAAACATACTGCGTTCCATGAGCGCCGGCGATTATCCCAAAGAGATCGGATGGCCGTTCATCCTGAGCATGGTTTTCGGTGTTTTCGGAGTTGCGGGTTCCACGGCGATCTACGCGACCGTTGTCATCGGCGCGCTGACGTCCGTGTCCGTTTTTCTTCTGGCTTATGTTTTCACGGGGAAAAAAGAGCCGGCGCTGGCAGCCTCGCTCCTGTTTTCTCTTTTCCCGGCGCATATCAGGTATTCCGCGTGCGCCGAAAGCAACGCGGCGAGCCTTTTCTTCGTAACGCTCACTTTGACGTTCTGCGGGCTTTATTACAGAGAAAAAACCAACGCGATGATCTGGCTCGCCGCCGCCGCCCTGGGCTTCACCGCGCAGATCAGACCGGAAAATTACGCTTTCCCGGCGCTGTTCCTGGCGGGCTGCGCCGTTTACAGCGGCGGAAACATGAAAGCGAAAATGTTGAGCCTGAAATTTCTCGCGCCGCTCGTCGTCGCGGCGCTACTTTCTCTCCCGAATCTCCTTCAGGTTCTCGACTTTAAACTGTCCGTAAACTGGATTGAGAGCGACACGTTCGGGAAGATGACGGGCAGCAACTGGAGCTTCTCGAATTTCGTCAATAATTCTGCCGTGTACGGAGTCAATCTCTTCAACGGGCGTTTTCAGCCCGTCTTTGTCGCGGCGGCGGCGGCGGTCGGGGCGGTGCGTGCCGCCGCGAAGCGCAGGCGCGATTTCCTGTTTCTCGCCCTCTGGTTCTGCCTTATGTGGACAGCCTGCTTCACTTCATGGTTCCAGACACTCGCGGGCAGGGAGAGATTTTACACCTCTTTTTATCCGATAACGGCGATATTCGCGGCATGGGGGATTGAGGCGGCGGCGCGCGGCATCGCGGCGGCGGCGGGGAAGAGCCGGCTGGAACCTGCCGCCTTCGCGCTCCTGACGGCGCTTGCCGTCGCGGCTTTTATTCCGTACGCTGGCGGAATAAAACCTTCAAACCCAGCGATGCATATGGACAACGCCAGGCGGCTGGAGACGAAAATTCCCGAAACGGCGGAAAGGGACCTGCCGGCGGATTGCATCATCGTCGCCGTCCGGCCCGTCATTCTCAGGGCGACGACGGATTTAAAAGTGGTTGACGCGCGGGATTTTCTGCGGGACGGGGATTTCAGGGACGGGCTTTTCGAGGCCGGCGGGTGTCTCCTGTTTTTTCAGGACATGACCTGCATGCCGCAATCCCCGGCGCGCCGCGATTGCGCCGAAACCATGAACGCCTTCAGACTGACTCCTTACAGGTCATATCGTGAGAAGGACGTGGAATTCGGCTTCCTCAGGATGTCCGGTGAGACCGGGGCGCCGGGCGGTAAAAAGGCGGGGGCATACGGAACCTCGCCGTGATTTTCGCGCTCACACGGGTTTCGGACGCACCGTCAATCTTTTGATTTTTCTTTTTCCGTCGAGGAAAAAGTAGGGTCCTTCGCAGATGATGTAATAAGAACAATCGCCGCAGACCCGTGTCCGGGAACGCCTGCGGGCGAGGTAGGTCGCGAGATTTTCGGGCGGGGTGTCAATGAACGCCATGTGCCTTGCGTATTTTCCGGCGTCGAAAAGGGCTATATCATGCTTTCCGGGCAGGGCGCACGGGGGAAGGTTTATTACCTGAATTTCAAGCCTGCCCCTGTATTCATCGTGAAGTTTTGAGAGCATGTTCGATGTTTTTTCAACGGGCGGGAAATGCGAGAACCGCGCCCGTCCGAACGGTGTGGGAAACTGGATGTTCAGGTTTTCAACGCCCGCGTCCGCCAGAAAAGCCGCAAGGCCTTCAATATGCATGTAATTGCTCTTCATAATGACCGTGTTGACGCTGAAATGCAGTCCGGGAGGTTTAAGCTCCAGAATGTTTTCTATTCCCGTTATTGTCTGCCTGAAACTGCTCGGAATGCGCGTGACGCGTTCATGCGCTTCCGCCGTGTGGCCGTAAAGCGACACCAGAAGGTCCGTCAGCCCGGTGTCCATGAGCCTGGAGGCATAGCTTTCGGAGGACGCCCTGCGTCCGTTTGTCGTTACGCTTATCTTACTGTAACCGATATTTTTCGCGGTCCGAATAATCCCGAACAAGTCTTTGCGCAGGGTAGGCTCTCCCCCGTCGAAATCCACAAGGCGAACTCCGCGCCGGTGGTATTCCCGGAGCAGCTCCGCGCACCTGCCGGGGTCGGCGTCCACCTTCGGCCTGTCGCCGACGGCGCACATCACGCATCTGTTGTTGCACCTGTACGTCAGGTTGATTATCAGTTTTTCCGGCGCGAGACCGGTCAGCCTCGACCGGAACGATTCCATCATTATCCCGGCGGAACGGGACGGAAGTTCCGGGGTGTCGGCGCTCGGGAAGTCGTAAAACGCGCCGAAGTACTTCTCGTCGAATCTTCTTATCCGCGCGTCTTTCCGGGATATGGCGGCGGCGGCAAGGGGGGTTCCGGGAAGCGGCGCCCAGAACTGCATCAGGGGCGTCGCGCCCCGGCGCTCCGCGAAATCCAGCGCCGTCCGCAGCGTGGTGTTCGCTTCGTTCCTTGTTTCGCCGGGCAGCCCGATCATGAAATGAATTCTCAGGGGCAGGTTTTCTTTCCCGCACCATGCCGCCGCCTTCCCGACCGCGGCTATATCGAGTTTCTTTCCGATTATCCGTTCCCGCACCCGCTCCGAGCCGCTTTCAACGCTTATAGAAAGGAACGGGCACAAGTTCTTCAGCCTTTTCACGTGCGCGCGCGTCAGGCGGTCCGCGCGAAGCCCGTTCGGGAAGGCAGCCTCCAGACCCGACGCCTCCGCGGCATCGAGCAGTCCCTCGAAATGTCCGCGGTCCGCGTTAGCTGCCCCGTCCAGAACGGCAATGCCGGATACACCATATTCGGCCCTGAGACGGGCGAAATATTTCGATAGATGCTCCGGCGTATGCTTCCTGTAGGAATTCCCCGCGATTGTGCTGTTCGAGCAGAAAGAACACCTGAAAGGACAGCCCCTCGAGGTGACAACCGGAAGGTACGGAGCGCGAATCTGCAATTCATCCAGCCTTCCCGCCGAGGGAAAGAACCGTGAAAGGAAACTGAAATAGCTGCCGACGTCAATTGTCTCCCATGCCGGGAACGGCATGGCGTCCGGCGCGCGCCCGCGCTTCGCCCCCGCGCGCGTCTCACCGCTTCCCGCGCCCGCGCCGGCCGTTTCAGCCCACACCGCCAATTCTTCCTCGGACTCGTATCTGAACAGAGCGTCCATCCAGGGGTAATTCGCGAAAAAATCGTCCGTCCGGTAATCCACGTAATGCATCCCGCCGAAAAAGGCGTCCGCCGCCGCCATGGGAACTCCGGGATGATTTTTTCTTAATTCCCGCAGAAATTCCCGCGTGAATTTCCAGCGGAGGAAAGGGCGGTGGAAAACCGTCAGGCAGACGGCGACCGCGTCATACCTCTCCCTCGGCATCGCTTTGAAGAACGTATTGAAGCCGCACCCGATCAGGAGGCGGTCTCCGCCGGCGGGGAACGCGCCGCTCCGCGCCAGCGAGAACGCATCCGCCACGGCGACGTCGAACCCGCGCTCTTTCAGCGCGGCGGCATGCTGCAAAGCGCCCAGGTTCGCAAAGTATGGATAATCTATGAAATTCCGCTCGATTAGAACGGGCGGATTCACAACGAGAATTTTCTTCCTCCCGAGCCGGCTCATCGGCGTCTCCCGCTTGCCTCTCCTCTTCAATTATAACCGCGTTGCTGGTGATTCTCAGCATCCCGTCCGCTCGCTGCGGAGCGGCGCCGCATTTGCGCTTTATTTCTGGACAACCGGACCGCGGCAAGTAAAATATTCTTCAGGCGCCCTGCATCATGCGAAAATAAAAAAATGCGTATTTTACGCGGTTCTTTGTAGGGCGGCCTCCTGTGCGGCAGACAGGCATCTCCGTATGCCGCCGCCTGTTTTCGTGATCTCGACTTTTTGCCATTGGAGGGCAGTCCCAGCTTCTCCGTCGAAACTTATATACGTGCGTAAGGCTGAACCGTTCTCACGTCCACTATTTCACCCCACGGGCGTTTTCTCTCCGCCATCAGGGAAAATATGAACGATGTGAAGACTTGCTGTTCCGAGTAGACCCCTTGATGATGAGTGAGCCGGCAGGCGGGTTATGTCGCGCCGATTTCCAAATATACAGTTTTGAACGCACCGCCGCAGCCATTTTATATTTTATAATTTAAACATGAATATGAACCCGGACAACAATCACACATCCGGCGAAAAAAGGCACTGGGTCCGGCTTACGAGGCGTTGCAACAACCGCTGCGTGTTCTGCCTTGACGGTGAATCGCTGGACGGCGCGCTGCTCCCGTCCGCCGAGATCGCGGCAGACCTGCGCGCGGGACGCGAACGCGGCGCCGAACGGGCGGTTCTGTCGGGCGGTGAGCCGACCGTGCATCCCGATTTCATCGGCGTCGTCGCAACCGCCAGGCGCCTCGGATACAAATGGGTGCAGGCCGTATCCAATGGACGGATGTTCTCATACAAAAAATTCCTGCGCGACGCCGTGGCCGCAGGGCTGGACGAGATTACTTTTTCCCTTCATGCCCATGAGCGCGGCCTGTTCGAGGCGATAACCTGCGCGCCGGGAAGTTTCTCCCAGGCGCTGGCAGGTCTGGCAAACGCGCTCAAGTCGGAACGCCTCGTTGTCAGCGTGGATATCGTCATGAACCGCATGAACGCAGGCGTTCTGCCCGAAATCGTGGATTTCTATTACCGCATGGGAGTCAGAGAGTTCGATCTTCTCTTCCCGGTCCCCTTCGGGCGCGCCTGGCTCAACCGTGAGGGCGTCATGATCGAAGCCGCGGAAATCGCCCCCGTCCTTGCCGGGATTCTGCGGACGGCGCGCGCAAGGGGAATCACCTTCTGGACGAACAGGGTTCCGCCGCCCGCGCTCGAAGGCCTCGAACCGTTCATCCAGTCAGTGGAAAAACTGCACGATGAAGTATACGGCCGCAGGGAAATGTTCCTCGACTTTATGGAGAGGAACCTCCCGCTTCCCTGTCATGGGGAACGCTGCCGGCGCTGCGCCATGTCTTCTTTCTGCCGCATGCTCGCGAGGCTCAGGGACGGCATATCGTCGCGCCGGAAGATGCGATATGCCGTCACTTCCGAAAATGCGGCGTGCCTGGATACCGTGCGGCGCGATGAAGTGGACGGTCTGTGCCTGGACAACCCCGACCTTCTGGAACACCCCTCCGTGCGGCCTTTCACGGCGCGGCACGGCACCGCGTTGACCCTGTCCTGCATCCGGTTTCCGCTCCCCGCGCATTACCCGCGGGGCTGCGAAATGGAAATCAGCGTCAACCGCCATACCGCTCCTTTTCTCCTCGAGAAAGGGCTTCCATCCCTGAAGAACGCGACCGTGTTCCTGGTTTACCGCGGACGGAACAGCCCGCGGGAATGCCACGACGAGGATATTTCACTGAAACAGTTTTTCGAGCGGTTCCGGGAAAAGCATAACGTCCCGGAAAACAGTGTCCGGAACATACCGCCTTGTATTTCCGGCGCACGGTCCTGCGCCCGCCCGCAAAGAGTGCCTCCCGACATCTTCAACCGGGAAAACGGGTGGAACCTCGAGGCGTTAACCCGGCACTACATCTCGGACGAATGCTATTATCACAGCATGCGCTGCGCCGGCTGCGCACGGCAAGCTGACTGCCCCGGCATACACGTCAACTATGCCGCGGCATTCGGATTCAGGGAAATTCCGGGGCCTGTTGAGTGAGTTTCGCGAATCCGGCACTATGAAAATCGCCATTGTAAACATCCAGCGAAACCGCAAATGCACTCTGAAAGATATGGCGGGCGGTTTCGGCACCACGTTCGACATCGGGAACTCGCCCGGCGCCCGGCTCCTCGAAGCCTTAAAGAAGTGCATCGCGAACGTTCCGGACATCGGCATGGCATATCTGACGGCGGTCCTCCGCCGCGCCGGACATGAAACCGCTCTGCTTTACAACGCGATTTCCCCAGGCTTCGATCTGTACCTTGTCCAGTCGTCCATCGTCGAATGCGCGAACGAAAAAAAAACCGCCTCGGAACTGTTGAGAAACGGATGCGGACGAGTCGGCGTGTGGGGCAGGTTCGCCTCGGAAGCCCCGGAATACTTCTTGAACGACTGTCATTTCGTGATCCGGGGAGAGCCTGAAGCGCTGAATCCCGGGCGGCTCGAAGATCGGGACCTATGCGGCATTTCGGACGCGGGTGTCGTTGAGGACCTGAACCGCCTGCCCTTCCCCGACTGGGACGGGTTCCCCCTGCACCTGTATAAATACCGCATAACCCGTTCCAGGGGCGTCACCCTGCCCGTGGCGGCAAGCAGAGGCTGCCCGTTCAACTGCCATTACTGCCCGTACAAGGTGAACAACCCTTTCCGCACAAGGGAACCGGAAGGCGTAATCGAGGAAATCGAACGCCTGCGCCGCAAATACGGCGTCGCGGGCGTTGTGTTCCGCGACCCGGATTTCACGGCGGTCCCCGGCAGGACTCACCAACTCCTTGAACGGATCATAAGAAAAGGACTGAACCGTATCTCGTACTATATTGAAGGCAGAACCGACAACGTGGATGAGGAAACAGTGAAACTGATGTCCCGGGCGGGCATTAACAGCTGGGAGATCGGAATAGAGACGTCCGCGCATGATACCCTCAGGCGGCATGGACGAACTCCTCCCGGAATGGAGCATCAGATACAGGTGGTTAACTGGTGCCGAAAGCGCGGCATACGCGTTGTAGGCAACTATATGATCGGATTCCCCGAAGACACCGGAGAATCCATTCTGTCGGTCCTCGAGACGGCGATAAAAATCAACACCTTCGCCGTCCAGTTCACGGTCTGCACGCCCTATCCCGGCACCAGGTTCTTCGAGGAGGTCAGGAATCAATTAACCACGGACAGATGGGAAGATTTCACAGGATGGAACAATGTTTTCAGGCACTCGAACCTGTCATCCGGACGGATTGCCCGCCTGCGGGAATACGCTTACGTGAAATATCATTTTCGTTTGAAATACCTGGTCGAGTTCTTCACGATGCTCCTGCGCGGGATGCTTCGCAAACGCCGGGCGCGTTTATTTTCACTTCCGGCGGCTTTATAATCACCTTCCGTGAATTCATGCGCCGGGAAATCTTCGGAGATTTTTTTGTCTGTTGTGATCCCGGCATACAACGAGAGCGAATCCATCGCCGCCACACTTGAGAAAATCTATAAATTCCTCGAACCGGACCATGTGTTCGAGATAATCGTGGTGGACGACGGAAGCGCCGACGATACCGCCGGCGCCGTCGCCCGGTTCGCCGAGGGACGGGACAACATGCGGCTGATCAGAAATCCCGTCAACCGAGGGAAAGGCTTCAGCGTTCGCACGGGCGTCTCGTCCGCTCGCGGTGGATTGATCCTTATAACGGACGCCGATCTGTCCGTGCCCATAGACTGGTCGCTGCCTTTCGTAAAGCGCATCAATGAAGGCTGTGACGTCGTTATAGCCTCCCGTTACATGAAGGACAGCGTTTTTCTGCGCGCGAAACCGGTCAGGCAGGCGATGGGACGCATTTTCAACTTCATCACGAAATGCCTCCTGGGATTCCGGTACAGGGACACCCAGTGCGGCTTCAAGCTCCTTCGGGCGGAAACCGCAAAAGAAATCTTTCCCCGGTGCAGAGTCAATCGTTTCGCATACGACGTGGAACTGCTTCTGCTCGCCCGGAAATCCGGCGCGCGCGTGATCGAGGAACCCGTGTTCTGCATCAACTCGCCCCGCTCAAGGGTAAGGATATTCAACGATTCGGTCATTATGCTCCGGGATATTATAGCCCTGCGCTTCCGTAAACTTTGAAAAAGGAACGTCACGCGGCAGTCGCGCGAGCGCACCGGGACAATGAGTCTTTTATGGCATCCAACACGGAAAAATGGTCGCTGAAGGCTTCTCCGAAGTACGCCGCTTACGGCGTTGAGCGGGTAATGCCGCCCGAAAAAACCGTCCGCGCGGCAAGATCGAAATTGAAAGACATCGGAATTCAAAAAGAAAAAGATTTATTGCGGGTGGACACGGACGGTATTCCCGTCTTCATCATGGCCGCGCGCGCAGAAGGCGCTTCGGACGTCATTTATTATAAAGGCAAAGGCGCCACGAAAGCCGCATCCAAAGCCAGCGTCATGATGGAGGCGGTCGAGCGCGTCTGCGCGAAGGAATGGGACGGCCCGGTTTTTTACTGCGATTACGAATCTATAAAGAAAAAAGGAGCCGCTGTTGATCCGCGCGACATATATTGCCGGCCGGACGCCTCGTGTTTCGATAAAGAAATGGAATGGGTCGAGGGATATGAACTTGTCTCGGGAACGCCCGTGTTCGCCCCGCTGAACTGCGTTATACACCCCTACTCGAGGCAGCCCGAGTTTTTTTTCTCCGGCTCAATAGGGCTGGCTTCCGGAAACACTTACGAAGAAGCGATCTGCCATGGCATGTGCGAAGCCATCGAGCACGATTCCATGACCATCGCGAGAACGTTCCTTGAACTCGCTCCGAGACTATATAAAAAGTCAGCCGGCGGAAAAGAGAGCGGCACCGTCGAACAGCCGCCTGACCGGGACATGTTTCCACGGATTTCACTCGAAGGACTTCCGCAACGCGCCGCGGAAACCGTCGCCAGACTGCGCGCCGAGGAACTGCTGATCTACCTGAGGAATATCACAACCGACATCGGCGTGCCCGCCGCATATTGCGTGATAGTGCGGAAGAATCGGACAGGCTCATGTTTTTACTACGATGGAAGCGGTGCACATCCGGACGCCCGTATTGCGGTGACGCGCGCCCTGAACGAAGCCGCTCAGAGCAGGTCCGTCTTGGAGTGGATACTGAATAAACACCCTGAAAAGTACCGGCAGAAAGCCCACTTCATAGACCCCGACAGAGAATTCGGCTCCGGCGACATAATCGGTTTCCCGGAAATCAAGTCGTACATCTACGATTCGATAGACCGGGATATCAGATTCATGTTTCGCAAAATGAAAACCGTCGGACTTGACCGCGTCATCACTTTCGATCTCACAAAACCCGATTTGCACATCCCCGTTGTCCGCATATTGATACCGAAACTCGAACTGTGGGCCTCGATGAAAGCCGGGCGCAAAGTTCTGGGCGACCGGGCGCGGAGCGTTCTCTGGAAGTATAGAGACGGGTTCCGGACGCAGTAGACCGGACCGTGGAGAAACGGGGCGTGGGTGTAGAGAACCGGGAAAAGACAGTCGTCGGTATCCGATAAAGGAGGAAAGGTAACCGTTCACGGGGGTGAAGGCAGGAGGGAAGGAAGGATTTTGCAGGAGAGATGGGCGCGGACGGAGTTCAGGATGAAAACAAAGGGGGATTGTTTTTGAATCGTGCAGGCGGACATGGTCGTCCAGATGCGTTCGCGCCAGCGGCGTCCTCGCTCGCTTCTGGTTCACTGTGTGACGCGGCGGTCCATCACTACGAAGCGGATCGCCTGTTCGGCCGGGTTGTTGGCGGGGGCGGCGCCGGGGGTGGGGATGAACTGAAAGCAGGCGGCGACGCGATGCTCCTCGATGCGCACGGGGGGTGCGATGATTTCGATCTGTTGAACCACCCGCGGCGCCTCGTCGGCGGGCGCGAGAGCGCCGCCGCCTGCCTGCCGCGCCGCGGCGCCCTGTTTTTGTGTCCGTCTCACTGTGTGAACTTTCGCACTTTTTCACAATGATATTTTAGCATAGACCTACTTGACATCATATATTTTTTGACTTATAATCTGTTAGTTAATACGCTAACAGATACAAGAACAAGGAGGCGGACCATGGC
>JBFMFE010000016.1:0-13695 GCA_040752295.1 bacterium
CGAGTTCTATCTCGTGTACGAGCCGCGGGGGTCATAAGGTTTTCCCGCCCGGCAGACGGGAAAAACGAAAAAAAACGCGCAGCACGGACGCAAATATTGAGGAGAGAAAAAAATAGTTCCAACAAACGCATGGCGGCTTTCGCATATTAAATATGATTCTGGCGCAAAAAGTTCAAAACAGGAGTGCAGCAGGTCTTGACTGTCATTGCGAGGGAGCCGAAGGCGACCGAAGCAATCTCAAAAAAAGCCAGTAAAAAACTTGAGATTGCTTCGCTTCGCTCGCAATGACACCGGAGCATGGCAACCACAGATGAAACCAAAATTTGGTAAAATCGGACTTTTTGCACTGGAATCAAATATCGAATATCGAACAAAGAACCGTGGAACGTCGAAGGGAAAAACACTTCGTCATTCGATATTCCTTGTTCGTTATTCATCATTCGTTTTTGACCGACCAGGTACCCTGTTTTTTGCTCCCTGTAGTAAAAAGTGATTTTATCCGTGGAAACGGCAACGGCGCCGCATCGAAGCCCTGCGCGGGTCACTCGCCTCCGGGCTGCGGGGCGGGCGCGGGCTGTTGTTCCGGAGGTTTGTTTTCCGGCGCCGCATGAGGCGGGGTTTCCCGCGCCTGCGCCTCGAAGGAGAGTATCTCCTCGCGCGACGAGAACCGCTCCTTCAGGTTCATGGATTTGATGAGGAACGTAACTTTCCGTTTCTGGTGCTCGGCGACCGATCTCTGGAGTTCGCACCTCGTTCTTCCCTGGCATAGTTCGACGTAATAGAAAACGCCGTCCTTGAGCAGTTCGATGAAGTCCACGCCGTAGGGGTCTTCGGCGAGGACCCGCAGGAGGTACGAATTCGGGCTTTCGTTGAGAACCTCGACGGCGATGGACGGTCCGGAGATGTTCAACGCTATTTCGTCGGGCGCCGCCGGGGGGTTCATGTCCTCATCGCCCGGAGCGGAGGCGATGATCGGGACGTAGTCGCCCGTGAAATGCGGGAGGCTTGCAACGAGGTAGACCTTCGGACCGTCTTCACCGGGGTTTATGCGTATTTTTTCCCTGTGTTTCGCGCCGGACGAGCAGAGCGCGGTGGCGGCGATGACGTGGGTTGGAAGTCCTGAGGTCGGCGTGACGCCTGCGACGCGGCAGGCGGGAGCTTTCGCGCACTCCTGGAGAAAGACGACTTTCTCGCCGGCGGAGATTTCGAGACTTTCCAATCCCTCGTCGCAGGCTGCCGTCGCGGAGAAGCGGACCGTCTCGGAGTCGGAAACGAGTATGAAGGACTGGATCATGCGGCTGCCGCCGCGGAGTTCGAGCGCGCCGAAGAGCTGGTCCTTCTGGGGGAAAACCGGTTGTGTGAAAACAATCCACAACAGGGATACAACGGGGAACAAAACCCACTGATTTTTACACATCAGAGGAAATATACGTATTTTCAAGTTCAAAGTCAAAAATTTTAATATCCAGCGAGGGTTTGAAAAAAGGATGAACGCCGACGGGCGTCCCGGCTCGCTGCGGCGTCAAGAGAGCGGTCCGCTGAATTTTCGGGAAAAACTTGACAGGGCGCGGCTGGGGAATTATAATGCAATACGAAAATTGAATAAACAAAGGTGATCGGCTACGGGAAGCCCGGTGCGAAGCCGGCGCTGCCCCCGCAACTGTAACCAGGGACGAAAGCCGAAAACTCACTGAGCCTGAGGGTTCGGGAAGAGCGGCAAGTAGGACGATCTGGAAGCCAGGATACCGTACCGGCACCCAGGTCCGCAACCTCTTTCGGAGGGAAAGAGAGGGCGTTTTTTGATCCCCTGTCTTCAGCTGTTCCCTGAGGATTCGGGATAACGTAAAAACGGGTCTTTTCCTCCTCGGAAGGGAAAGACCCTTTTTATTGAGATGGACGGACGCGGAAGTATGAACATAAGAAACGCGCTCATCATTTCGGCTGTTTTTCACGCCGCCGTGCTCTCCGCTCCGGTTCCGGGGGCGTTCCGCCGCGCCTCCACCCCCGAAGTCCACGCTCAACGGTATATCCCCGTTGAAATCCTTTTCGTCCGCACGAGCGGCGAACAACGGACAGCCGCCGCGCGGAAGTCCTCCGCTGAAGAATGCGTCGCTCCGCGAGCCGCGCCGCGCGCGATGAAAAAAAATGTAATGGAGAGAACGAAGACGCCCGCCGCAGCGCTTCCCGTCCCCGCCGCCGCGCAGCCCGAACCGGCTGGCGTAAAAAGCCCCCCCCCGGCGGAAACGTCCGTCCCCCGCGAAACGGCATCCGCCGGGATTGAACCCGCGGCGGAGAACACGCGCCCGGGTGAAAGCGCATCCGCGACCGGCGCGCGCGACGCCGCCCCCCTCCCCTCCCCAGCGCCGGGCGGCGACACCGCCTGCGCTGCCGAACTGAAAAAACTTTTCGGAGGCAGCTTCCTGCGGGAAATCGCCGTCCAGTCGCTCGCGCGCGACCGCGGCATCGCCTCGCGAAAGGGAGAGACCGTGATCGGCTTCGAAAACGGCGCGCCGAAAATCACAATCGCCCGCCCATCCGGCAACCGCGTCATGGACGCGCTCGCGCGCGCCGCCGGCGAGGAAACGGCGCGCCGCATCGCGTCCATCCCGTCATGCGCCGGATTCGGCGGCGCCGTCGTCATACCGTACACCTTCAGGTGGAACGAAACGCAGGAAAAATGAAACGCGGCGCGACGACACTCGTTTTTTTCGCCGTTTCAGCGGCGCTCGCGGCGCGCCCGGCGCCGCCCGCCGCCGCCGATGGCAAACGCGCCGCCCCGCCCCGCCGGGTGATATCGCTCGCGCCGAGCATGACCGAGATCGTCTTTTTCCTCGGTCTCGGCGACAGGCTCGTCGGCGTGACCACGCAGTGCGATTATCCTCCCGAGGCGAAGAAAATCGAAAAGGTCGGCGGCTACTACATGTATCCCAGCCTGGAAAAGATCGTCGCCCTCAAGCCCGACATCATACTCGCCGAGACGTTCACGCTGCACCCGCTGTACCAGAAGATGAAGAAGATGGGGTTGCCTTTAGTAAATTTCTCTCCGGAGACCGTTGATGATGTGCTGAGCAACATCGAAGAGATCGGCGCCATGCTGGGCGCTTCTGTTGAGGCGAAGAAGCGAACCGCCGGGTTGCGTGCGCGGGTCGAGACGATTGAAGATAGGTGCGCGAAACGGAAACTCCGCCCGCGCGTTTATATCGAATTATGGTACGACCCCGTAATGACCGTCGGCAGCAGGAGCTTCATCGCGGACGTGCTGAGAACGCTTCAGTCTGAAAACATTTTCGACGACATAGATAAAGGCTACGTGAAAGTGAACAACGAACTGATCATAGCCCGCGATCCCGAAGTCATCATACTCGCCTACATGAAAGCCGAGCAGAACCGGATTGAGCATCTACTGAAACGCCCTGGGTGGGACAGGATTCGCGCCGTGCGTGAGGGACGTGTGTTTGCAGACGTGAATCCAGACCTTTACCTTCGTCCCGGTCCGAGGATCGCCGAGGGGCTGGAGGCGCTCGAGGAAAGAATTCACGGGAGCGGCGGAGGAGGCAGATGAGAAGGACTCCAACCCGGTCAATGATACCGCCGCTCCTTCTTCTTATCTTACTCGCCGCGCTGACGGTGCTTTCGCTGTGCATAGGACCCGTGGACATCGGCGCCGGAGCCGGCGCGGGGAAGCCGTGGAGGGGGTTCCACGTCGCCGACCCGAGGCGCGTGGCGGAGATGCTGGTCCGGTCCCGTCCGGCGGACGGGAGCGACACGCGCGAGGTGATACTGTTCGAGCTTCGGCTGCCGCGGGTGATCACGGGGATTCTCGTTGGCGGGTGTCTCGCGACGGCGGGGGCGATCTTTCAGGGGCTTCTGCGGAACCCGCTTGCCGACCCGTTCATACTGGGGGTGTCGTCCGGCGCGGCGCTGGGTGTGACGCTCGGCACGCTGCTGTCGCTGCCCCTTGTGCTTGGTCCTTCCGCCGTGCCGCTTCTCGCCGCCGCCGGGGCGCTCGCGGCGATGAACCTCGTTTACCATCTCTCGAAAGTGGGGGTGAGGCTGTCCATCTACAACCTGATCATTTCGGGTGTGATAGTGAACGCTGTGGGGTCTGCGCTGATCATGTTTTTAGTGTCGCTGATGACGCGCGAGCTTCACGGGGCGCTGTTCTGGCTGATGGGGCGGCTGGACACGACGACGATCGGGATGAACCGGGCGCTGGGGATCGTCGCGGCGGCGGTGTTCGCGGGCGTCATGTGGTACTCGCGCGATCTCAACGCGCTGGTACTTGGGGAGGAGGACGCGTTTCACCTCGGTGTGAACGTGGAGTGGGTGAAGCGGTTCATGTTTTTCGCGGCGTCCGTACTGACGGGGTGCGCCGTCGCCGGGGGCGGGATAGTCGGTTTCGTGGGGCTGATCGTACCCCACGGGGCGCGGGCGCTGGTGGGACCCGACCACAGGTTCGTCTTCCCCGCCGCTGCGCTGATGGGGGCGGCGCTGCTCGTAGCGGCGGACATCGGGGCGCGCACGCTCGTCAGCCCCGCGGAGATTCCCGTCGGTGTCATAACCGCGCTTCTGGGAGGACCCTTCTTCCTCGTTCTCCTCAAAAGAAAATCGAGGTGGATGTGAGAGGAAGGATGAAGGAGGAAGGGGGAGTGACGCCGATGATACTCGCCGAGGAACTGTCCGGGGCTTACGGGGAGCGGCGCGTTGTCGAGAGCCTGAGTTTTTCCGTGGAGAGGGGCGAGATATACGGCGTGATCGGTCCGAACGGTTCCGGCAAGACGACGCTGATCCGGCTTCTCAGCCGGTACATGCCGCCGAGATCGGGCGCCGTGGTCATGGACGGACGGCGCCTGGGGGAATACACGCTCAACGCGCTCGCGCGGAAGGTGGCGGTGGTGCCGCAGGAGACGGTGGTGGAGTTCAGTTTCACGGCGTACGACATAGCGGCGATGGGGCGGACGCCGTACGTGAACCGGCTGAGATTCGAGGACCGGGAAGACGCGCGCGTGGTCGAGGAGAGCATGAGGGCGACGGACACGTGGGAGCTTCGCGGGCGTTTTTTCAACACGCTCAGCGGGGGCGAGGCGCAGCGGGTGGTGATCGCCCGGTGCCTCGCCCAGAAGTGCGAGGTCATGATGCTGGACGAGCCGACGGCGCACCTCGACCTGAAATACCAGTCGGGGATATTCAGCCTCCTGCGGCGGCTGCGTGACACCGGGGGCATCACAATCGTGGCGACCACTCACGACCTCAACCTCGCCTCGCTGTACTGCGACAGGCTGCTGCTGCTGAACGGCGGGAGGAAGGAAGTCGAGGGCGCGCCGCGGGAGGTCATCACGGCGGAGAGGATCGAGAAGGTTTACGGCGCGGAGTGCATGGTGTTCTTCGACGAGTCGCGCGGTATCCCCGTGGTGTATCCCAAAGTTCAAAAACCGGAAGGAAAGGAAGAAAAGAGATGAAAAGACGATTCATTGTATTGTTTGCGTTGTTTTTCGCCGCAGTCACCGGTTTTGCGCCGGGGCAGGAGGAAACGCGCACGGAGCCGCTCATATTCACGGCGGAGAGGATGCCGTTGCCGGAATCGAAGCTCACGGCGAACGTTACCGTCGTGACGCGCGAGGATATCGAGTCTTCGGGGGCGCAGTCCATCGGCGAACTGCTTCAGGGGTACGCGGGGCTAACGTTCCAACAGCACGGAGGAATGGGAAAAGCGAGCGACATTCGTGTGCGCGGCTCAAAATCCTCACACGTCCTTATGCTTCTCAACGGGTACAGGATCAACAGTCCCGCCTCCGGGGCGGTGGATTTGTCGAGTTTTTCTCTCGACGACGTAGAAAGGATAGAGGTGGCGCGCGGCGGGGCGTCGTCACTTTACGGCTCCGAAGGGGTGAACGGGGTTATAAACATCATCACGCGCAGGCCATCGGCAAAGCCAGTTGTGATGATGAAGAGTTTTTACGGAACATACTCCACTTCGGAGGAGTCCTTAACCGCAAGCGGGATGAGCGGCGGCGGAGCGGGCTATCATCTGTTTTTTAATAACGTTGAAAGCGACGGACTGCGCGTCAATGACGATTACCGCAGAAGAACTCTGTCCGCCGGATTCTCGCTCGGCGGCGAGGACCTTTCGTACGATGCGGACGTCCGGTGGATCGAGTCGAGAAACGGACTTTCGATCGGCTGGGCGGACGCGCTCGACGAGGACAACCGTGTGAACGAGCATCTCTTTTTCGGCAGTTTTTCAGTGAACAGAAAATGGAGCGAAACGCGCAAAGTCACCGCCAAGCTCTACGGGACGAGCGATACGACTTCCTATTTGGCTCCGCATCCGCTTTTCCCCGAATACGGGCTTACCAGAGCGAAAACGAACGGAATCGATGTTCAGTACAATCTGCGTTTGAGAAAAACGGACGTTGTGGCCGGCGCGCAGTATGAGGAAATCCGCGGCGCCACCGTCCAGTCGAGCGCGGCGCCGATCTCCGAAAACTGGAACCTGCGGGCGGCTTTCGTGAACACCATGATCCCGCTGGGAAACGATTCAAACCTTGCCGCCGGCGCGCGCGTAGACGATTACTCGACGTTCGGCAGCGAGTTCACCACGAGAATCACGCTCACCAGAGTCCTCGGCAAGACCTCCGCCTCGGTGTCGTGGGGAAAGAATTTCCACGCGCCCACCTTCAATGATCTATATTACCCGGCGTCGCTGTGGGCGGCGGGCAACCCGGATTTGAAACCGGAATACTCCACCAACAGGGAGATAAACTTCCGGTTTCAACCGTCTTCGTCACTCCGTTTCGATCTCTGCGGATTTTCTTACAGGTATAAGAAAATGATAAAATGGGTGGAAACAGCTCCGTGGTTTTATCAGCCGTCCAACGCGAGCCGGGCGAAAATAGCCGGTGTGGAAGCGGGTGCGGTTTTTTACCCCGGCGGCAACGTGGAATATTCGTTGAATTACACGCATCTAAACTCGATGGACTACGACACGGGGCGGGAGATCAACCGCGCACCGTCCGATCAGCTCGATCTGACCATTTCGTTCCGCGGCGGCAGCCGGTGGGGGTGGACGCTACGCGGACGCCACGTGAGCAGCATCGACAACAGCTCCTCGAACGTCGGCATCGACGGGTACACTGTTATCGACGGAAGGGTGGAATTCAACAGGTCTCCGCGCTTTACCTATTTCCTTGAAGGGAACAACCTGCTCGACAACGATTACAAGATGATGGGGAGTTACCCTGCGCCGGGGATTTCCCTTCGCTTCGGGGTGGCGAAAAAACTGCGGTGAAGGACAGACCAGACGGCGTGCCGGGTTTGCGCGGACTGATTCGCTGTTTCCGGTCTTCGACCGGCGCGGGAGAAGCTGAAACATGAGCGGGAAAGCGAAGGCTATCATGGTTCAGGGCACGGGGTCGGGCGTCGGCAAGAGCGTGCTCGTGGCGGCGCTCTGCTTCATCTTCCGGGAAAAAGGAATTAAGGTGGCGCCGTTTAAGGCGCAGAACATGTCGCTTAATTCGTTCGTGACAACGGGAGGACACGAGATGGGGCGGGCGCAGGTTTACCAGGCCGAGGCGAGCGGTCTGGAGCCGGACGTGAGGATGAATCCCATTCTGATCAAGCCCTCCGCCGACAACTGCTCGCAGGTGATCCTGATGGGAAAACCCGCGGGGAACAGCGACGCGAAGAACTACTACGGAAACCACGAAAGGCACCGGGAAATCGTCCGCAGGGCGTACGACTCCCTGGCGGCGGAATACAACGTGATCGTGCTGGAAGGCGCCGGAAGCCCCGCGGAGATAAACCTTCAGCAGAGGGACGTCGTGAACATGTCAATGGCGGAACACGCGGCGGCCGGCGTATTGATCGTGGGTGACATCGACAAAGGCGGCGTGTTCGCATGGATGAAGGGAACGTTTGACCTCGTACAGCCGCGCCACAGAACCTTGATAAAAGGCTTCCTCATAAACAAGTTCCGGGGCGACGTCTCGCTCCTTGAACCCGGTATACGGAAATTCGAAAAGATGGTCAAACGGCGAGTCCTCGGAGTTATCCCATACTCGCACGACCTCATGGTGGACGAGGAAGACGCAGTCCCGATCATTCTCACTACCACCTCGACATTGCCAGACCACGTGACGATCGGCGTGGTTTACCTGCCTCGCATGTCGAATTTCACAGATTTCATCCCGCTCGCGCGGGAACCGGACGTGTCCCTCTGCTTCGCCCGCTCGCCCAACGAGCTCGACAAGTGCGACTGCGTGATAATCCCTGGAAGCAAGGCGACGCTTGCGGATGCGGTTGTTATAAAACAGGCAGGATGGTTCGAGAAGATACGCGACCTGCACCGGCGCGGCGTTGCGATTGTGGGCGTCTGCGGTGGATACCAGATGCTCGGGCGGAAAATTCTCGACCCCCACGGCATCGAGAGCGAGATCGCGGAGACCGACGGGCTAGGTCTCCTGCCGATAGTGTCGCGTATCGAGGGGGACAAAATCCTGCGGCGCGTGGAACGGCGAATGCTCGATGGCGAGATTTTCGACGACTCGTGCCTCGTGCGTGGTTACGAAATCCACATGGGACGAACCGACGTCGCGGGCGAAGTGGCGTTGCTGGTGGACAGCGGGGACGAGCCTCTCTGCGTTTCGTCGCCGGATCATTCCGTGATAGGGACGTATTTTCACGGTTTTTTCGACGACGACGCCACGCGCCGCGCGTTCATCAACCAGATCAGGCAAAGAAAAGGCTTGAACCCTCTGGGAAAGACGTTCGCCTACGCCGGGTTCCGCCGGGAACAGTTCGAAAAACTCGCCTCGCTTGTTGAAAATCACTGCGATATGGACGAAATATACGGATTGATCGCTTAAGCCGATAAAAGCTTTGTTTGTAAATCCATTGTTGTCGGGCTTTCTGTGTTCAGCGGGGACGGAGCGATGAAGAGAGTAATCCTCATAACCGGCGGTCAGCGGTCGGGAAAAAGCCGGCTCGCCTGCCGCATCGCGTCCATGTTTTCGGACGACGTCACTTTCATCGCCACCGCCGAGGCGCGCGACGACGAGATGCGCGCTCGCATCGAGGAACACAGGAAGAACCGCCCGCCGGAGTGGAAGACCGTCGAGGAGCCGCTCCGCCCCGCCGGGGCGCTGGAGCGCTGCGCCACGGACGTCGCGATCGTTGACTGCCTTACGCTGTGGCTTTCAAACGTGGTTCATGGAAACCCCGGAAGCCCGCCTGAAAACGTTGAGAAAAAAGTCATGCGGGAACTGCGCGGCGCGCTGAACGCCGCCGCACGGAAGAACATGACGTTGATCGCGGTTACGAACGAAATCGGGATGGGCGTGATTCCCTCCTCTCCGTCGGTCAGGCGGTTCGTCGAGCTTCAGGGGACGCTGAATCAGGCTGCGGCGGAGGCGGCGGACGTCGCAATCGGTATGATGAGCGGGCAGCCGGTCATACTGAAGGGAAAAAGCATCAGGGGGCGGGTTATGGCGCCGTGCCTTGCGCCGTTCCGGATCGGCGCCACGTCGTTCGTCCATCCCGCGGACGTGGAGACCAACGCGCGGCTGCTCGCCGGACGTGTTGAAGACGTCGAGATGGTGGTCTTCGAATCCGCGGAAATCTCGGCTTACCCGACGGAGGAGGAAGTGGACCGCCTCTGCGTCCGCGCCTCGCGCGAGGGTTTCACGTGGACGGTGCACTTTCCCCTGAACGCTGGAATCGCGCATCCGGACAGGGAAAAGCGGGAGAAAGCGGCGGCGGAGTGGAAGGGGCTTTTCCGGCGGGTCCGCCCGCTCCTTCCGCTCGCGTGCGTCGCGCACGTCCCGCTCGAAACCGAAGACGAGACGGCGGAAGGCTGGAAGACGCTCGATGAGGCGGCGCTGAAGCGCTGGCAGGGGCGCGCGGCGGAACAGCTCGAGCGCCTCAAGGGCGAGGGCGTGGAAACGGAGATTTTCTGTTTCGAGAACCTCGATTACCCGATGGAGTATCTCGAACCCGTCATGGAAGCGGCGGGGGGCGGACTGTGCCTCGACGCGGGTCACGTCGCGGCGTGGGGGAAGGAAGACCTGCTCGCGGCGGCGGAGCGGTACTTCGACCGCATAAGGGCGGTTCACCTGCACAGGCACGACGGGAAATGGGATCACCGCGCGCTGTCCGATCCCCTCGACGACGAACACCGCCGCCTCGTTCAGTTTCTGATGAGGAACGATTTTTCCGGCGTCGTCACGCTCGAAGTCTTCAGCGAGGACGACCTCGCGCGTAGCCTCTCGGCGATGAAAAATTTTCTATTGCTGCGATGAACGGAGGAGAACTGCATGGAAAAGATCATAAGTGAAACGCTCGGACGGATACAGCCGCCGGACGAGGAATGGCGGCGGCGCGCGTGGGAGCGGATAGACAACCTTGTCAAGCCTGTGAGGTCTCTTGGCAGGCTGGAGGAAATCGCCGCTCACGTCGTGGCAGTTCAGCGGACGACGGCGCCGGCGCTCGACGAAAAGGTCGTCGCCCTGATGGCGGGCGACCACGGGGTTGTCGAGGAGGGCGTCTCGCTGTACCCTCAGGAGGTCACGGCGAAGATGGTTGAGAACTTCACCGGCGGAGGGGCGGCGATATGCGCGCTCGCCCGGCACGCCGGTGCGCGGGTCACGGTCATTGACATGGGCGTCGCCGCGGAGCTTGCCCCGGCGGAGGGACTGCTGATCAGGAAGGTCGGGAAAGGGACGGCGAACTTCACGAAGGGACCCGCGATGTCGCGGGGCGACGCCGCGAAGGCGGTGCTGGCGGGGATCGAAACCGCCCGCGAACTGAAGGCGGGCGGCGCCCGGACGCTCATCACCGGCGACATGGGGATCGGCAACACGACACCCAGCGCCGCCGTTTGCGCGGCTATAACGGGGATTGACCCGTCCGAACTCGCGGGGAGAGGGACGGGGCTTGACGACGAAGGCGTCCGGAAGAAGGCGGCGGTCATCAAGGAGGGGCTACGCGTGAACCGTCCCGACCCGGACGACGCGCTGGACGTTCTTTCGAAGGTGGGTGGATTCGAGATCGCGGGCATCTGCGGGCTGATAATCGGCGGTTGCGCCGAGGGGATGATCGTCGTTGTGGACGGTTTCATCTCGACGGCCGGGCTGGCGGCTGCGTGGAAGATGTGCCCTGAGACGTCCCGGATCGCGTTCGCGGCTCACCGCTCAGCCGAGAACGGACACGGAAAGGTGCTCGATTTTCTGGGCATGAGTCCGATACTCGACCTTGGGATGCGCCTGGGCGAGGGGACCGGCGGCGCCGTCGCGTTGCACGTTATCGAGGCGTCGTTGAGAATGTTCAGGGAGATGGCGTCGTTCGGGGAGGCGGGCGTGGAGAGGCGCTGACGGCGCCGGAACGCGAAGGAGGGTTCCCTGGCGGACTTTATCAAGCGTGCGCTTGAGGGGTTTGTCACGGCGCTTTCGTTCCTGACTGTTTTTCCGGTCCGCGCGAGCGCTCCGTCCGACCGCGCCGCGGCGGACAGCGTCGCTTTCTATCCGGTCGTCGGGTACATGATCGGGGCAGTGCTTGCCGGGGCTGGCTTGGGGGCGAGGGAAATCGCCGGCGCGGGCGCAGGGGCGGTCGTCACCGTCGCCGCATGGCTGATCGTCACGCGGTGCCTTCACTTCGACGGGATGACGGACGTCGCGGACGGTTTTCTCGCCGGCGGCACGCCGCAGGAGCGGTTCGGCGTCATGAAGGACAGCCGCATCGGCGCGTTCGGGACGGCTGCCGGTATCGTGCTCATCGCCGGTAAGATCGTCTTCATCTCGCAGCTTTCCGGCGGCGCGCTCGCGCCCGCGCTCCTGCTCGCCCCCGCCGCCGCCCGGCTGACGACGCCGTTCACGGCTGTGATGTCGCTCCGCGCCGCCGGCTCGGGGCTTGGCGCCGCGCTCGTGAACAACGTGCGGGGCAGAACGACGGTCCCCACCGCCGTTTTCTTCCTCGCCCCGGCGGTTTTCGTCGCGACGCCGTCGCAGATTCTTCTTCTTATCGGCTGCGTGACGACGGCGACGGTCGCGCTCGTCATCCTCGCGCACAGGAAGATCGGCGGCGTGAACGGCGACGTGTTCGGCGCGGCGATAGAGGCGGCGGAGTGGCTGAGCCTTCTCGCCATGTGCGCCGCGGGGCGATACAACATATAACGCGGACGTTTATCCCGGACAGGGTCTGCCCGAAACACCGGGCTCGTTGCCTTATACACAAAAAAATACTATATTTTGTGTATAAAGCCGTGGAGGGGGGCGCAGGCATGATAAGGACAAACATCGAACTCGACGAAAAGCTGGTGGAAGAGGCGATGAAACTCGCGCGAAAAAAAACCAAAAAGGAGCTTGTGAATTACGCCCTGTCAGAGCTCGTGAGCAGGATCAGGAGAAAAAAGATTCTCGAACTCGAGGGGAAGGTGAAGTGGACCGGGAACCTCAGCGAAATGAGAAAAAGCAGGTCATGATCCTCGTTGACACGAGCGTCTGGGTGGATTTTCTCAGGGGCGTAAACTCCCGCGAGAGCAAGGCTCTCGGCAGGCTCATTGACAACGATAATGACGTTTCGATTACGGATATAATCCTTACCGAAATCCTCCAGGGCATCCGGAGCGACCGGGATTTTCAGAACGTAAAAGGCATCCTTCTCGAATTTCCAATCTACAGACCGAAAGGCATCGAGACGTACCTGGACGCAGCCCGTATTTACCGTGAATGTAGAAAAAAGGGCAGGACGGTGAGAAGTACGGTGGATTGCATCATAGCCGCCGTCTGTATTGAGAACGACCTCGTTCTCCTCCACAAAGACAGCGACTTCGACTTCATTGAAGCATGCACGGGGCTTAAGGTGTTAACGCCGTAGACGCCGCGCCCGGACGTAAGAAACCTCATCGCCGGGGCGGACCCGGGTTGCCGTATGCAAAAAGAGCGGAGACGCGCGTGAAAAGGGGTAAAGGCGCGGGCGCGGCGCAGGGGCGGGGCTACCGCGAAACGTCGTTCGCCCTGCTGAAGCGCGTCATCAGGCACGGCGCGTTTTCCAACGTCGTGGTGACGAACGCGCTGCGCGGGGGCGGAATCCCGACGGACGAAAAGAGAAAGATCACGGCTCTCACGTACGGCGTCCTGCGGAACTTCGCGCTCCTCGAACACGTTCTGAAGGAATGCGCCGGCGGCAGGCTGAAAACGAGCGCAGACGCGAAGCTCATCGGACTGATGGCGGCATACGAGATTTTCTTCATGGACGCCGTGCCCGCGTACGCCGCGATAAACGAACACGTCGCACTCGCCGGGAGGTTCGCCACTCGCCCCGAGGCGGGGTTCCTCAACGCCTGCCTGAGGGCGGCAGCCGGCTCGAACCTGCGCGACTTCACGGCAGGCATCGCCGACCCGGTCGAGAAACTGGCGCTTGAGACCTCGCACCCGCCGTGGCTGACGCGCAGGCTCGCGAGCCGCTTCGGCGCCGAGACCTGCCGCGCCGTACTGACCGCCGCGAACTCGCCCCTCCCCCTCTACGTCAGAGCGACCCGGCTGAAGACCGGTGGAAGTGAGCTTGCGCGCAGGCTGCGCGCGCGGGGCTGGAGCGCGCGGCACACAGGCTCGCCTCCGCAGTGCGTCGAGATCGGCGGGGGCGGCGGGTTCCCGTTGGAGGAATACGACGCGGGACTTTTCACGCCCCAGGACAGGGCGATGC
>JBFMFE010000017.1:0-7009 GCA_040752295.1 bacterium
ATATCTCAACCATAAAGCAACCAGAATTGTCACAAAATACCTTTGGATAAAAATACCTGAATACCTTTATGTCTTTTGTTTTTCCTCCGCCGCCCACTCCCCCCGCCGTCTTAAGCCCGAACGGGTCGGTGTAGTTCACGGGGTTGTTGCCGGCGTAGCTGTAGGCGTCGAGGTCGAACACGGGGTCGGTCTGAAGAAAACGCCCGGTCTCGGGGTCGTAGTGACGGAAACGATAATAGTACAGCCCCGTCTCGGCGTCCCACTCACGTCCCGTGTACGTGTACGGGTTCGCGATGCCGCCCTCAACGAGCGTCATATTCCCAAACGAGTCGTACTCATACCTCTGTACGACCTCACCCGCCTCGTTCGTCAGCGCGACCACGCTCCCCCGCTCGTCGTAGTGGTAGTAAAACGTCTGCCCGCCCTGTCCGTTCTCGTCCATCCCCCGCACCATCGCGACGGGGTGGTCGAGCGCGCCGGGAAGGTGGTAGTACCTCGCGACCACCCTGTCGCGCCCGTCAAGCTCCATCGCGACGTTCCACCCGGTGTACACGTACTTTCGCGCCGCGCCGTTCACCGTCTTTGACACGCGCCGACCGAGGAGGTCGTAGGCGTACACGGCGACGACGTCGGGCGCGCCCGTCGCGAAAAACTCCCCGCCCGACGCGAACCCCGGAAACCGCCGCGCCTCCGCAAGCCTGTCCTCGGCGTCGTAGTCGTACTCCCACCGCAATCCGTCGGCGGAACGAACCCTGCTTATCATATTACCACGCCGGTCGTATTTGTAAACATATACCGAATCGGTCGCAAGCCTGTAGCCGTCGTCGTACTCGTACTCCGCCTTCCTCAGCGCGCCGAGCATGACGCGCGCGCCGAGCGACGAGAGCCGGTTGCCCACCGCGTCGTACGAGTAACTCTCGTCAGGCATGCGGTTCTCCATCGCCCCGGGGTGGTCCGCCGCCGTGAGACGGTAGACGTCGTCGTACGCGTACGCGTGTGTTCCCTCCGGCGAGTCATCCACGCAAGCAATGGGGTCAGGCAAGCAATGGGGTCAGACCTGGAAAATTGAATTTCAAGCAATGGGGTCAGCAATGGGGTCAGCAGCAATGGGGTCAGAGCTGGAAAATTGAATTTTGATTGTCTGTGCAGACAGGTCTGCCTGCGCGCTGCATGCCTTTGCCGCCTGACTGCCCCGCTGCCTGCCTGTGCCGAGCACGGCAGACAGGGGGCGGCAGGCAGGTGCAACGCACAGGCAGGCGGCAGGCAGACAGACACAGGCAGTCACATCAGGCTGATATTTATTGAGGTTTGCAAAAATAAAGGAAAACAAGGTGATCTTTTTCAGACAGGCAAGATGCCTGTCCCACTTAAAAAAGATTCTGGTGAAAGTCAAAAACATCAGATTCGGCGGCGGCATACGGAGATGCCTGTCTGCGCCTGCCTGGCTGGCAGACAGGTGCAACGCACAGGCAGGCGGCAGACAGGCACGTATACAGGCGCCAACGGCACAAGCAAGCGCAGACGGGCACTCCCAAATTCAATTTTCAAGCTCAGACCCCTTTTTCCCAGACCCCTTTTTCCACACCCAAATTCAATTTTCAAGCTCAGACCCCTTTTTCCAGACCCCTTTTTCCACACAGACCCCTTTTTCCACAGACCCCTTTTTCCAGACCCCTTTTTCCACAGACCCCTTTTTCCCCATGACCTTGATAAAATTCCATCTAAACGAAGCGTCACAGTGTGTAGCAAGTCCTCGCATCCTTTACTGAAAATGCGAAAGTCCAGGTAGACGATAAGGAACTGAAAATGTTCGACAAGCCTGTTATGGATTATTTGCCGACCCCATGACTCCGGAAGTTCTGGACGTACTGGAGAAATGGATGAACAGTCATTGAGCCTGAAAAACACGAGGAGGTATTCAGCAAGAAATCGAGCATAAACAGTTCAAGACCACTGTAACACCATTCGTCTATGGAGAGAGTCGGTTGAATATTATCCCCCGCCAAAAAGGATTCGAGATATAATAATATTACGAAAAGAGGACTGATGAAATGATCCGGTCAGTAAGGCTTCTGTTAATTGCAGTGATGTACCTGTGGCCGACTGCTGTTGGATTGTGTTTGGAAGCGGACAGCGGAGAAACGGTAAAAGAGCCTGAAAACGTTCTCTACATTTTCGCGCATCAGGACGACGAGACGGACATCATTGCGAAAATGGCAATGGATCTCCGCAGAGGACGGGCAGTGCATGTAGTGTGGATCACCGATGGGGCGCTGTTCGTGCCGGCTCAGGTGCGGGAGAAGGAATCGCGCAGTGTCATGGAACGAATCGGAGTGCCGCAGGAGAATCTGGTTTTTCTGGGCTATCCCGACATGGGCGCGTATAAGCATCTCGAAGAAATTTTCAACGACCTGCTGAAAATCGCTGAACGCTTGAAGCCGGCGGAAATCATTTCCATGGCCTACGAGGGCGGCCACATAGACCACGACGTCACATCGCTGATGGCGGCGCTGCTCACGGAGCGAATACCGGGCGCGGCGCATTATGAGTTCTCGTCCTCAAACATGTATCAGGGCAAGTTGCGCGTTAACAAACTCCTTCCGCGTGAAGACTCTGTCACGCTCTACACTCCGCTCGACAAGGAATTGTATGACTTGAGGATGGATGTGCTGAAGATGTATCCCAGCCAGACACTAGGGTTGAGCCTGCTTGACTCTGTGACCGACAAACGGGAATGGAAGGAAAAAGGCGAGGCGTACCGGCTATCGCCGAAGTACGACTACACGAAACGCCCGGTTGAGGGACCGCTCGGCTATGAGGCCGCTGTCGGCCGGCCGCGGGCGCGGTTCGACGAATGGCGGAAAAACGTCGCGGCGTTTCTGAACAAAATATAGGGAGAATGGGGTCGGGAGAATGGGGTCTGTCGGGAGAATGGGGTCTGGGGAGAATGGGGTCTGGGCTTGAAAATTGAATTTTGGGGCGCCTGTCTGCGCCTGCCTGTCTGCCGACAGACCCCGGACTGCGGCGAGCCATTGCCGCTTTGCCTTCCCCGCCGCTTCAGCGCCGCTCTGCCTTTACCATGAGCGCCGGCGGCGCAGAAGACCGCGTGCGCGTCTTTAAATCGAAGCCCCGGTGTGCTATTCTTGACGCTGATTTTCCGAAGACCCCGGAACGCGCCCGGCGGCGGCGCGCTGAAGGGCATGGGGGTTCACCGCGATGAAAACGGTGACGAAAATACACCAGATGATGCTGTTGAACGTGATCAACGTCGGCATCGTTGTGTTCTGGTCGGTGGACGGGGCGTTCATGACCAACTACCTGACGAAGCGCGTCAACTGCTTCAGCCCGTTCGGCATGACCGATTTCGAGGCGAGCGTCGTGCTGAACACGGGGCAGTTGATGATCGTGCTTGGGTTGCTCTTTGGCTACCTTAGCGACCGCACGCGCACACGCATCGGCAGGCGCGCGCCGTTCATACTGTCCGGCGCCGTCGCCGCGGCGGTCTTTTACTGCGTCATCCCCTTTTTGAACGATCTCGCCCTCGTCGTCGCCGTGCAGGTCATCGTTTATTTCTTCGTCGTGTGGATGTCCATTCCCTACTACGCGCTCGTGCCGGACGTGACCCCCCCGGAGAAGCTTTCCACGTGCAACGCGTTCTTCTCGCTTTTCGGCGCGGTGGGCACGATCGCGGGCTACGCCGTGGTGGGCGGCATCCTCTGCGACCAGTGCGCCTATCCGAGCCTGTATCGCTACCTTCCGTTCGGGGCGACGGGCGCGCTGCTGCTGCTCTTCGCGCTCACGACCGTCGCGGCGACGCGCGAGGACACAACCGCCCCGCCCGGTCTGCCGGTGCGTGTCCGCGCGCAGACAGGCGCGCAGACGCCCCGCGGGGAGGGTTTCATCAGGTGGTTCGCCGGGCTTGTCTCCGACCTCAGGGAGCGAAGGGACCTCTTCTGGTTCATGGTGTTCAATTTCGTTCTCTGGATGGGGCTTCAGGGTTTCGTGAAGTTCTTCACCCGCTTCATGGACAGCGACATGGGGGTGCCGCTGGACACCGCCGCGCTCGCCCTCGGCGTTCTGCCCGTCGTTGTGATGGCGCTCGCCGTCCCCGTCGGGATTTTAGGGGACAGGGTGAGCCGCAAGGGGCTGCTCATGGCGGGGGTTCTTATCACAATGGCGGCGATGGTGGCGGGGTATTTTCTCATACGGCCGAACGCGAGACCCGCCGGCGCGCCCGCCGCCGTCACCGGCGCCCCCGCGGCGGGCGGCGTGTCCGGCTTCAAAGCGGAGTACGACTACGCCGAATGCCTCGCCGGCTCGCCCGACCCCTGCGGCGGGGGATCGGGCGACATGCTCGGGAAACTCGGTATGCTGAGGGAGGAGCCGCTGCGTACGACGGCGCTCGTGCTCGGCGCGGCGTCCGCCGGACTGTGCGTCGTGTTCGTTCTTATGGCGGCGATAGCCCCCACGCTCATGCCCGAGAACAAAGTGGGCGAATTCATGGGGCTTCTGAGCGCGACCACGGGGCTTGGAAGCGCCGTCGGGCTGATCGTCTCGGGCGCCCTCAGCACGCTTCTCGCCGCCACCATCCACTGCCGCGTCATCTTCATCATCGGCGCGGCGTGCCTCGCCGCCGCCTCGCTCGTGCTTTTGAAGGTGAAGATCAGGAACGCGCGCGATTTCGTGGCGCAATGACGGGTTGTTCATGCTCCCCGTGAACGACGCGGGCAATAAGTGTAGAATATCCGCGTGGGAAATTAACGACTGAGGAGTAAGACATGAAAAATCGCCGTTTGAAGGCTCGAATCCGCTGCTATACGTTCGCCGCCGCAGCGCTGTGCGCCCTGTCGTTTCCGTGGCGCGCCGCCCCGCGCGCGGAGGACGCGCCCGCCGCGCATCAACCGCCCGCGGCGCCCGCTGCGGAGTCCGCATGGTACGCCTACGACTCGAAGACACCCCTCGACGCCGCGGTGACGGACGAAAAGGACGGCGAGGGTTTCAAGGTGATCGGATTCTCCTTCGTCAACCTCGAGGGAGAGAGGGTCCCCGGCGTGATGACGCTCCCCGCGGGCGGCGGTCACGCGCCACCGTTCCCCGTCGTCGTTATGATGCACGGCTACATGCAGGACAAGGCGAATTTCATCTTCGCTGGACTCTACGAGCCGTTCTCCGAGCGCGGAATCGCCACCGTCGCCATTGACCTGCCGAGCCACGGCGGCCGCGAGGGAAACCTCGTCGAGGATTTCAACGACCTCGACAGGGCGGAGGCGACGTTCCGCCGCGCCGTCTTCGATGTGTTCAGGACGTTCGATTTCGTGGAGACGCGTGAGGAGCTTGACGCCACGCGCATCGGTTATTTCGGCATAAGCATGGGCGCCATAGTGGGCGCCATAGCCTGCGGCGCTGACGAGCGCGTGAAAACCGCCGTCTTCACGCTCGGCGGCGGCGGGCTGGACTGCCTGTTCAAGGGCATCAAACTCGGCGGCACGGCGAAGATAAAGGAGATCGCCGCGGCGAATCCGGGGCTTCTCGAGGAAAAGCTGGGCTACTTCGACCCGTTGGAGTTCGTGAGCAGGCTCGCGCCGAGACCGGTGCTGTTCTACAACGTCGAGGACGACCAGGTGGTGCCCCGGGAGTGCGCGGAGAAATTTCACGCCGCGGCGGGCGAGCCGAAAAAGGTCGTGTGGCAGAAGTCCGGCGGACACCTGTTCTTTCCCAACCAGATAAAACCGCACGCGATGGAATGGTACGAAAAGCACCTCATCGCGCCGGCGGAAGCGGGTGAGTAGGATCGGTTTCGCCGCCGCGCTCAGACCACTTCACTGGGCGAAGAACCTGCTCGTGTTCGCGGCGGCTTTTTTTTCGGGGCGCGCCGCCGACCCTCACTCGATGATCGCCTCCGCGGCGGCGTTCGCGCTGTTCTGCGCGGCGGCGAGCGGGATGTACCTCGTCAACGACGTCGCGGACAGTGCGGCGGACGCGGCGCATCCCCTCAAGCGACGCAGACCGCTGGCGTCGGGTCGGGCGGGCGCGCGTTCGTACCTCCTCGCCGGCTGCGCGCTCGAGGCGGCGGCGCTCGCGGCGGCTTTCGCCTTCCGCGCCGAACTCGGACTCTGCCTCGCGGCGTACGCGGCGCTGATGACCGCCTACTCGCTCCTCCTCAAGAAAATCCCGCTCGTCAACCTCATGACCATCGCCGCGGGGATGCTCCTGAGGGTCTGCGCCGGCGCCGCGGCGGTCGGCGTCGCGCCGTCCCCGTGGGTCTTCCCCTGCGTGGCGCTTCTGGCGATGTACATCGCCGCCGGCAAGAGACTGTTCGACTCCGGGCGCGGACCCGCCCCGCCGGAAACCCTCCTCTTCGCGGCGCTGGGGCTGGCGACCTTCGCCTCCTATCTTGTCTACAGCGCGTCGCTCGAAAACGTCCACAAGTACGATTCCCGCCTTCTGACCGTCACGTCCCTCCCCGTCCTCGCCGGTCTCGCGCGCTATTTCACGCTCGCAAGAACCCCGGAAAGGCGCAGGGAGCACATGGAAACCGCCGCCGCCGACCCGTTCCTCCTCCCCGCCGCCGCGCTGTGGCTGCTGCTGTTCTGGGCGATAATATACCGGCGGTGACCCCGCGCGGACTTCGCGCACGCCGCCCGCCGCAGGGAGGACTCAACGATGAAGATACCCCAAAAAGGACTGAAGCGCGACGACATAATGAAAATCCTGCGATCCTACAAGAGCAACGACATGGACTGGCGCTCGGGAAAAGTCTTCGGGTACGTGTACGAGGCGTCCGACGACCTCAGGGACGTCATACACGAAGCCTACACTATGTACCTCACCGAAAACGCGCTCGACCCGCTGACCTACCCGAGCCTCCTGAGACTCGAAAACGAGGTGGTCGCAATGGCGGCGGACCTCCTCCGCGGCGGCGCGGACGCGGTCGGAAACTTCACGTCCGGCGGCACCGAAAGCATCATGATGGCGGTCCTCTCCGCAAGAAACAGGGCGAGGGAACTGA
>JBFMFE010000018.1:0-18783 GCA_040752295.1 bacterium
AACCTCAGCCGGATCGCCTCGTAAAGCTTTTCCCCGATCCCCTGATCCATCCGCACGAAAAATAGCGACTTCAGCAGGTGCCCTATATCACGGTCCTTCCCGGAAAAGTTCCCGTCTATAAATTCGTTTATTCTGCCTTCCTGGAACCTGTACTCTCTTGAACCGAGCACGCTGAAGGGAGCAAGAAGGTCCTGCGCGACCGCGCGCGGCAGCCCCCGCAGGTCCTCGGGCTTGGTTGTCCGGATGATATCCATCGTGTCCGAATAGATACCGACCGCGGCGCGCTCGAGATCATCGAGCGCGCCCCGCCGCTTGCGCCCGATCAGGATCAGCCTCGGAATATCCTCCGCCAACAGGCTCGCCGTGACGCTCCCGATGTTGCCGGCGGCGCCCACAACCGCGGCGGTGACCTTGCCGAGGTCGAGGCGGGCGTACTCGGCTGCCTTGAGCACCGACTGCCACACCAGCGCCGTCGTGTAACTGTTCCCGCTCGTGATCCGGACAAAGGTGTTGTCCAGCGCCGTCCCGTTGTTCGTGACGATCGACGTGAAAGCGCCAAGCCCGACTATGGATGCGCCTAACTCCGCGCCCAGATCAACAGCCTTCTGAAGCCCCCCAACAAGCTCCTCGGGACGCTCTCGCCTCAACTCCACCATCTGCTGCGTCGTGTACGGAAACGCGATGAACTTCGCGTTCACGGCGTCCCCCGTCCGCGGCGAGCGCACCGTCACGTCCCGGAACACGAAAGAATCTATCAGCGCCACGATCCTGTCCCAGTACCGCTCCCGCTGGCTCTTCCCCGTAACCGGGTCTCTTTCCCTCCCAAGCTTGTTCAGGGACGGGTCGAACAGGTCGGCGACCTGGTGGATGTCCAGCGGATGAATGAGAAACGCCATCCTGCGCGCGCTCTCAAGGTATGGATCCGGCGCCGCTTGCTTCGCAGGCTTTGAAAAATCCTCGACCACCCTCTCCTCGCCGGGCGTCTCCGCCCCGACTATGAACTTCGAAAACTCGAACGCGTTGGAACGCGAGATTATCTCGCACGCCTTGTCCAAGGCGCTCACGACGCTGTCTATCTCCGCTTCCGTGATGTACGCCGACGGCTCGATCCGTATGATGTTCACGGGCTTGCGCGATACCATCGTGTTCAGCGGCGGCATGGTCCGTATCCGGTGCTCGTGGAAAAGATACCCCGACAGCATCGCCCCGAGCATCCCCTGCTCGGACGTCCGCCTGAAAAAAAGCGAGCAGTTGTGCCCCTGCGGCTCGAGTTCTAAGCCGATCATCAGCCCCATCCCCCTCGCGTCCCTCACCACTCCGGGGTATTTCTCCTTCAGCGCTTTGAGCTTGCCGATGAAATTCTTCCCCTTCGCCGACGCCTCCTTCATGAGCCTGCCGCCGTCAGCCGTCAGCAGCTCGAGCGCCTTCTTCCCCATCCGCGCCGATTCCGCATCCTCGGCAAACGTCGAAGTGTGGAGTATCCCGAAATGCGGATCGTGTATGGACTTGCGAACCATCATCGCGCCGATCTTGCTCACCGCGCCCCCAAGCGCCTTCGATATCAGCACGTAATCCACGGAGTCCGGATCGATGGAATAATTCTCCAGCGCGAAGAGCTTCCCCGTCCTCCCCATCCCCGTCTGTATCTCGTCGAGTATCCACTCGAAACCGTACTTCTTTCTCAACCGCTCGATCCCCTCCATGTATCCTTCCGACGCAACGTGTATGCCTCCCTCCCCCTGAACAGGCTCGATGATCAGCGCGCACACGTTGAGAAATTTTTCCTCCTTCACCCTCACCCGCCCGTCCGAAACTTCGAGCGTCTTCACGGGCACGAACGATTCACACACGGCGCTCTCCAGCGCAGGCAGCGAATCGAACTCCACGAACCGGGCGTCAATGCCGCTCAACCGCTTGAACGCCTCCCTGTACATCAGGTTCCCCGTGATCCGCACCGAACCCGTGGTCTTCCCGTGGAACGAGCGCTCCGCCGCGATCACCACCGGCGGAAGCTCCTGAAGCATCCGTCCCTGCTCTAAAATACAGGCGAAAAACTCCTCCGGACCCTTCTCCGCAAACTCCCGCGGCAGCCGCACCTCGCTGTGCAGCCGGCAGTATTCCCTCACCTCGTTGTGGTTCCGGTATATCCTTTTCCACAGCGCCTCTATCCGCCTCATCCGGTTGAGTTCCGCATGCTTCAGCGCCGCCTCCACCGCCTCCGTCCCGCTGTTCGTGAAAATGACGATCCTTTCCTCTTTCCCCGGAAAAAGCTCCGAAAGCATCCTCGCCGTCTCTCCGCACTCCTCCCTTATCGAACCCTGCGCGTGAAAAGGCGCCCCTTCCTCGATGCACCGCCGCTTTTCCTCGATCAACTCCGGGTGATTGTGCCCGAACATCGTCGCCCCCATACCCCCAGCAAGATCAAGCACGCCTGCCTCCCCCCCGCCCTCGTCCCGGTAGTACAGGTAATCACCACCAGCCCGCACGTAGCGTACGTCCAGCCTCAATGTCCTCAGCAGCTTCGCCAGCGCGGGCTTCACGTGCTCCCCGTACATGGATGCGTCGCCGTTTCCCATCCTCGATCACCACGCCTCCTGATTCATCCGCCGGATTATTCTCTCTTCACGAATAAGCCGGTATCATAGCACACGGGCGAAAGAGAAACAATCCGGCGAATCAGCCGTCGGGTGAACATCTCCCCTTCCCCACTTTTATGTCGCAGACCCTGAATCGCCGCCCGGAACGCGCGCCAATCGCTCCGCCCATACCGTCCATACCGTCCATGTCGTCCATACCGTCCATACAATCCAACCCCGCCCGCCGCAAATCGGTGATATAATAACAACCAGAAAAAACCGTCCGCGGGCGGCGCGGGGAGGGATGATTATGGGAATCGGCAACGCCGACGAAGCCAACGAGCTGAGGTGGAAACGCGGAACGAGAAACCACTACGAGGTCTATTACCTCACACTCAATAACCTCTCAACAAAAACGGGTTTCTGGATCAGGTACACCCTCACCGCGCCCGCCCAGGGCAAAGGCGACACCTGCTTCGCCGTCTGGTTCTCCTTCTTCGACTTCGAACAGCAGGACAAAAACTTCGGCATAACCAGAAAGTATCCCACACATGACGCGGAAGCGTCCTCACGCCCCTTCAGCCTGCGGATAGGCGCCAACCTCCTGACCAACGGCGCCCTCTCGGGAAACATCGCCGGCGCGGGTCATTCCGCCTCATGGGACCTCACCTTCGAGCCTTCACCACAGGTCTTCCTCCATTTCCCAAGAATACTCTACGCCCGGCAGTTCACCGACACCACCGTGCTCTCGCCGCACCTCAACACGACCTTCACGGGAACAATCGAGGCGGACGGCAGAACCTTCGAACTCCGCGGCGACCCGGGCGACCAGACCCACCTCTGGGGCAGGGAACACGCCCGCGAATGGGCATGGGCGCACTGCTGCAGGTTCGACGAGGACGAACGCGCCGTCATGGAGTCCCTCGTCGCCAAGGTGCGCCGCTTCGGCATTAACCTGCCCCCCATCCATCTCATATATCTCAAGTACGGCGACAGGGAATGCCACCTCATAAACCCGCACGAAATACTCATGACCAAAAGCGCGCGGCGGCTCGGCGAATGGTTCGTCAACGCCCGCTCCGCCACCGTGCGCATAGACATGGAAATAACCTGCCGCAACCAGGACCTCATCGAGGCAGAGTACTTCGACCCCAACGGACACCGCGCCTGGTGCTGCAACACCGAAGTCGGAAGCGCTCTGATCAGAGTCTACAGGCGCTCCAACCCCTTCGCCGCATGGCGCAGGGAGGAAACCCTCACCTCGCTCGGAACCACTCACGTGGAGTGGGGGGCGAGAACCCAGTCGCGCGACGTGAAAAACAAGCTGATCGTCGTGGACTAAGCGCCAACAACCCCACCCCGCCACGCGACCCCATGCCAATGACCCAAACCGGAAAAATCTCCATCCGAAAATACCGACCCCGTGACCGCCACAGAGTCCGCGAAATCTGCTTCGCCAC
The DNA here is from genome assembly GCA_040752295.1 of bacterium. GTDB lineage: Bacteria > UBP15 > UBA6099 > UBA6099 > JBFMBQ01 > JBFMFE01. The sequence continues at coordinate 4,037 of JBFMFE010000018.1, forward strand.
CGCACTCGGCGGCGATCCCCTTGACGACTACTTCAACGACCCGGAACTGTTCAACGACATGCTCACCTTGTACTACTCCGACTACGAACCCGAATCGGCTTTCGTCGCAGTGTCCGCCGGACGAACCGTCGGGTACCTCCTCGGATGCGCGGACACCGCTCGCTACGTCCGCACGATGCGCGTCAGTATCGCCCCCGCGATCCTGAAAAAAATGGCGCGCGCAGAGTATAACATAGACCGCAAAACCGCCCGCTACCTCCGCCGCCACGTCCTGACCATGCTCAGGGGTGAATACCTCCCCCCCCCTCTCGAAATCTACCCCGCCCACCTCCACATAGACATCGCCGACGGCTTCAGACGCATGGGCGCCGGCGGAAAACTGATGAACGCCTTCCACGAGCACCTCAAAAAACTCGGCGTGAGGGGCGTCCACCTCGGCACTTCCTCCCTCCACAGGATGGGTGTCCCTTTCTACGACAAGCTCGGATACTCCGTCTTCTCGCGGACACGCGCCACAACCTGGTCTGGACTGATGAGCCGCGACGTGTACAACATCATCTACGTGAAAAGATTGTAAATCAGCGCTCTGCAATCGCCCCCCCTTGAACATCGCAGGCACGGGCGCGGAACGCTCCGACGGAAGGAACGGCAATGGCAAAAAACACCACGGGCGACTTTTACAGGGAACTCTTCGCCCTGGAGGGAAAAGTCGCCGTGATAACCGGAGGCACCGGCGTGCTCTGCGGCGCCATGGGCGGAACCCTCCATAACGCCGGTTGCAGAATCGTGCTCGTCGGACGCAAAGAGGAAAAGGCGAACGCGCACTTCGCGCAATGGAAAAGCTCACCCGAAACCGCCCGCTTCCTTAAAGCCGACGTCACCGAAAAACATGACCTCGAACGGATCATACCCGCCGTGCTCGACTGGTTCGGAGCCGTCAACGTCTGGATCAACGGCGCGGGCGTCAACTCCCCGACCCCTTACCTCGAAATCGCAGACGACGAGTTCAACCATATCGTCTCCACGAACGTCCTCGCGGTGCACCGCGCCTGCCAGGCAATCGGCGCCCACTGGATTAAATACAAATCGAAAGGCTCCATCATCAACGTCACCTCCATGTCCGCCGTCCGTCCCCTCAGCAGGGTCTTCACCTACAGCCTCAGCAAAGCCGCCGTGCTCAATCTCACTCAGAACCTCGCCCGCGAATGGGCGCCCCTCGGCATCCGCGTCAACGCACTCTGCCCGGGCTTCTTCCCCGCGGAACAGAACCTGCGATTCATGACCGAAGAACGCGCCGCCGCGATCAAAGCCCACACCCCTATGTCCCGCTTCGGTAACGCCGACGAATTAGCCGGCGCAACCCTCCTCCTCGCATCCGAATCCGCCGGCAGCTTCATCACCGGCCTCAACCTGATCGTGGACGGCGGCTTCTCCGTCACCTCCATATGAACGCCGCACCGAACCCAATTCCGCGGCGCCTCTGATCAAACTATGAAAGTGCTGATAACCACAACCTCCTTCCAGGACAACCCGGGCAGACACCACGAAATGCTCGCCGCCCAGGGCTACGAAATCGTCCGCGGGCGCGGCCCCCTCGACGAGTCACGCATGCTCGAACTCGTCGAAGGTATCAACGGCATGATCTGCGGCGACGACGAAATCACACGCGCGGTCATCCTCAAAGCCCTTCCCTCCATGAAGGTCATAAGCAAGTACGGCATAGGACTGGACAGAATTGACCTCGACGCCGCGACCGAACTCAAGGTCCCGGTGTGTTTCACCCCGGGCGTCAACGACGTGACCGTCGCCGAGCACGTCTTCGGGCTGATGATCTGCCTCGCAAGGAACATAACGCAGGAAAACGAACTCGTGAAAAGCGGCAGGTGGAAACGCCTTGCCGGACGCGAACTCCACGGGAAAACGCTCGGAATTATGGGTCTCGGGCGCATCGGCAGACAGGTGGCGATGCGCGCGAAGGCGTTCGGTATGCGCGTCCTTGCTTACGATATCCACTGGGACGAACGCTTCGCCTCCGAATGGAAAATCGAAAAATGCCCCGCCCCGCACGAACTCCTCAACCGCTGCGACGTGCTCACACTTCACATGAACCTCACGCCCGAAAACAGGAACTTCCTCAACAGAGAAACGCTCGCCCTCATGAAACCCTCCGCCTTCATCATAAACTGCGCACGCGGTCAGCTCGTCTCCTCCGCCGACCTCGCGGAGGCGCTCCGCAACAAAAAAATAGCAGGCTACGCCGCGGACGTGTTGGAAAAGGAACCCCCCGACCCCGACGACCCACTCCTGCGCCTCGACAACGCGATCTTCACACCGCACATCGGCTCCCGCACGTTCGAAAGCGTCGAACGACAGGCGGCTATGGCGGCGGAAAACCTCATCCGCGTCCTCTCCGGCGCGGAACCCCTCGCACAGGCAAACCGCCTCTGAACCGGCGCTTCCCTGCCCCGTGAAACCATCACTGATAACGCTTACACACGGACGGAAATGGGTATTACTGTAAAGCCCCGGGCGGTGACGCCCCCGGTCAACCGTCCCTCACCTCTATGACGGTGTAAACCATCACCGGAAGAACGATCGCCGATTCGGTCAGGTAGCGGATCCTGTTCTCGTCCGGCGAGATTATCCTCGCCCGCACCGGACGCGGAAACTTCAGGGATATCCCCCTCATCCTCTCCAGGAACGGCAGGTGATTGACCACGTGGTAGTAAACCCTGTTCCCCCCCCGCCACTTCCGCACGTGCAGCGACGGCGCCCCTTCCACGAGAACAAACTCCGGATGCCCCTCCACCAGCCCGCGCACCGTGTCGTGAATCTCCTTCCACCTCCGCGGAACCGTGTACACGAGCGCCCCGTTGACGAAAGCCCCCTCGACCCTCATCCGGGCGGCGGCAAACCGCGCGGCGCCTCGCCAGACCCCGTACCCGCTCACGCTGCTCAGCGCCCGCCGAAAAATTCCCACCGCCGCAGCCGGCAGAAACCTCGCCGCCATGGAAACCGGCTCCCTGAATATCTCCTCCGGCAGCGACGCCACACCCTCCGACGCCGGCATCCACGCCGGCGGCGTCCCGACAAAGAGAACTTTTCCCCTCTCGGGAAACCCGGCGAGCGTCCGGCGCGCCGCCTCCGGAAACTCACCCACGGGCGGAACAACAATAACGCGGACATCTCCAGCCGCGCGCTCGTCCAGGTCCGTGTCTATCAGCACGCGGTACATCACGTGAAGCTCCGTGAAAGTCTGCGCGAGCTTGAAGTACACCGGAGCCAGACGCCCCCACTCATCGCGCATCCCGCGCGACGGAAACAGCAAGCCGACCTCCCCCGCCGGAACCGCACCCTCGTATATCTCCGCGTTCTTCTCGATCCAGTCAAGATAAACCCCAACGGCTTCCCTCTGCGCCGCGAACCCCTCGCCGGTCAACTCCGTGAACCCCCGCGCGCCGGTCTCACGGAAACCGCCCCCCTTCACGACGTTGACGCATCCCGTCGAAACAGCCTCCGCGATGCCAACCTGGAAATGTTGAGGATGATAGACCGGATCGCTCTCAGCCCCGCGCAGGTGCAGCAGGTTGCTCGTGGGTTTAGCCGGCGAGCGCTCGCGCAGAATCTCCAGCGACGGCGCGTCGTAAACCAGCCCCCTCCGCCCGAGCCGCCCCATAAACCCCGACTCGGAAACCACCGCGTCGAATATTGCCCCCAACGCCTCGATCTCAACCCCGCAGTGAACGAACATGTTCAGGCGCGCCGCGTCGGGAACCATGCACGCGACGACACCCCCGGGCAGCGCCTCACGCGCCGCCGCGCACCATTCCTCCAGCCGCTTTCGCACCACCCCCGCCCTCCACGAACAATAAAGCTGCGCCGCGTCCTCTCCAGGACGCATCCCCCTCGGAATGCGCCCCGGGCGTCCACCGCGCGTCTCTGCGTATTCAAGAAACCCGGACCGGCATCTTCGGCAGCGGCATCCAGCGTCACCGATCCACGCGTCACCACATCTGAACGGCGCCGCCCCGAAAACGATCCCGTCGAAAAACACCCCGTCCGCGCCGCGCGCGCGCGCCTCGCGCACCGCGCGCCTCACGTTCTCCACCCACTCCGCGCTGCTCCAGCACGTCATAAACGACCCACGGGGCGGAGCCGGCGCTCTCTTCCCGTCCGCGCAAAGCGCATACCAGTCCATCCCGGCGAACGACCCCGTGGGAAAGCACCATCCCACCGTCACCCCCGCAAGCACCGTCAGCCCGTGATCACGGAACACACGGGCGCTGATCTCGAACGCCTCCAACTCCTCTCTTTCCATCTCCGGGGGAAAACCCCGCTCGAAAGGCGCAAGCACGAAATTGGCGTGCAGCTCTAAAATGCGCCGCGCCGCTTCCCTGCTTCGGGCTTCCAACCGCGACAGCCGATCCGCCGCTTCAGCCGGACTTCCGTCCTCCGCGCGCGGCACGCCGCGGTCGGACCGCCGCCGCCTCAGGTCGCCGTACCGCGAAAAATCGCTCCCCGCTCCCAGAAAAACGGGGCGAAAATCCCCGGCTTCCACCAATCCAGGCGCCATTTCCTTTGACCTCTATGAAGCCAGATGCCTCACAGAGAATTGATTAGGAGTGATTATATTTTCCGCCCGCCGCGCCCGCAAACCACAGCCCGATACGCTTCCATCGTCCTTATCCACCCCCCGCTTCGAGGGAAATCCGGCACGAAATCAACCGCCCTTCCACGTTTGACTTTTTGTGATTCTGCCATAAAATCCCTTGCGTGATCCCTCACCGCCTGAACGTGGAGAACTCATCATGAAACCAGCGCTGAAAAAACTGCTCCCCGCAGTCGCCGCTGTCCTCATCGCCGCCACTTCTAAAACCCTCGCCCTCCAGATTCCCGACAACGTCCCCTCATGGAAGAAAATACCCCCTCAAACCCTCGCCTCTCTCCTCCGGCAGGGCGAGCTTGTCGCCGTTGACCGCATAAACGGCGGAAAAGTCGAAATGATCAGCATCGGCATGCTCGCCGACTCCCCCCCAGAAAAAATCTGGAATGTCATCACCGACTTCGAGGGTTACACCAACCTCCTCCCCGATTCCCTCAAAACCACTCTCATCTCCCGTAAAGGAAACACCGCCGTCGTACGCTTCGCCGTAAGCGTCCTCAAAATCAGCATCGTCAACATCACCACCGATTACACACTCAAATACACACTCGCGCCTCCCAAACGCGCCGACATATCCTGGGTCGAAGGCGACGTCAAAAACGTGGACGGCTTCTGGGAACTCCATCCCGTCAACAACGGCGCAAAAACCGTCGTCATCTACGCCATCACCTCAGACCTCGGCTCGGCAAACCCACTCGTCGGCGCCTTCCTCGCCGAACAACCGGAAACCACCATGGCGGTCAACCTCTCAAGCGCCATCATCTTCACCCGGAAAATCATGGAAAAAGCCACCGGCACTCAGCGTCCCTCCGCCCCGCGCGGCTCGCAACCAATATGGAAAACCCTCGACGAGGCAACCCTGCACAAACTCCTCTCCGGCGGCCGAGTCGGCTTCATCTCGCGCATCGGCGCCTCCGAAATCGCCGCCGCTGGCGTCCTCGTCAGGAAAAAGAGAAACTTCGTCTGGAATACACTCACCGACTTCGAACGCTACCCGGAAAAAATCGAACAGATCACTCGATCCGAAATACTCGAACGAAACGAAAAATCCGCACGCGTCAGAATGTCAACCAACATCATCAGCCTCGGTCCCATCAAAATCGCCTCCGATGAAACCTCCATCTATTACTTCGACAAACCATCTAAAATGTGGTGCGAAGACGAAAACGCAGCCGTAAAAAACGACGACATCATCAACAGATGGCTCCTCACCCCTCTCGCCGGCGGCGCCCAAACCGCGCTCTTCAACGAACTGACCACCGACATCTCCTCTATGGGCACAATCGCCAACTTCATGCTCAAACGCATTCCATCCCTCCAGATCGCCGTAGACCTCTCCATGACAATGATCCTCACCAACGAAATCAAAAAATGGGCGGAATCCGAGTAATCCGCCCACCGCACCGCTCTCGCCCCCCGCTTCTTCCGCCCCGTCCGCAAAATCAAGCCTAAATCAGTATCCCGGCTATCGTCGCCGTCATGAAACCCGCCAGACACCCCGCCGCAAGCGCCCTCAAACCCAGCCTCGCTACCTCTTTCTTCCGCTCCGGCGCTATACCCCCTATCCCACCCATCAGTATCGCGATGCTCCCAAAATTCGCAAAACTGCACAACGCATACGTCGCTATCGTCACCGACCGCGGCTGAAGCGCTCCCACTCCCGTCATCGCCTGCATCCTCCGGTACGCGATAAACTCGTTGAATACCACCTTTATCCCAAGAAGCGTCCCCACCTCCCGGCAATCACCCCACGGCACCCCCATCGCGAACGCGAACGGACTGAACACATACCCCGCCAGATACTCGAACGAAAGCGCCCTCCCCCCCACCTCGACCAGCCCCAGCAGATAATCCATCATCCCGATCAGCGCCACGAACGCCAGCAGCATCCCCCCTATGACCGCCGCAAGCTTCAACCCCTCCGCCGCTCCGTTCGCCGCCGCCTCTATCACGTTCACGTCCCCACTCCTCAACGAAACCGCCGACCCTCCCCCGGTCGCCGCCGCCTCCACCTCCGGCACCACCAGCTTCGCCATCACTATCGCCGCCGGCGCGCTCATCACCGACGCCGCAAGCAGATGCCCGGCCTCCGCGCCGAAACTCACGTACGCCGCCATCACGCTCCCCGCTATCGTCGCCATGAATGCCGTCATCACCGTGAACATCTCCGACCTCGTCATACGGCGTATGTACTCCCTCACCGCCGTTACCGACTCGATCCCCATGAACACGAACATCGCCGCCATGAACGCCTCCGCTCCCGACGCCCTCATCGTTACCTGCATCGCCTTCGCCATCACCCACACCGCCGCCTGTATCACCCGGAAATAGTACAACACCCCCATCAGCGACGACACGAACACTATCGTCGGCAGCACCTTGAACGCCACCACCGCCCCTACCGACTGATCGCTCACTAACCTCCCGAACAGAAACCCGGCTCCCACTTCCGTAAAATCGAGCACCTTCGTCATCACGACCTTCGCACAATCGAACACAACGTACCCGGGACCCGTCTTCAATATCGCAAGCGCAAAAACAAACTGAAGCCCCACACCCCACCCAATCAGCCGGAAATCAACCCGGCGCCTGTTCTCCGAAATCAGCCACGCCGCAACCATGAAAACCAGCATCCCCCCAAGACTGACGAACTTCAACCCCGTCATCGCTCCCCTCCCCCCTTCTCCCTCCGCACACGGCTCTCCCTCTGAAAGTCCCTCATCTCCCTCCACCCCATCAGCCTCACCCCGCTCTCACGCACCGCCTCCTTCACCTCCGCGTCCGTGAACAACGACACCTCCTCCTCGCGCCACGCCGCGTCCTCCTCGTCCATCCCCGTCATCGCGGGATGCGCCACCACCTCGTGTATCTTCAGCTTAAGCCCTCTCAATGCCTTAGCCCGGATTATTCACACTCCCCCCTGAAGAAAAGAGCCTCCTGAGCCGATTATCATAGAGAGAAGTCGGCAAAATCAAGGCTGAAAGGAGGCTCACCCTATGGGTGAAAACAATTATACCACAATAACCCCCGGATTTAACAGGCGGATAAAAATTCAGGCGCTTCAGGATTTACAGTGGGCAGCCAAATATGTTGGGGATTGAGAAAATGCCGTTCATCGAAGCGACCTGCCTGCCGGCAGGCAGGAGCGGAGACCCTTGACGGCGGCAACCGAGCAGGCATAATCATGAAAAAGGCCGTTCCGAAAAGAATGTCAATGAAAATTTATTCACATCGGCTTCTCCTCATCCCACAACGCTCGTTTCGGCACGTTTACCGGAACGGCATTGTAAGCGCCCGTCTTTCCGCTCGCGCAGTCCGCTGTCAAGGGCGGCATTTTCGATGCCACAATATGTCGTTTCTACCCACTCTATTTCCAGATGAGCCAAAATTCATTTCACGGGCCTGCCTGTGCGGGCACGCAGACAGGCGCCACAGCCACCAGCGACGCGGGCGCCCTGATGCTCGCGGAGATGGCTGACAGGCTGCGTCTCGTCCGCAGCCTTGCCGAAAAGCTCCACGACCCTCGCAACCCCATCTTCACCGTCCACACGATGGAAAGCCTGCTCGCCCAGCGCATCCACACCATCGCCGCCGGCTACGAGGACGGCGACGATGCCGACGACACCCGCGACGACCCCGCTCTCAAAGCCGCCGCGGGCAAAAAGAAGGAAGACGATTCCCTCGCCAGCCAGCCGTCCGTCTCCCGCATCGAAAACAACCTCCTTCAGCATGGCGACAACCTGAAAACCCTCGAAGACGCCAACCTCGAATGGGCACTCATCCCCTACCGCCTGAAGGGACGAAAACGCATCCACCTCGACGCCGACAGCTACGAATCCCCCGTCCACGGCAGCCAGGAGGGCGCCGCCTACAACGGCTACTACAGAAGCGACTGCTACCACCCCCTCGTCCTCCACGATGGCTTCGGAAGCAAACTCAAAATCATGTTGCGACCCGGCAACGTCCACACCGCCGACGGCGTCGTCCCCTTCATGTCACCCGTCTTCGAGCGGCTCGCCGAGGCTGGTATCACGCAGATCACCGTCACAGGCGACAGCGGTTTCGCCAACCCCGACTACTTCACTCTCTGCGAACACCACGACGCCACCTACTACATCCGCCTCAGAACCAACGACGCCCTCGCAAGAAAATGCCCCGAACTCTACAACCGCCCCCGCGGACGCCCGCCCTCCTCCACACTCGTCAGGTACAGAAGTTTCTTCTACAAGGCCGACACGTGGGACCACTACCGCCGCGTGGTCGCCAAAAGCGTGCTTGAACCCGGCGAACTCTTCCCCAACGTCTACTTCATGGCCACCAACGACCGCCGCCGTCATCCCAAACAAGCCTTCCGCCGCTACGGCAAACGCCGCGGGCGCGCCGAACAGCGCAACGACGAAGGCAAAAACCACATGTTCGCCACCCGCCTCTCCTGCCACGACGAAGCCGCCAACGCAGTCCGCCTCCAGCTCTACACCCTCGCCTACAACCTCCTGAACCTCTTTCGTGTCCTCGCCCTCGTCGGCGACGCCGCCCGCTGGACCGTGAACACCATCCGCGCCCGCCTCATCAAGATCGGCGCCCGCGTCACACGCCACTCAGGCTATCAGCATTTCCACATGGCGGCAGGCCCGCGCCTTCGCCGCAAGATCGCCAACGTCTTCAGCCGCATACGACTGCTCCCCGCCCCGGCGGGGTAGCCCCAAGCGAGGTCGGAGTTGAAAAAACGATTTTCCCCCCTGTTTCACCGTGCGCACTTTTCACAACGGAACCCCACTTTTGCGACCTCGCGCCCTCTTGCGCCTCTTAAATCCACAAAAAACCGCTCGAAACACATCGCAACAGCCATCCCGCACCCCTCAAACCACCGCCAACCCTTTGAAATCTGCCCCGACATCCGGTAAAATCATCCGCGTATGAATAATCCGGGTAAAGATATCGCCGGGATATTCTCCAAAGGGGAAAAAATGGAATACAATAATCAGGAAGACGCCCAAAGCGGCAATAATAAACCCGTTGAAGATGAGGAATTTTCCGATAGTTGGTTCGACCCTATTTCAGTTTATCGTAGTATATCTCTACTTTCATCTTTGCTTTTAATTCGCTTTTTGTTTTCTCTTCGACTTTCTTCAATTCTTCATCAAAATAATGAATTTTCACCGTTTCTGCTACCATGTCATAACTTCTCTGAGTTTCAGGCTTTATATCGTCTATTTTAATTATATGAAACCCAAAGCCTGACTGGATAATCGGGGCTATTTCTCCTTTCTTTAATGCGGTTAATTTCTTCACCTGTTCATCAGCGAAATAGGGAATTGGCATATCTGCCGAGAACCAGCCTATTTCCCCACCTCTTGTTTTAGACATTTCATCTATGGATTTTTCCTTTGCGAGCGACGCGAAGTCTTTTCCCTGCCGCAGCAAACTCAATATTTCTTTAGCTTCTTCCTCTGTTTTAACGACTATCTGTCTCATCTTTATCTGTGCCGGGTCAGAATATTTGCTTTTGTTTTTTTCATAATAAGCCTTCGCTTCTTCTATCGAGGCCGGCTTTACTTTCTCTCTTAATTTATTTTTATATGCTGCCACAACTAAATCTCGCTTATAATTCTCAACTCTTACTGCTATCTCTGGGTCTTTATCTATTCCTTCCGCAATTGCGCCTTGATAGAAGATCATCTCTCCCACAATTTTCTCAACGGTCTTTTTTTTCCGCTCTGCCCTCTGTGTTGCTGGATCGCCTATTCCGAGTGGGGGTATTTCAAACATCCTCATTTCCACATCCTTCAGGGTTACTGTTTTTTCACCCACTTTTGCTACGATTACATCTTCATTCTCCTGCGAAGAAGGAAGCTGCATCTCCACTGCGCCCGCCAATTGGGATAACCCCGCTGTCAGCGCTGTAAGTATGATTCCTGAAAGTAAGCACCATAGCTTTTTCATCCTGTTTTTCCTCCTTATTATTGCCTGTCCTGCTCATCGAGTAACGGGTAATAATGGCTTCATTCTTTTCTCGCGTTCCGTGGCAGTAAGTTCTATCCTGATGGGTATCATGGCGATAGCAGCGGGCTCAACCCGAAAGGTTTTATCCACATTAACATATTTTTTTGCCTGGAGAGTAATGCTGTAATCGGGGTCTTTTTCCGACAGTGGCTCAACAATAAAGACGCAGGTTCCAAACATGTCGGACTTGCAGATGAGCGGGTTTGTCAGTTTCCCGCCTGTTAGTGTCATCTTGATTTCCTTGTGTTCGCTCAGACCGCCCCCATATTCCGCCTGCGCCGTAACGATGATGGTTGCCCGCATCGCAATCTTTTTCATCTTCCTCATTTCTTCAAGAAGAAGATTGACTTTTTCTTCCAAAGTGGCAGTTGGGGGAATAAGAATATCTGCTTCACCGGCGGGCACAAGATCAGTATTTGCTACCGCAACTTTCCCCGAATCAATTTCCTTTTGTTCAATTTGAGCATACGCTTGAAAAGATAAAAATAATACTAATGCGATAATGACTCCAGTGTAAAAAGTCTTTTTCGGCGCGGTCGGGTGACCGCGCACTACATCAATTGCAAAATGCAAGTATTTTTTATTATCAGATTTCATAAATATGCCCCTCTTTCACAAATTTGTTGTGTAGGGCGGCGTCACCTGTTGCCGCCATCTCTGCGCGATTGGATAATCGCGCCCGACACCTGCTCCTTTTCCACTCGTTTTCCTTCACTTCGTTCAGGACATGTCTTGAGAGTTAATTGTCTGGCGCTGTGCATGCAAATACCTCCATAGAATCCAAGTAGGTAGCTGCATAAATGGCAAGATTGCTCAAGTAACTTCCCGCAGGGCAAATTATACCTTGATAAACATCGTCATCCTGTTGATCATTTGAAGCGGTAGCCATCCAGTTTCCCATCCTCGTGCTGCCAGTGGTGAGTGCTGTGCAATAAAGTTGCAGATTGGTATCCAGTCGGCTTGAGGCGTACACCCGAATGCCCGTTGCAACACGCCCAGCGGAACATTGTGCATAATGCCAGCAGCCATCGCAAGTCTCTAAAGTCGCATCTTCCCATAAATTATCAGCGGTGTTCAATATATTAGGACCTAAATAATCACACTTGAGCGTAATATTGCCATCAAGGTAATCCGTAGAGTAGATCGTTAAAACCACGATGGCATATCCGGCGCTACATGTAACGGTATGGGTCTGGTTATCAGCGCCGGTGCCTGGTCCGATCACTGTTTGAAAACTCGGAATAGAGAGCCCCCCTTTTACAATCAATGTGCTTCCCACTGATGCCCATTTCCAGTCGGGTCCATAATTTAATCTTAAATCATTTGTTAAATCAACCAGGGCGCGACCGGTGGAACCTCTGCGACTTTCATGACCAATCTTGAAATCGAATGAGGCAAACTCTGCAACGTTATCTGTAAGGTGAAATCTAATGGTTGATGAATTATTTCTCAGATAGAAATTCCCGCCGCCGCCGAAGTTCATATAAGTGTTGTTATCGGACCAGCGGGGCCACAGAAAGGTCTCGTATGTGCCCAGGTTGTTTTTCGCCTGCATGGAAAAGGTGTTCTCAAAACGCATTGTGCCGTCGCCGCCGCCGAAAACGAAAAGTGATGCAGGGTCAAGGTAGTAACCTGTGTTGTTGGAATCGTAATATATCGGTGCAGCTACATAATTTCTTACCCACAAATTTCCGGCTGGCTCAAGATACATTGAATACCAGCCGTTAGTTGTATCTGCCCAGTAGAAATTGCGGTTTGAGTGCAAGCCGAAGAGCAACCCGCCTTGCGGATAGGTTATTGCGGCGTGTGAGATATTCGGGAATCTTATTGATTCGTTCCAGCCGCCCCAGGTTGTTCCCATCTGGTTTATTATGGCGCCGCCGGTGAGGGATAGTTTTGCGGTATCTAAATCAAAATAGGATGTTCCGCCGGTGTGCATTCTGACGCGACCGACATAGTTGTCAATGTTCCAGTCGGCATTGAGGGCGGAGCCGTTCAGCGTGAATTCGCCGCCTTCGTTGACTCCGTCTTGGGCTGCAAAATAAATCTTCTTTCCTGCGCCGTCCGTGCCCATGTTCAGGTCGCCCGTCATTGTGTCGCCGGTTTCGTTGACCCAGATGTCGGTAGCGTTCGGGACGGTGCCCCAGTCGTAGCCGTCGAGCAAATCCGCGTCGAGACCGCTGCCCGCGCCGTCGTCGTCGGCTATCTCGGCGAGCGCGGCGCCGTCCACCATGCTTGCGGCGTCAACGGAGGCGGTGTCAATCGTGCCGTCGTAGCCGACGACGAATTCGTCAGCCCCGTTGACCTGCATATGGACGAGATTTCCTGAAAGCGCGGTTTTGTTTATCCAGATTGTGGAGGTCGCGACAGTTGAGGCGTCAGCGGAGGAAGGATCGATATGCACGATGCCGGTCAGCGTGCTTCCCGAGTGCTGGTGGAGCGCGGTCAGTCCGCCGTCGGTGAGGTCGGTCCAGTTCGTGCCCGTGAGCGCAGATTCGGAGACCTTGCCCGCGGTGGTGATCTGGGCGAGTTTGGTGTCGGCGATGGCGGCGGCGGCGGAGATGTCGGCGTTGGCGATCTCACCGTCTTTTATCTTCGCCGCGGTGACGGCGTTGTCCGGGATGCCGAGGGCGTAGCCTGCGGAGACCACTCTGTGGCGCGGGGAGTAGGTCGTGACGCCGATGGTGACCTCGAGCCAGAGGGACTGGTTGAAGTCAGTGATTACGAGGGGTGCGGATGCGCCGAGGTTGACGCTGAAAAGCCCGTTTTCCACGGCGACGCCGAGCTGGGTTTCGGTCCACACCGCGACTCCCAAGGTATCGGTTGTGAAGAGTCCAAACGTCATGTCGTAGCTGCCGTCGGCGATGGGGACGCCGTTTAAGTCGGTAACGCGCCCCTGGTAGCTCATGAGCAGCGGTACATCGGCAAAGGATACAGCTCCTATCAAAACTATACCTGCCGTTATACAAAAAGCCGCGACTTTTATTTTCTTCATCGGGTTTCACCTCTATATTTTTGTTGCAAATTCTGTGCCATATTCAGGTTATTTAAAAAAACAGCGAAATTTAAATAAATTATTGCCGAAGAGGATAAAACGCTTCAATTTTTATCATTTTCTATGCGCTCTCTGTGCCTCTGCGGTGAATAAAAGTATTTTTCGCTCCGAATTGATACCCCTGATACCCCCCCCCTATGCAAATTATTGCAGCAGAATGAATGTTTTTACATTTTTATCGCTTTTGTAATCTGATTCCAGTAATTCGGTTAAATAACTCACAGTAAGATTAAAATATTACTCCAATGCAACAGCCCTTATTAATGAGCAGACCTACTTCAACGATGAAATCCGAATGACGAAAGACCTAAACCACGAAGTTCACTAATTACGAACCACAAAATCGTCATTCGTCATTGACATGGCATTTTTGGGGTCAGCTGACTTTTTGCGCCGAGATCAAAGAAGTGTTTCTTCTTCTCCGCCCCGGGATGCTTCGAGAGATCGTAAATTATCGCGTCCGTCGTCATGATCCCTCTCCTCATCAGCGTCCGGGCGAAACTCTCGTTCGGATACCTCACGGGCAGCCCGTACTTCTCCGCCAGCCGCACGACCTCCTTGAACGACCTCATATCCGCATGATACCAGCTCATGTGACAATCAAGTTGCGTCACGTCAACACCCGCTCCGCTCCGATGCCCTTCCTGAACTCATCGCGCAAATCCACGGCGGCTGCCCCGGCGCCCGGCTGAATTGACATCAAGCAAACCAGCACCGCCGCGCAAAACACCCCCCTCACAACCGCCGCACTCACCCGTCACCCCATTCCACAAGACACGACGCCCACGCCAGCCCCGCACCGTACGACGCCAGCACCACCCTGTCCCCTCCCCTTATCCGCCCCTCGCCAAGCGCCTCCGCAAACGCAAGCGGCACCGACGCCGCCGACGTGTTCCCGCGCCTCCCCATGTTCACGTAAAACTTCTCGACCGGCAGCCCCGTCAGCCTCGCCGCTTCCTCTATTATCCTCACGTTCGACTGATGCGGCACCACTAACGATATCCCCCCCATCGCCTCCCCGCAACC
>JBFMFE010000019.1:0-2995 GCA_040752295.1 bacterium
TCGCCTCGTCGCGCGGCAACCAGGACACTGCGCAGATCGTGGATTCCCTCGAGAGGATGAACGTCAACATGCTCTTCGCCATCGGCGGCGACGGAACGCTGCGCGGCGCGCAGGACGTACACGACGAGATAACCTCGCGCGGCGACAGGATCGCCGTCGTCGGCATCCCCAAAACCATTGACAACGACCTGTGCTGCATCGAGAAATCGTTCGGATTCGAAACCGCCTTCTCCAAAGCCTGCGAAGCGATACGCAGCGCCAACACCGAGGCGCTCGGCGCCCCCAACGGCATCGGTCTCGTCAAGCTCATGGGACGCCACTCCGGATACATCACCGCAAGCGCCGCGGTCGCCACGGGCGACGCCAACATCGTCCTCATTCCCGAAATCGCATTCGCCCTCGACGGCGACAACGGACTCCTCGCCTACCTCCACAGGCGCCTCGAACGCAGAAAACACGCCGTCATACTCGCCGCCGAGGGCGCCGGGCAGGACCTGATCGAGTCCTTCACACACGAGCACCAGGTCGAACGAGACGCCTCGGGCAACGTGCGCCTGCTCGACATCGGACTCTTCCTCAAACAGAAAATCTCCGATTACTTCAGGCGGGTAAACATGGAGATAAACCTCAAGTACATTGACCCCAGCTACATGATCCGCAGCATCCCGGCGAACGCGAGCGACAGCGTCTATTGCGCACAGCTCGCACACCACGCCGTCCACGCCGCCATGGCGGGCAAAACGGGCATGGTCGTCGGCAGATGGAACAACACCTTCACTCACGTCCCCATAAAAATGGTCGTCTCAAGGCGCAACACGCTCGACCCGCGCTCGCAGCTCTGGCTCGACGTCCTCGAATCCACCGGACAGCCCGAAAGGTTCGGAGGCTGACGCTCAACCGCCGGTCCCGGCGGCGCGTCATCCGGGGTTCGCCGGCGTCTCCCGCCCGCCGCCGACGCGCTCGAATCGCTTCACAAGCTCATCGAGCTTTTCCCTCTTCCATCCGTCCCTGAGCGATTCCCTGTTCGCGATCAGCCTCGCCGTGGACACCGGCAGTATCCTCTCTATTATCTTCAGCCCGTTTTCCTGTATCGTCCTCGCCGAAAAGGTCGCGTTGTCTATTATCGCCTCGGCGTCCTCCGGCGGCTTTCCCTCCGTCGCGCCGAAAGACAGCGTGAGCGTCACGTTCGATTCCCTGTGCCGCCTCTTGCGCAGCCACGGCGTGACGATTGACGGCTCCACCTCGGTCCTCTCGATGACGAACTGCGTGGCTATGTTCAGGTACTCCGTCGAAATCCTTATCTCCTTCCTCGGCAGCCTCAGCAGATCGTCGAAACTCCCGACGTCCTCCCATTC
Organism: bacterium; assembly: GCA_040752295.1. Taxonomy (GTDB): domain Bacteria; phylum UBP15; class UBA6099; order UBA6099; family JBFMBQ01; genus JBFMFE01. The sequence continues at coordinate 1,356 of JBFMFE010000019.1, forward strand.
CATCATCGTCGCCATGACTATCTGTATCGCGCCGTACTTGAGGTCCATCAACTCCACCGCGCTCGACCTGGTCTCCATTATCCAGTCGAGACCCGATATGCCGGCGTCGTAGCCGCCCTCGTCAACGTACATCGGTATCTCCTGCGGCCGCGATATCTTCAACTCTATCTCGCCGTCGTCCAGCGTCGGGCGGTAGCTCCGGTTGGTCTCACGGTACCCGTCAATAACGTATCCCGCCTCCTCGAAAAGCGAAAGCGTGTCCTTCTGAAGGCTTCCCTTCGGAAGTATGATCCTCAACGCCTTTTTCTCTTTCATCTTCGCGTCTCCGTGAAAATTATCGGGCGAACCTGGGGACGACCTCCACGCACTCGCCCACGGCGACCGTCCTGCCGTCCCTCAGCACGAACCTCCCCAGGCGCGGAAACTCCGACGCGCTCTCGATCGCAAGCGGCGCCGCCGGCGCCGCCCACACCGCAGCCTCCACGCCGGGACGCAGGTATCCCTCGTTCGCCAGCGGTTTCCCCGTGAACGCCTCGCGCACGTCCTCGAATCCGCTCAGCGCGCAGGGAACCGCCGCCTGGTGGCAGTGGAGGTACGGCGTGTAGCCCTCGTGTATCCGCGAGGGATGGTCCACGACCCTTATCCGCGCGCGGAACCGCTCCGCCTCCGCGGGCGGGCTGTCCGCTCCGCCTGCGACGAAGCCCTTCTTTATCTTCCGCGCGGCAAGCCCGGCTTCGAGGTTCGTCAGCAGCACTCCTGCGAACTCGCCGGCGGACGCGCCGTCCTTCGCGCGGCGCCGCCACTCGATTGACCCCACCTCCGCCCGCGCGACCGCCTGACCCGGATACGGCGCGATACACACGGCGTCCCCGACGCGCACGCGCCCGCTCACAACCTGACCGCTCACCACTATCCCCTCCCCGGGCATGTTGAACGTCCTCATGATCGTCATGCGGAACCGCCCACCCTCATCCCGCTCCGGCGCCTCGAGCGCCTCGAGTTCCCCCACAAGACCGCGCCCACCGCCCCATCCCGCCTTCGCCGGCGCGCACGTCACCCCGTCGCCCTCCGCCCCGCTTACCGGCACGTACGCCGCGCCCTGCCACTCCCTCAACCCCAGCTCCGACAGCGCGCGCTCCACCGCCTCCCTCGCCCCGTCGTACACCTCACTCGAATACCCGCACGCGTCCATCTTCGTCATCGCGAACACCACCCGCCCGACCCCCATCGCGCCCAGCAGGACCAGATGCTCCCTCCCCTCGGCGGACACACCGCTGCGCGCCGTCTCCGCGGCGTCGAACGCCGCCACCGCCGCGTCCGCCGCCGCCGCACCGGACGCGGCGTGCTTCACGTAACCCGCGTGTCCGGGCGCGTCAATGAAATAAAACCTCCGCCGCTCCGTCTCCAGATCGTGCACGCTCGCCTCCACGGTCAGCCCTCTCTCGCGCGACTCGAGCGTCGTGTCCGTTATGAACGCGAACGCGCCCGTCCCGCCGCGCCCAAGCGCCCTCGCGTGCCGCTTCATCCTCGAAAAATCGCCCTCATCCACCGCGCCGCGCTCGTACAGAATACGCCCCGCAAGTGTGGATTTCCCGCTACCCTGCGGTCCTGCGAATATCACGCTCACGACCGGCTTCACC
>JBFMFE010000020.1:0-56110 GCA_040752295.1 bacterium
GGAGCGCAAACACCGCCTTGTTTCCCGCGCTCCGCGCGGGAGTGAAGGCGGCGATGACTCGCCGCAGTCCAAGGCGGATGACGTCGCAATCCATCGTGACGAAGAATGTGCGAAAGTTCACAATATGTGGCGTGAATAAATACGGCTATTCTTTTCTCAGGCGAATTCGAGCATACGCTCGAGCGCGGCGGCGGCTTTTTTTCGAACCGGTTCGTCCACCGTTATGACGTGTTCCATTGATTCGAGGGACCAGAGCACCTTTTCGAGCGTGGTTTTCTTCATGTTGGGGCAGACGCAGAGATCGGACGGGGGGTAGAACTTTTTCCCGGGGTTTTCCCGCTCCAACCGGTGGAGGAGTCCTTCCTCGGTGCCGATGATGAACTCCGCAGCTTGTGATTCCCGGGCGCGGCGAATGATGCCGGACGTGCTTGCGACGTGGTCGGCGACGTCAATGACGTCGGCGGTGCACTCGGGATGGACAATGACTTCGGCGCCGGGATGCCTTTCCTTCTGCTTGAGGACTTGCTCCCTGAGTATGCGGTGGTGAGTGGGGCAGAACCCGCGTGCGAGATGCAGGGTCTTTCCTGTGACCCGCGCCACGTAGTCGCCCAGGCAGCGGTCGGGGACGAAGACGATGGGGCGGAAACCGTTGAGCGCCTGAACGACCTTCACGGCGTTGGCGGACGTGCAGCAGACGTCCACTTCCGACTTGAGTTCCGCCGTGGAGTTCACGTAGCACACGGTGTGGGCGTCGGGGTAGCGGTTTTTCAGTTCGTTGAGCTGTTTCAGTCCCACCATGTCGGCGAGGGGGCAGCCGGCGGAGGGGTCCGGCATGAGCACCGTTTTGCGCGGCGACAGTATGTAAGCGGTCTCCGCCATGAAGTAAACACCGCAGAAAAGGATTGTCCTGGACTCGATGCGCGCCGCAATGCGCGCCAGTTCGAGCGAGTCGCCCACGTGGTCGGCGACGTCCTGGACGTCCGGTATCTGGTAATTGTGCGCGAGGATGACGGCGTCCCGCTCCCTGCGAAGCGCGTTGATGTCCCTGATGAGAAGCTCGCGGCTGGTCATCGTCCTCCGGACCGTCCCCGTTTGCGGTTTCGTTCGTATTTTAAATGAGCGGGTTCGTGTTGTCCACACGAAAATATCGTAAGGCAGGGCTTTTCATCCATGCCGGAGCTTATTGTAAAGGGGGGCGCGGAAAAATAATCGCCGCGGGGGCGGGCGCTTTTTGACACGGGCGGGGGGTTCTGATAAACTTCCGCGTCAACCGGAGGCTCCCCGAATGGTGATGAACGACGCATGGATACGGCACATGGCGGAAAGGCGCCGCATGATAGAGCCGTTCGAGCCGCGGCTTATCAGCGGAGGCGTCGTGTCATTCGGGGTCTCGTCCTACGGCTACGACGCGCGCCTCGCGGACGAATTCAGGGTGCCCGAGGCGGCGCCGGGAGGGGAAATAGACCCGAAAGCAGCCGATTCGGTCCGGTTCAGGGAGATAACCCTGTCGAAATTGGCGATTCCCCCCGGGAGCTTCGCGCTCGCAAGGACGGTTGAGTACTTTCGTATTCCGCGGGACATCCTCGGCGTCTGTCTCGGCAAGTCAACCTACGCAAGGTGCGGCATCGTCGTCAACATAACGCCTCTGGAGCCGGAATGGGAAGGATACGTGACGGTCTCACTCGTAAACGCGGGGCGCTTCCCGGTTAAGATACACGCCGGTGAGGGCGTCGCGCAGGTCGTCTTCCTCAAGGGGAACGAACCCTGCGGGGTGTCCTACGCCGACCGCCGCGGGAAGTACCAGAAGCAGTCCGGCATACGGCACGCGACCGTGTGATGAAAGCGCCGCCTGCCTGTGGGCAGACACGGCGCGCGGTGAGCCGCGGCGAACTCGTTCCCCCGCGTCTCTTTAACGGGGCGGCGTCGCGCCGGGGAGACGGAACACGGGGGCGAACGAAACCGACCTGCCTGTCCGGCAGACGGGACGCCGGAGCAATCGTGCCCGGCGATCAATCCACGCGGAAAGGGGGCGCGCGATGCAGATAAGGGTCGCGGTGAAAGAACTGAAAGAGTACGAGGGTGACGCCCTGATAGTGAACATATTCGAGAAGCAGAAGAAGCCCGGAGGGGCGACGGCGGCGGCGGACGCCGCGCTGAAAGGCCTGGTCGCGCGCAAGATAGAGAGGGGCGAGATAAAGGGGAAGCTGGGCGAGGTCACCGTTATTCCGGCTGGAGGAAGGCTTCGCGTGGAAAACGTCCTTGTGGCGGGGCTTGGAGATAGGGAGAAGTTCGACCTGGACCGCGTGAGACAGGCTTCGGCTGCGGCGGCGCGCAGGTGCGGAGAGATCGGGTCGAAGCGCGCGGGGACCGTCCTCCACGGCGCCGGCGCTGGGGGAATCTCCCCCGCCGATTCCGCGCGCGCCATAGCCGAAGGCGCCATACTGGGCGCGTACGCATTCGACCGGTACAGGACGAAAAAGGGGGGAAAGAAGGACGAAAAGAGGCTCCGCGCGCTCGACCTCCTCGAGCGCGACCGGGGGCGCGCGGGAAGCGTCCGCGAGGGCGCGCGCCTCGGCACGGCGCTCGCCGGGGCGGCGGTCTTCGCAAGGGACATGGTGAACGAACCTCCGAGCGAGATGACCCCCGCGGCGATGGCGAGGATAGCCGTTGAAGCGGGAAAAGAGGCGGGCGTCGAGGTGAAGGTGCACGGCAAAAAGGACATGGAGAAAATGGGGATGGGCGCAATTCTCGGCGTGGCGCGTGGAAGCGCGCAGCAGCCCGCGTTCATAGTCATGAGATACAGGGGCGCGCCCGGCTCGAAAGACGCAGCGGGGCTTATAGGAAAGGGGATCACGTTCGACTCGGGGGGGCTTTCGCTGAAGCCCGCGAAGGCGATGGAGGACATGAAATCGGACATGTCGGGCGGGGCGGCAGTGATAGCGGTGATGAGGGCGCTCGGAACGCTGAAGCCGCGTATCAACGTCACGGGGATCGTGCCCGCCGTGGAAAACATGCCGGGCGGCTCGGCGCAGAAGGTCGGGGACGTTCTGAAGACGATGAGCGGCAGGACGGTGGAGGTGGTGAACACGGACGCCGAGGGGCGGCTGATCCTCGCCGACGCCATCGAATACGCGCGCAGGGAGAAGCTGTCGCCCATCGTTGACGTCGCCACACTCACCGGGGCGTGCGTGGTCGCGCTCGGAGACCTGTGCGCGGGCGCGTTCGGAAACGATGATGAATTAGTCGGCTCCATCATCGCGGCGGGCGCGGCTGCGGGCGAAAAAATCTGGAGACTCCCCGTGTTCGACGAGTACAAGGAGCTAAACAAGAGCGACGTGGCGGACATAAAAAACGCGGGCGGGAAGGACGCCGGCGCGATTACCGCCGCGCTGTTCCTCGGCTTCTTCTACAACGACGCGAAGTGGTGCCACCTCGACGTCGCGGGACCGGCTTTCGCAAAGAAAGATAAGGGTTACATAAGAAAGGGCGCAACCGGCGTCCCGGTGAGAACGCTTCTGCACTGGCTCCTTGCGCGGAGCGGGGGCTGACGCGCCGGGCACCCGGGCGGGGGCGTTCCGGTTTTCACCACTCGCGGGACTGCCGGAAGCAAACGGAAGTAAAAGGGTTCATAAGACACAGACGCGGCGTCAGAACGGCTGAAAAGACAGTCGAGCGCCCGATGCGTCTGATTCAACGCGGGTTTGGCTCAAGAAACGAATGCAGTTATAATGTCTGCCGATGAAAGGCATATTGGATGAAAAGGAGTGGTTCCGGCAGGCGTCCTATGATATTGAAACCGCCGATGACATGTACAAAGCAGGGAGATATATCTACACTGTCTTCACGTGCCACCTTGCAGTTGAAAAGGGACTGAAAGGAATTTATTATTCGAAATTTCATAACGAACCGCCGAGAATCCATAGCCTCACAAGGCTTATCAAAGAAGCAGAATTGAGTGTGCCGGAAGACCTGTTACCGCTTATAACGCAGCTATCCGCGGCAAGCGTACCTGCAAGGTACCCGGCAGAATTACGACGTCTTCGAAAAGAGTACGGCAGGAAAAAGACCGCGGAAATACTGAGAAACAGCCGGAAGGTGCTGAAGTGGCTGAGAAAAGAATTAAAGACGTCGTGATGTACATGAAGAAATGTCTTGAAAAAAACGGCATCCGGGTTTCCAAAATCATCGTGTTCGGGTCACATGCCAGAGGGACCGCCGCGAGGGAAAGCGACATTGACATGATTATCGTTTCCGGCGATTTTCGCGGGAAGGGGCTTCTCAAAAGGGCTGAAATGATCGGCGACGCCGAATATAAAACGGTCTGTAAGTTCGACGTCGCCATAGATGTAATCCTCGAGTCTCCCGAAGAATTCAACCCCGGTTTCGGCGTCGTCGTGTACGCGGCATGAACGGCGGACAGATCATCACATACCACAATTTTCACTGCGCGAACGGCGCGATTTTATCTCCAGCCGCGGGAGGAATGACGCCGGGGCGATTACCGCCGCGCTGTTCCCCGGCTTCTTCTACAACGACGCGAAGTGGTGTCACCTCGACGTCGCGGGACCGGCTTTCGCAAAGAAAGATAAGGGCTACATAAGAAAGGGCGCAACCGGCGTCCCGGTGAGAACGCTTCTGCACTGGCTCCTTGCGCGGAGCGGGGGCTGAAAGGCAGCCCGCTGCGGGGGCGCGGTCACACAAGCCCGGCGGAAACGGGGGGGCAGCCGCCGGGGCGGTATTGACGCGCGCCGGCGCGCGTTCCTACAATTTGCAGATGTTCCGAACGTCCGATTCCACGAAGGGCATGGATATTCGAGAGGGCGAGGCGGTATATCACGAGGCTCACGGCGTGGGTCGCGTGGCGATGTGCGACGGAGGCGATTTCATAGTCGAGTTCGAGGACGGGGGAGAGGAGGTTTACGACGCGCACGGCTGGAGCGATGCGGGGCTTACGAGGCTCGACGCGGAGGGTTTCCACCTCCGGGTCCGGGACGACCCCGCGGGCGTGCGCGAGGCGGCGGAGACCGACCCGGCGCGGGTGATCGTGTGGATTACGCGCGATTACACGAAGAGCGTACCGATGAGTCTCGTGGAGCGGCTGCTGCGGGGAAAGGTGATCGGGGAAGAGGATTGGGACAAGTGGGAAAGGGAAGCGGCGCAGAGGTTGTCGCGGGACCCGCGGTTCGTCGTCGAGGGGAAGGACACGCTGGTTTACAGGGGCGAGGCGGACGAGGTATCGCTTCAGCTTTTGGAGGAATTCCGGCAGGCGGGTACGCTGAAGGGGAAGTACAGGGTGTGCCGCGAGTTCATGCGTGTTGAGGCGCAGGGCGTTGACGTGAGGAGGAACAGGGAGGCTGCGGTGAGTTTTTTCGGAGGTGTGGCGCGGAACGCGACGAACCGGCTGGGTGCGAGGGTCGAGGCGATGACGTACCTGAGCCAGCTCGACGCGCCGCAGGGCGAGGCGGCGAGGGAGCAGTTGATGGAGGAGCTGGGCGGGACGGGGACCGGGGAGCTTGCGGAGGCTGTTGGGGAGACGACGGATTCGGCGGTGCGGCGTGAGATGCTCCTGATGTTCCGGGAGCGGCGGGGGGAGGAGTTAGGGGAGGCGGTGGGGACGCTCGTGCGGACGTTCCGGCGCCACAGGGACTGGGCGCTGGACTTTCTGATGGAAGCGGACGTGGAGGCGGCGAGGGGGCTTGCCGGCGCGGCGTTCGGCGAGCCTTCCACGAACATGGGCGTTTTTCTGTGGCTGTGCAGGAACATGTTCAGGAGTCCGGAGCGGCTGGGAGAGCTTGGCGTGGATGCGGCGGCGCTCATGAGGGAATTGTTCCGGCAATTGTCGAAGTCGCACCTCACGGGGGCTTTTTCGGCGCATCCGAAGGAGGGGCCGTACACGAGCCGCGAGGAAGCGGAGATGCTCGAAATGCTGTCGGACGTTGACGCGGTGGTGGAATTTTTAAGGGCGCAGAACGAGGGCGCCGCCGCCGGGTTCTGGGAGATGTACGACGGGAGCGCGGCGATTGACGACGATCTCAAGGACAGGATGCGCGGCGAGATCGCCGCGATCACGGGAGACGCGGAGATTCCGGCGCGGAGAAAGCAGAAGGAGGAGACGTACCGGCTGACGAGGGAATCGTACGAGAAATACCGCGAGGAACTCCGGAAGCTCGTGGAGGAGGATATACCCGCGAACCTGCGGGATATACGCACCGCGCGGGAGTGGGGAGACCTGAGCGAGAACGCCGAGTATCACGCGGCGAGGGAGCGCCAGCAGCTTCTGCGCGGCAGAAAGCTGTATCTGGAGAAGGTGCTGGGCAGCTGCGAGGTCATCGAGGGGGACTGACCTCGGGCGGTACGTTCTCCGGGGCGCCCGTCCGGTCGTCCGGAAGCGGCGGTTGGTCCTCGTTATACGCTCTCCACGCGGGGCGGAACCTGCCGTTGACAGATCAGACGTGTCGGACAGGTTAGACATGTCGGACACTTCTTCCCATTGAACCCCCCTGCCCTTCCCCGCCGCAGGCGCCGTTCACGACCTCAGTTTCGATCTTACCGCGACGGCGGCGGGTACGAGATATTTCATGACGGCGACCGCGCAGAATATGCAGAGGTTGAGGACGAAGGGCGTGGAGCGCATGAAGTGCTTTCTGTGGAAGGTCCACATGGTGTTGTAGAACTCGTAGGACGCCCTCACGGGGTTTTTGCTTGCGCAGACGCCTTTTTTGTGAACGACGACGGCGGACGGGACGTAGCGGACGGTCCAGCCCGCCTTTTTCGCCCTGTAACAGATGTCGAGGTCTTCGGCGTAGAGGAAGAAATCCTCGTCGAAGAGTCCGATTCGGTCGAGGAGTTCCCTTCTGATCATCATGAACGAACCTGAGACGGCGTCAACGGGGGTCATTTCGTTTTCGTTGAGGTAGGTCAGATTGTACCTTGCGAAAAGCCCGCTTCCGGGAAACAGAAAGCTCAGCCCCGAGAGCCTGCAGAAAGAAACCCAGGGGGTCGGGAATCCCCTTCGGCAGGCGAGCTGGAGCCTGCCGTCGGCGCCGAGTATTTTGCCGCCGGAGATGCCGACGGAGGGGTCCTGCAGGGTGGCGTTCTCGATTTCACGGAGCGCGCCCGCCGAGACCACGACGTCGGGGTTGAGGAGGAGGATGAGTTTTCCCATCGAGGCAGCAATGCCCTGGTTGACGGCTCTGGCGAAGCCGAGGTTTTCGTCGTTGAGCACGGCGCGGATGGCCGCGCCGCGTTGGCTGATGGTCTTCAGGCTCTCGTCGGCGGAATGGTTGTCCACGACGATGACTTCGGTGTCATCCCTCGTTTCGGTGGCGAGGGAATCGAGGAGTTCGGCGAGGGAGTCGCCGGAGTTGTAATTGACTATTATTATCGAGGTGGTCACGGCGCCGCGGGTTTTCCGGGAAGACGTTCCGGTTTTTCTTTAGGTTATTATACAGTGAGCGGACGAGGCGGACGCCGCGGCGGCGAAAATCCGCCGGGAGGGGCGGACGGAGCGGATGGGGAGCGGCACGAGAGATGAGAGCGCACGTTGAGATCTCGCACGGGGTTGTTTCGGAGATTCTGAGTCACTGCGAGAGGGAGCTGCCGTACGAGGCGTGCGGGCTTCTCGGCGGAAAGGGAAACCGCGTGGAGAAGGTCGTGCCCGCGGGGAACGAGTCGAGGAGCAGGACCGAGTACTCCATTGACCCGGCATTCGTGTTGAGGGCTATGAAGGGATTGAAGGGCGAGGGGCTTGACGTCACGGGGGTTTATCACTCCCACCCCGACGGGCTCGAAGGGCTGTCCGCGCGGGACGTTGAGGAGTGCTGGGAGGATTTTTATTACATTTTAGTAGTGATGAAGGGTGTTTCGAAGAAGATGAGGTGTTATCGAGTAAGCGATGGGCGTGAAGAGGTTATAGAGATGCGGTTTTTTTAAGAGATTTTGCGATATTTAAAGTGAATATTTAAAATATTTCGACACAATGGTCATGATTTGGCAAAAGTGCTCGATATTGCAGGATGTCAGGCGCAGGGCTTTCTGAAAAAATATTTTTATATATATCTTGACAATATTATAATCAATATTTATAATGAGTGTAGAAATTAAAGGAGGTGGAAAACATGAAGTTAATCAAATGGCGACGCGACCCGTTCGATGACCTTGTAAGCCTTGGAACAGGGTTGGGAGGTGTTTTCGGTGATTTTCTTCCCGCCCTTTTCGGGGACGACCTCCTCAGCCCGTACTCATCCTGGCTCCCGCCGGTGGACGTCCGCGAGGATGACGACGAGATAGTGATAACCGCGGAGGCGCCCGGGATGAAGGAAAAGGAGCTTGAGGTGATGGTCGAGGACGGCACGCTCACGATCAGCGGAGAAAAGAAGTTCGAGAACGAGGACAAGAGGGAAGGCTACCACAGGATTGAGCGCAGGTACGGCTCTTTCAAGCGTTCGTTCAGGCTTCCCGCCGCCGTGAAATCCGACGACATCCGCGCGGACTACAGGGACGGCGTCCTGGAGGTCCACGTTCCGAAGGCTGAAGAGGCGAAGGGCAGGAAAATACCCGTCAAGACAGGCTGACGCTGAAAAACCCCTTGTGTCCCCTTTCACCGGCGTTCGCGCGCCGGTGTTTTTTTATTCGGGGGGCTTTTCATCGAGCGTGTTTTTCAGTTCGTAGAGCAGTTCGAGGGCTTTTTTGGGGGTCAGTTCGTCGGGGTTGATTTCCCTGAGTTTTTCCTCGACCGCGCTTGGTGAGGGTTCCGGGAAGAGGGATAGCTGCGCCGTCTGTTTTTTCGGAGCGCTTGCGCGGGCGGCTTCGGCGCCGGTTTCGAGCATGGCGCCGGCGCGGCGGATGACCTCTTTTGGGAGCGCCGCCATGCGCGCCACTTCGACGCCGAAGCTCCTGCTTGCGCTTCCCCTGCGGACTTTGTGAGTGAAGACGATTTCGGCGCCTTTCTCGTAGGCGGAAGTGTGAAAGTTGTGTATGCGCGGAAATTTTTCCGCCATGGCGGTGAGTTCGAGAAAGTGTGTGGCGAAGAGGGTTCTCGCGCCGGTGCGCTCGTGTATGTATTCGGTTACCGCCCAGGCGATGCTGATGCCGTCGGAGGTTCCGGTCCCCCTGCCGACCTCGTCGAGGAGGACGAGGCTTCTGCGGGTGGCGTTGTGGAGGATTGAAGCGGTTTCGAGCATTTCGACCATGAACGTGCTGAGTCCGAGCGTGATGTCGTCCACGGCGCCGACGCGCGTGAATATGCGGTCGGCGACGCCGATTTCGGCGCTTGCGCAGGGGACAAAGGAGCCGATCTGCGCCATGAGGACGACGAGGGCGATCTGGCGCATGTAGGTGGATTTGCCGGACATATTGGGTCCGGTGATCACGTGTATCTGGCTCGATGTGCAGTCTATGAGTGTGTCGTTGGGAATGCAGGTCTGGGAGGGGAGCATTTTTTCGAGGACGGGGTGGCGGGCGTCCTTGAGGGAGATGAAGTCGGAGTCGGTGACGACCGGGCAGACGTAGTTGTTTTCGGCGGCGGTGCGCGCGAAGGAGATGAGGACGTCGAGCGCGGCGGAGGATTTCGCGGTGGTCATGACGCGGCATAGCTGCGCCGCCGTCCTGTTGCGGACGTCGCAGAACAGTTCGTACTCGAGTTCCTGGAGTTTTTCTTCCGCGCCGAGGATGGTGAGTTCCTTCTCTTTGAGTTCGGGGGTGAAGAAGCGTTCGCAGTTGGACGTGGTCTGTTTGCGGATGTAGTTGTCGGGGACGAGGTGGAGATTCGGCCTGGTGACTTCGATGTAGTAGCCGAAGACCTTGTTGTAGCCGACCTTGAGTTTTTTGATTCCGGTTTTTTCGCGTTCGTCGTTTTCGAGGTCGGCTATCCAGTTTCTGCCGCCGTGTTTGACGTCGCGGAGCTTGTCCACTTCCTCGTGGAAGCCGTCCCTGATTATGCCGCCCTCGCGGACGACCCTCGGTGCGTCCTCGGAGATGGAGGCGGCGAGGAGTTCGTGGACGTCGTCGAGGGTGTCTATGGAGTCGTGAATCCCGGCGATGATTTCGCTTTTGAACGTGGAGAGGATTTCCTTGAGGCGCGGGAGGACGCGGAGAGAGTCGCGGAGGGCGAGGAGTTCCTTGGGTGTGATGAGTTGAGCGGCGACGCGGCTTGAGAGGCGTTCGAGGTCGCCGATTTCGCCGAGGAGTTCGGCGGTTTCGCCTGCGGCGCGTTTTTTTTCGAGGAGTTCCCTGACGCCTTCGAGGCGTCGGTGGATGGAGGGGGTATCGGTGAGCGGGGATTCGATCCAGCGTCTGAGGAGGCGTTTGCCCATGGGGGTTCTGGTTTTATCGAGTATCCAGAGGAGGGAGCCGCGTTTTTCGCCCGTGCGGATGGTGGCGGTGAGTTCGAGGTTGCGGCGTGTGACGGGGTCAACGTACATGGAGTCGCCCGGGTTGTAGAGGGAGACGCCGGTGAGGTGGGTGGGATTGGTTTTGAGGTTGTGTCTGACGTATTCGAGGAGGTGGCTTGCGGCGGTGACGGCGGCGTGGAGGTTTTCGATGCCGAAGCTCCGGAGGGAGGCGACGCCGAAGTGGCGGCTGAGGTTGTCGTGGTGGTAGGCGGCGTCGAATATGGGTTCTTCGACGGCGAGTCTGATGCCCGGGAACCTTGCGCGGAAGAGGTCGTTGAAGGGTGCGTCGGAGTCGGTGAGGGCGGAGACGCACTCGACCGGCGCGTTTCGTTCGATTTCGCGGAGGAGGGTGGAGTAGCCGGGGTCGCGTTTGATTTCTCCGGCGAGGAAGTCGCCGGTGGAGACGTCGAGCATGCTGATGCCGAAGCGTTCTTTTCCGGGTGTGACGGCGAGGATGAAGTTGTTCCGTCCCGGTTCGAGTGAGATGAGGTCGAGGTTGGTGCCGGGGGTGATGACGCGGACGACGTCGCGGGGGACGAGTCCCTTGACGGAAGCGGGGTCTGCCATTTGTTCGGCGAGCGCGACCTTGAGACCGTTTTTGAGGAGGCGCGCGATGTAGGGTTCGGCGGAGTGGAAGGGGACGCCGCAGAGGGGGAGGCGGTTGCCGTTGCCGAAGTCGCGCGAGGTGAGCGTTATTTCGAGTATGGGGGCGGCTTTTTTCGCGTCTTCGCCGAACATTTCGAAGAAGTCTCCGAGGCGGAACATGAGGATGCAGTCGCGGTACTGCGACTTGAGGGCGTGATACTGGCGCCACATGGGTGTGGCTTTCACGGTGTTTCTCCGATCAGGGCGTGGGGCGTGGCGCGGAGGACGCGCACGGTCGCGATTTCACCGGGTTCGAGCGGCGCGGCGGCGCGGAAGTCGGCGATCTTGTTCGTTCTCGTCCGTCCCCTGTACCTTCTCGCGGCGGGGTCCACGGTTTCCTCGACGAGGACGTCGAGGGAGGCGCCGACGAGGGAGTCGTTTATGCGGCGCGAGATCGCGTTCTGAAGTTCGTTCAGGAGCCTGAGGCGCTCGTTTTTGACGCCGGCGGGGACGGAGTCGGCGAGGGCGGCGGCAGGGGTGCCCGGGCGCGGGGAGTATTTGAAGGAATAGACCGAGTCAGGGCTGACGCTCTGGATGAGCGCGAGCGTGTTGCGGAACCGGCGGTCGGTCTCGCCGGGGAAGCCGACGATGACGTCGGCGGTGATGGAGGAGGGGGGGAAGTGTTCGCGGATGGCGCTTACTACCCGTTCGTAGTCGCGGGATGAGTAGCCGCGGTTCATGAGGCGGAGTATTTCGTCGTCGCCGGACTGGCAGGGGACGTGGAAGTGTTCGCACACCTTCGGGAAATTTTTTAGTTCGCGCAGGAAGCTTTCGGTGACCCACCGCGGGTGCGAAGTGATGAAGCGGAGGCGTTCGATGCCGGGGAGGTCATGGAGCGCGGCGATGACGTCGAGGAGCGTGCGCCTCGGGGCGAGGTCTTCGCCGTAGGCGAGGACGTTCTGTCCGAGGATTGTGATTTCGCGGCATCCCGCGCGGGCCATTTCGCGGGCTTCGGCTTCCACTTCCTCCGGGGTTCGGCTTTTTTCCGGACCCCGCACGGACGGCACGACGCAGTAGGAGCAGGGGTTGGAGCATCCGCGGAGGACGGCGATGAAGCGCGAGACGGGTGAGGGGGTGCGGGGTTCGACGTTGAATCCGTGCGGAGCGAGCCTGTGGAGCGCCTCGTTAAGCGTGTCCGCGTACCTGGAAATCTCGCCGGCTCCGATGACGTAATCGAGGAAAGGGAAGTCCCCCGCGAGGTCTCTTTTTTCGGGGATGCAGCCGCCGACGCCGACGATGAGCGACGGTTTTTTCGTTTTGAGGCGCCTGATCCCGCCGAGGAGGCTGAAGAACTTGTCTTCCGCCTTCTGCCGGACGCAGCAGGTGTGGACGTGGACGAGGTCGGAGTTTTCCGGGGAGTCGGCGGGCGCAAGCCCGCCGGCGGAGAAGAAGCGGGCGAGGAGGTCGGCGTCGCAGCGGTTCATCTGGCAGCCGAAGGTTTTGATGAAGAAGGCGGGTTTTCCGTTGCCGTTCATTTTCCGGGTCTTTGAGCCGTGGGGCGGTGCGTTCAGGGACGGTACTCGTTGTGGAAGCAAGACCACTCGCCCGTGTGGCAGGCGCCGGCGCCGGTCTGTTCGACCTTGACGAGGAGTGAGTCGGCGTCGCAGTCGTAGAGGATTTTTTTGACTTTCTGGACGTTTCCGCTCGTGGCGCCCTTGTTCCAGAACTGCCGTCTCGAGCGGCTCCAGAACCATGTCGTTCCGGACTGGACGGTTCTGCGGAGCGCCTCCTCGTTCATGTAGGCGAGCATGAGGACGTCGCCGGACTCGTAGTCCTGAACGATCGCCGGAATGAGTCCTTTTTCGTCGAATTTAAGGATTGACATAAGGCACAGCCTTTCCGTCAGTTCCGGACGGTGACGCCGCGGGAGGACATGAAGTTTTTCGCCTGCCGGATGGAGTATTCCCTGTAGTGAAAGAGCGAGGCGACGAGGACGGCGTCGGCGCGTCCGACGATGACTGCGTCAACGAGGTGGTGGAGAGAGCCTGCGCCGCCGGAGGCGATGAGTGGGATGGAGACGGCGCCGGACACGGCGCGGTTGAGTTCGTTGTCGTATCCGAGGCGTGTGCCGTCGCGGTCCATGCTCGTGAGGAGAATTTCGCCGGCGCCGCGGCGTTCGACTTCCGCCGCCCACCTGAGCGCGTCGAGGTTCGCGGGGGTTCTGCCGCCGTGCGTGTAGACGGTCCAGCCGTTCGCGGTTCTTTTTGCGTCAATGGCGACCACGATGCATTGAGAGCCGAAGATTTCGGCGCTTCTGCTGACGAGAGAGGGGTCGAGGACGGCGGCGGTGTTGAGGGAGACCTTGTCGGCGCCCGCGTGGAGTATTTCCCTTATGTCTTCGAGGTTCCGCAGTCCGCCGCCGACGGTGAAGGGTATGAAGACCGATTCTGCGGTTCGGCGGACGACGTCAATCATGATATCGCGCCTGTCGGAAGAGGCTGTGATGTCGAGGAAAACGAGTTCGTCGGCTTCCTCGGCGTCGTACACGCGGGCTTGTTCGACGGGGTCGCCGGCGTCGCGCAGGTTGACGAAGTTGACCCCTTTCACGACGCGTCCGTCCTTGACGTCGAGGCAGGGAATTATCCTTTTCGCGAGCATGGCGAATGTCACCCGGCGGTTACGGGAATTATTATAACCCGATTTCGAAGAAAAGCCTGCAAAGCCGGCTGCTGCCGCCGCGCCGAAAAATTTTTGCCTTGTTGACTTTCAACCCGCCCGGCGCTAAAATTTACCTGCGTCATAAACGGGGCGACAATTTCAGGGGGTCAGAAATGAGAGCGACATGGCGGCCTGCGCCGAGACCGAAGCCGAAGAGGTAACAAGGAAAAAGTTACCCTCGCCGGTCTGATCTTTTCTTTCTAAATACGTTAATGCGGCGTGCCCTGATACGGGGTTTTTTTTGTTTTTCGTTCCGTGTTTTCGCGGAGGCGGCGGGGATTTTCTGGAAAAACGCCGCGGGATTCTGTATCATAGACGGAACCGGCGGCGGGGTGCGCCGGCGGAGCGCGCCGGCGAGGTCGCCCTGCGAGGGGTTCGGAGCGCGATGAGAGACAAAGGATTCACATTGTGGTTCACGGGGCTTCCGGCGTCGGGCAAGACCACGCTTTCGGGGATGGCGGCGGTGGAGTTGAGGGCGCGGGGGATGCGGGTGGAGGTTCTGGACGGGGACGTGATAAGGAAGGAGTTGTGTTCGGACCTGGGTTTCAGCAGGGAGGACAGGGACAGGAACGTGAGGCGCGTGGGGTTCGTCTGCGGGCTGCTGTCGCGCAACGGCGTCGCGGCGATAGCCGCGCTGATATCGCCGTACCGCGCGGTGCGCCGGGAGGTGCGCGCGGGGACGGAGCGGTTCGTGGAGGTGTACACGAAGTGTCCGGTGGAGGTGTGCATGGAGCGTGACTACAAGGGGAACTACAGGAGGGCGCTTGCGGGCGAGATCAGGAATTTCACCGGCGTGGATGATCCTTACGAGGAGCCTGAGAGGGCGGAAATAGTAGTTGACACGGCGAACCTGACGCCCCGGGGGAGTTTCGAGTACGTGATGAGGCGGCTTGAGGAACTGGGATACGCGGCGCCGGCGCAGTGGGGGGAGGGTGGGGTTTATTCGCGCGAGGAGGAGGAGAAGGTGCGGCGGCGGCTGGAGGGGCTTGGCTACATTTGAGGGTCGGGAAGCGGATTCGGCGTTGAACCCGCGGCGCCGGACGGTTCGAGCGGCGGGCGGCGCCGGCGGAAGAAAGGAGAGTGCGGAATGAGGAGTTCCGGGAGACGTGTTTTCCTGCGTCCGGCGGGCGCGGCGGTCGCGCTGATTTGTCTTGCGGCGGGGGCGCCCCGGCGCGCGGGCGCGTACGAGCAGATGACGGTGATGGCGCCGATGCGCGACGGGGTGAGGCTTTCGACCAACGTGTTCGTTCCCGCCGGGGGGAAGAAGTATCCCGCGTTGTTGATGAGGACGCCGTACGGGAAAGAGATCGGGAACGTGATGGTGACGGCGGCGCTTTCGAAGGGGTTCGCGTGGGTGGTGCAGGACACGCGTGGGCGGTTCGAATCGGAGGGGACTTCGATGTCGTTTTTAGACGAGGCGGAGGACGGGTACGACACGGTGGAATGGGCGGCGGCGCAGCCGTGGTGCGACGGGCGCGTCGGGACTGTGGGGATTTCGGCGATGGGGATCAACCAGTACGTGATGCTTCCCAAGTCTCCGCCGCACCTGAGGTGCGCGTACGTGATGGCGGCGGCGCAGAGTCTGTATCACGACGCCGCTTACCACGGGGGCGCCTTCCGGCGGGCGCTGGTGATCGGGTGGACGATGGGCAACAAGCTTCCGCTGATGCTTCTCGAACTGCTGATGGATAATCCGGATTACGGTCCGATCTGGCACAAGGTGAATCTGTCCGAGAGGTACGGCTCGGTGCGCGTGCCGGTGATGCACGTGGGGGGATGGTACGACATTTTTTTACAGGGGAACATAGACGCGTTCAACGGGCTTCAGGAGAAGGGCGGGGAGGGCGCGAGGGGGAAACAGCGCCTTATCATCGGTCCCTGGACGCACGGCGGATGGGGCGCGCTGAGGGGTTTCGAACAGGGCGAGCTCACGTACCCCACGAATTCGAAGTACGATTTTTTCACCAAGGTGGTTCCGTGGTTCGAGGAGTGCATCAAGGGTAAGGACAGGGGGTTTCAGAGCGGTCCGGCGGTGCGGTACTACCTCATGGGCGACCCGGAGGATGAGTCGGCGCCGGGGAACGAGTGGCTTGAGGCGGAGAGCTGGCCGCCGCCCGCCGAGCCGACGCCGTTTTATTTTCACGCCGACGGAAGGCTCAGCGTTGAGAAGCCGGGCGTGGAGTCCGCTTCACTGACGTTCCGCGCCGATCCTGCGGACCCTGTGCCGACAATCGGCGGGGGTAATTTAGAGCTTGCGAGCGGGACAATGGACCAGCGCGCGATAGAAAAGCGGGACGACGTTCTGGTTTTCACGACCGAGCCGTTGAGCGAGCCGCTCGCGATCGCGGGACCGGTGAAGGCGGTTCTGCACGTCTCGACGGACGTTCCGGACACCGATTTCACCGCGCGGCTGACGGACGTGTATCCGGACGGGCGCTCGATGCTGGTGATGGACGGGATTCTGCGGGCATCGCACCGGGACGGATACGAGAGGCGCACGCCCCTGGAGCCGGGGAAGCTCTACGCGCTGACGGTGGATTTATGGGACACGGCGATCGTTTTCAACAGGGGGCACCGGGTGCGGGTGATAATCGCGGGGTCGAATTTCCCCCGGTTCGACGCGAACCTGAACAACGGAAAGGTTTTCGATCTCGAGGCGGGCGAACTGGAGAGGGCGACGGAAAACGTCTGGGAATACATAAAGATGCCCGACGCGGGGGCCGACTCGCGGGTCGCGAACAACGTTCTGCGGGTTGACGCGTCGCATTCATCGCACCTGGTTCTGCCGCTGGTTTCCGCCGGGGAATGATCTATTCTTCAGCGCTGTTTTACGCGGTTGCGCGGCGCTGCGCGTTTCAGTGGGCGGCGCCGGCAGGGGGGGGCGTCCTGGGGGGGCGCCGCGGGGTCATTCGATCATGTCCCACGTGATGACGTCTTCGCGGGCGATGTCCCTTTTAGCCTTTCTTCCGACGACCAGGTTCAACATCGAGGGCTGAATGCCGTAGCCGGGGCGTTTGACGGCGAGCATCCGCCTTGAGATTTTCGCGTGTCCGGGGATGTCGGCGGCGGCGACGAGACTCCGGCGGTGGAGCCTGTAATTTTCGCGTTCCGCGCCGGTGCATTGTTTCACCGGGGAGCCGAGCGCCTGCTCCGTGAAGCGCACGGCGCGGCACATTTCGCCGAGTTCCGCCGGCTCGAGGGCGAAGGGGTGGTCCGGTCCGGGGAGGTTGCGGCTGAGGGTGAAGTGTTTTTCGATGATGCACGCGCCGCGCGCCGCGGCTATGACGTCGGGCGTTATGCTCATCGTGTGGTCGGAGAAGCCGACGGGGACGTTGAAGGCGTCCCTCATGGTGTCCATGGCGCGGAGGTTGAGGTCTTCGAACCTGGGGGGGTGGTTGACGGCGCAGTGGAGGAGCGCCACGCGGCGGTTGTTCTCGCCGTAGATGACGTCGAGGGCGTCCTCGATGTCGCCGAGGTCCGCCATGCCGGTTGAGAGAAGTATGGGTTTTCGCGTGCTCGCGACCTTTTTGAGGAGCTGAACGTAGGTGATGTCCACGGAGGCGATTTTGTAGGCTGGCACGCCGACGCGCTCGAGTTCGTCCACCGCTCTTTCGTCGAAGGGCGTGGAGAGGAAGATCACCTTTTTCTTTTCGCAATAGTCCCGGAGTTTGGGGTGCCACTCGCGGGGGAGTTCGAGTTTTCTGAGGACGTCCCAGATGGTTTGCGGGGCGCCCGATTTTTTCTTTTTCCCCGCGACGGGAGCTTTTTCCGAGAAGAGCGTTCTGGCGGAGAAGGTCTGGAACTTGACGGCGTCCGCGCCGGCTTCGGCGGCGGCGGCGATGAGGTTGAATGCGCGCTTGAGGTCGCGTCCGTGGTTGCTTCCCGCCTCGGCGATGATGAAACATGGGTTGCCGGGACCGATCATTCTGTTTCCGACGGCGAAGGGTTCCATATTGCCCGGGGTTCCGCTCATGGCGGCTTCCGTTCCAGACCGGCTCGCGCCGAAGGGGCGCTTCATCGGGCATGGACCGGTACCTGATAATTTTAGAAAACAAGGGTTTTTTTGTAAACGGGGGGAGTGGAACTGATTCCCGGAGCGGTGTAAGGGGAAAGGGATTTTTTTTATTTCGAGGTTGAGTTTGAGGAAAAAATGTTTGAGAATAACGAACCGCCGGTTCGCCGGCGGCGTGGAAACCAGAGAAAGAGGGTGGAGCGCTGTGAGAAGGGCTGGTTTATGCGTGGCGGCTGTCGCTGCGGCAATCGCCTGGATATGGGTCGGCGAGTGCGCGGAAGATTACAGGAAGCACCTTGAGAAGGGGATCGCCCTCAGCGAGGAATGCAGGCACAGGGAGGAGGAAGCGCTCGCGGAGGTCGAAAAGGCGTATAGAATGAACCCGAACGATTTCGAGACGCGGTACTGGTACGGCAGAACGCTGTACGACAACAGGAGGTTCGGTGAGGCTGCTGGTGTGCTCGAAAGCGCGTTGAGCCAGAGACCGGACGACGTGAAGGCGAACGCGTATCTGGCATACTCGTACGGGCGGATAGGAGAGAACCTTCTGAAGCGGACGGTATACATGTTCAAGTCCACGCGGCAGATAAAGAAGGTTCTGGACATCGATCCCAATTTTGCCGACGCATATTTTTCGCTCGCGATCGGGTGCACGTACCTCGGGTGGTACGAGAAGCCGACGGGGGTTTTCCGGCAGCTGGTGAAGCTTGTTTTAGAGGACGAGGAGCTTGTGGACACGTTTTCGGCGGAGGCGCTGTACTTCAAGGCGATAAGCCTTGACCCGGACAACGCGTGGTACTACGTGCAGCTTGGCTGGCTGTACCTGAAGCAGAATAAGCCGGATAAGGCGCGGAAGGAATTCGAGAAGGCGATGGCGCTCGCGGAGAAGGACGTCAAGTGCGGGATGAAGGACGACACGGTGCCGAGGGGGATCGCCGTCTATTACGAGGACGCGCAGATGTTCGAGGAGGGGCTGAGGTACGCGAAGACGGCGCTGCGCTGGAACCCTGAGGACCTGTGTCTGGAGCCGAGGTTGTCCATCGGGCGCGTGATAGACAGGCTCGAGGAAGAGGTACGCACGGGCAAGGCGATCATGAAGGACGTGGCGGACGAGATGTGAGGGGGCGTGGGAATCAGTCGGGCGCGCGGCAGTTGCGCAGAAACTTCGCGGTTTCCTCGGGTTTCGCGGTGGAGATGTAAATCCCGGAGCACAGTTCGAAGCCGACCGTGACGGCCATGCGCGGGAGCAGTTGAAAGTACCAGTGGTACTGTTCCCTGAACCTTGTCCTTGAGGGAGAGGTCTGTATCACGTAGTTGTAGTCGGGGTCGCCGAGTCCGTAGTACATTTTTTTGAGAATGTCTCTGACGATGTGAGAGAGTTCCCTGAGTTCCTCGTAGGGGATTTCGCCGTATGAGGGGGCGTGGTTTTTGGGGACGATCCAGGTTTCGAAAGGCGCCTGCGAGGCGAAGGGTTCGAAGACGACGAAGCGGTCGGAGTCCAGCACGATGCGCTCTTTAACGGTGAGGGTCTTTTCGATCATGTCGCACGTGATGCAGGAGTTGTGTTTCTCGAAATAGTCTTTCGCGGTGTCGAGGCGCATCTGGATTCTGGTGGGGATGATGGGGGTGGCGATGAGCTGGGAGTGGGGGTGTTCGAGGGAGGCGCCCGCTCTGAGTCCGTTGTTTCTGAAGATTGTAATGAGGTTGATCTGTTCGTCTTTTTCGAGCATCCGGTAGCGGTCCTGGTAGAGGATGAAGAGCTGTTCGACGTCGTCGTCGGACATGGTGCCGACGGTGAGGTCGTGGCGGGGGTGGTCAACAATGACGTCGTGGACGCCGAAGCCGCGGACGGCGTTGAAGAAATTCGCCTCGTGGTACCAGTCGGCGCTGTCGTTTGAATTGAGGGCGGGGAATTTGTTGGGCGTGATTCTCGCCTGCCAGCCGGGGGTGTCGGGTTGTGAATCCACCGGGCGCGCAGCCATTATTTCCGGCGGGGTCATGTGTTCGTTGCCGGGGCAGAAAGGGCAGTTTTCGCTGAAGCGCGGGAGTTTCGGCTTTTCGTTGTTTTTGTGGAAATCTTCCGGTCTGAGGGCTCTTTCGGTGGCGATTATGACCCACTCGCCCGTTATCCGGTTCTGGCGCAGTTCGGACAAGTATTCGTTACACCTTCGCTTTCCATTGCCTTATTTTAATGCTACACTCAAATTCAGTGAAAGTCAAATCGGGCTGGAGTTAGTCAAACGTTGTATTGCGGGAATCATCATCTATAACACTCACGAGGGCGTTTAATCTCGGTTTTTCTTGTTAAAACTCATCGGTTCGTTTAAATCCTGGATTTCTGAGGACACGATCCGGAATTTCGGAATTTTTCAGGTGACGTGACCCGAATTTGCTGTTTAATACGGGATCGTGTCGCCGGAAAGCGCCCGGGGTTCATGAACGGCGCGCAATGCTGTAAAATCAGAGTGGTGAGCACACCGGGACCGGCGTTATCGAGGCTGATAAAAGCGATGAAGCCCTTCCGCCTCGGAGGGGTTTTCGCCGGGTGCGGCGCGGAGGGGCGTAGGGAAGGAGAAGAAGGAAGACGCGGAGTGTACACGTCGTCCGGGCGGCGGCGTTCGATGGGGGCGGATTGATTTTCCGCGGGGGCAAAGTTATAAAAAAAGTGAAGACGGGCGAAATCGCAGGCGAGCATCTGCGCGTGGTAAGGGAAGCGGCGGGGAGGCGCAGGATGAAGAGAAATGAGCGGAGGGGCGGACGTCGCGCCGGCGCCGGGGCGATCGTAACGGCGGTCTGTACCGTTGCTTTTCTGGCGCATGGGCAGACGGCTTCCGGGGGGAACGTGACCGCCGAAAGCGTGATCAGCGTGTCGTCGGCGCCCAACCCGGCATGGGCGCCCGCGAACGTATGCGACGGCGAGGTCGGTCCCACAAGGGGGTGGCTGGGTGAGTGGGACGAGAAAAAACCCAACCTGTGGATACAGTTCGACTTTCCGTCGCCCGTGGTGGTATCGAATGTGCGGTTGATGCAGGCGGGGCTGCCGGAAGCCGGCTGGAGGCGGTTTTCACGCCCGAAAAAGATAGTCCTGACGTTTAACGGCGACAGAAAGACGGCGAGGGAATTGGTTTTGGAAGACAGGGAACACGTTTTTCAGGACGCAGCCGTGGGTCCGGTGGAAGCGGGCGCGGTCCGGGTTGAGGTGAGCGAGGTTTTTTCCGATGCGCGGATAGGAACAATGGCGGGATTTCAGGAGATCGAGATAATAGCCGACGAGGGCGCCGGTGGGGTGGGGAAGACGCCGGCGGCGGGGGTTGGAAACCCAACGGAAGGGGTCCCCGCCGGCGAGGCGCGGGCGGGTAAGGCGCGGGCGGGCGGCGGCGATGAAGCTGGAGTGAAGAAGGGCGTCACCGAGGAGGAGCGTGCGATACTTGAACTTCTGGGGGAGCTTTTAGAGCGGCTGGAGAAGCGATTCAGCGAGGATTGAAGGGGATGAAGCGATATGCCGTATTATGACTACGTGTGCGGTGAGTGCGGGAGCGCGTTTGAGATACAGTGCGGGATCAACGACGACAGGAGCGGGGTGAGGTGCGCGGAGTGCGGTTCGGGGAAGGTGGAGCGCAATTTCGGGACGATTTACCTTCCGAAGAAGGGGAAGGCGAGAGCCGGCGGGGGCGGGTTCGGGTCGCCGCCAGGAGGGGGAAGCTCGTGCAGCACGTGCACGAGCGGCACGTGTTCCACGTGCGGGTGAGAGGGTTTCATGCGACTGAAATCGGGACCGGGTTTCCCCGTTTCGGGCGACCTGCCGTCAGGGTCTGATCTTTGCGGCATTGTTCCCGGAAGGTTTTTTTCGTCCCGGGGCTAAAGTTTTTCCAGATCGAGCCGATAAAGGTTAATGGGAAGGGCTGTGCCTTTGCGCCCGCATGGAGGATGGGTTGAAGCCTGCAAGGACTGCTTCCCGCCAGGGAAGGACGGGGAGCGATCCCCCTTCCTGAAACAGGGAGGATGATGGAGATGACAGTGAACCCGGCATCCATCGAGGGGATACTCCAGCAGAGCACGCAGAAGCAGGGTGAGACCCTGATACAGCTCATGGAAGCGAGCCGGCAGGCAGAGATCGCCTCGACCAGACCGCTGAAGAACATCACCGAAACAACACAGGTTGACCTGACGGTGTGAGGCTCCGGGGTCATTCCGGGGAGACCAGGTAGGCGCAGTATTCGCCGCACATGGAGCAGGTGTTGTCGCCCGGTTTTTTTCTTTTTTTGTTTTCCCTGTAGAGGGCAAACTTAGCGGGGTCAATGGCGAGATTTTCCTGTGTCCGCCAGTCGAGGGCTTTTCTCGCGGCGGACATACTGGTGTCGAGTGCGCGCCTGCCGAGTTTGCAGACGTCGGCGGCGTGAGCGGCGATGCGGGATGCGATTACGCCGAGGCGGACGTCGTCGGGGGTGGGGAGGCCGAGGTGCTCGGAGGGGGTGACGTAGCAGAGGAAGTCCGCGCCGGCGGCGGCGGCGGCGGCGCCTCCGATGGCGGAGGTGATGTGGTCGTAGCCGGGGGCGACGTCGGTGACGAGGGGTCCGAGGAGGTAGTAGGGTGCGCCGCCGCAGAGGGATTTCTGCATTTTGACGTTGGCGGCGATCTGGTCGAGGGGCATGTGACCGGGTCCTTCGATGATCGCCTGGACGCCCTCGCGGAGGCAGAGCTGGGCGAGTTCGCCGAGGAAGATCATTTCCTGAACCATGGCGCGGTCGTGGGCGTCGTCGAGGCATCCTGAGCGGAGACCGTCGCCGAGGCTGAGGGTGACGTCGTGTTTTTTCGCGATTTCGAGGACGCGGTCGAAGTGTTCATAGAGGGGGTTTTCGCGTCCGGAGTGTTTCATCCAGGAGGCGAGGAGGGCGCCGCCGCGGCTGACGATGCCGGTCACGCGTTTCTGTTTCGAGAGGCGTTCGAGGGCGGCGGCTGTAAGCCCGGCGTGGACGGTCATGAAGTCCACGCCGTCGTCCGCCTGCTGTTCGATGACGTCGAAGAGTTCCGCGGGGTCGAGGCGCGCGCGGGGTGAGGAGGGAGTTTCGCCGGCGCGGTTCACGGCGCGGACGAACGCCTCGTAAACTGGGACGGTGCCGAGGGGGACGGGGCAGTTTTCGAGGATGGCGCGGCGTATTTTACGGACGTCGCCGCCGGTGCTGAGGTCCATGACGGTGTCGGCGCCCGCTTTCAGGGCTTCCCTGAGCTTGGCGAGTTCGAAAGCGACGGAGTGTTTGTCCCTCGAGGAGCCGATGTTCGCGTTCACCTTGGTGGAGAGACCGGCACCGATGCCGCAGGTTCTGACGCCGCGGCGTTTTTTGTTGAGGGGGATGACGACGCGACCGCAGGCGACGTTCGCCAGCAGTTCGCGTTCGACCACGAGTTCGGTCTTCGCGGTCTTACGGACGGCGTCGGTGGAACGTCCGCGCCGCGCTTTTTCAATGAGCGTGAGGGAATCGTTTTTTCCGCGGGGGGCGGAGGGGGGCGTCGTCCGCTTCCCCGGTTTTCCGGCGTCTTTTGAGTTTGACCGTTCCTTCACTTTATAACACCCTCCCCGGGGCTGCTCGGGCGCGCGTAGTCCACCCTGGGTATTCTCCCCGCGAGGAAGCCGAGTCTGCCGGCTTCCACGCCGAGTTTGAAGCCGCGCGCCATCGCCACGGGGTCTTTCGCCCTTGCGATGGCGGTGTTGACGAGGACGGCGTCGGCGCCGAGTTCCATCGCCTGAGCGGCGTCGGAGGGGACGCCGAGTCCGGCGTCCACGACGATGGGAACGACGCCGCCGAACCTTTTGACCATGAGGCGGATGAAGGAGAAATCAATGAAGCCCTGTCCGGAGCCGATGGGAGAGGCGAAGGGCATGACGGAGGCGGCGCCTGCGTCAATGAGTTTTCCCGCGATGACGGGGTCGCCGGACGTGTAGGGCATCACGGTGAAGCCGTCGTTGACGAGTATTTTCGTAGCTTCGATTGTCGCGACGACGTCCGGGAGGAGTGTTTCGGAGTCGTTGATGACTTCGAGCTTGACGAGGTCGGACAAGCCGGCGGCTTTTGCGACGTGCGCCACGCGGACCGCCTCGTCAACGGAGGCGCAGCCGGCGGTGTTGGGGAGTATCGTCACCTTGTCCCCGTCGAGATGGTCGAGGAGGGATTCCTCGTCCGGATTATCGAGGTTGACGCGCCTGACGGCGACGGTGACGACCTGGGCGCCGGACGCCGCTATCGCGTCTTTCATGACGTTGAAGTTTTCGTATTTTCCGGTGCCGACCATGAGGCGGGAGTGGAAGGCGTATGAACCGATTCTGAGAGAGTCGTCCATGAGATTTACCCCTTTCGTTCAGCCGCCGCCGACGAAGCGGACGAGTTCGAGTTCGTCCCTTTCCTTCAGCGTGACCGAGTCATAGTCGTCCTTTTTCAGGATTCTGCGGTTGTGTTCGACGACGGCGGTCTGGCGGCGGACGCCGAGGCGTTCGAGGAAGCGCCCGACGGTGATGCCGTCTTCGGTTCTGCGTTCCGCGCCGTTTACGAGGATGGTTATTTCCATGTTAAAGTGGCGTGCGCCGGGCGGTTTTTTCAGCTCTCCGGAGTGTTTTTTCGAGGAACGCGCGCGGGTTTTCGGCGCGTTTGACGGCGGAGATGATCGCCGCGCCCGCCGCGCCCGCGCAGAAGACGTCCTCGACGTTGGCGTCGTTGACGCCGCCGATGGCGACGACCGGTACGGGGACCGCCCCGCACACGTCCGCGAGCGCGCGTACGCCGAGGGGTTTTTTGCCGGGTTTTGTGGGAGAGGGGAAGATGGGTCCGAGGGAGATGTAATCGGGTGCGGCTTTCGCCGCGGCGAGAGCCTGTGTGAGGGAGTGAGTTGAGACGCCGAAGAGGAGTTTTCCGCCGGAGATTTTCCGGGCGTTGCGGAGTGGGACGTCGCCGGCGCCGAGGTGGACACCGTGCGCGCCCGCGGCGAGGGCGATGTCGAGCCTGTCGTTGACGAAGGCGAGGGCGCCGAGTTTTCGCGCCGCCGCGGAGAGTCTTTTCGCGCAGTTGAGGACTCTGCGGTCCGTGGCGTTTTTTTCGCGCAGCTGGAGGAGAGCGGCGCCGCCGCGGATGAGGGATTCGACGCGCCGGTCGGAGTCGAGGTCTTCAACGGCGCCGATGACGCAGATGAAAGGCGGGTCGGGGAGGGAGGGGCGGTGTGCGCCGCCGGTCGAGACGGCGAGAACCGTTTTTTTCTCGAGGTCGTAGAGGGTGAACCTTGCGGCGGCGAATTTTTTCGAGCAGGAGGGCGAGAGGCAGTTCGCGGTTTCCTCGAGCACCCTGAGGGCTTCCTGAACGCGGTTGAAGTTGGCGGTGAGCAGGTCGGACGGTTTTTTTTTCGCGGATGGGAGGGTTGTTCTTCCTGGGTCGGACACGGAATCGCGGGCTGAGAGCAGCGCGTTTTTGCCGCCCGGGAGCGAGGCGGGGGCGGCGCGCAGCAGGTGGCGCAGGCGCCTGAGTTCGGCTGAGAGCGCGCCGTCGCCGGAGGCGAACCTTGCGAGGTCTTCGATGACCCTGATTCCCTCGACGGCGCGGTTGAGGTTGGCGTCAATCACCCTGTATATGCGTGCGTCTGCCTGCTTCATCGGCGTTCCGAAAATCAAAGCCGCGCCCGGGGTGAGGGCACGGCTATCGAGGTTCACCGCTCTTCCTACGCCGGTATTACCCGGTTCAGGTTCGAGGGGTAGATTTCAGGTCTTCTCAGCCGTACGGCACCCCCGGCGGCTAATTACAATATAATCAATTTTGATGTGATTTTCAACTTTTCTCTCCGCATAATTTATTCATTGCCGTATTATGCCCGACCGCATGAATTTTGCATGAATTTTGTCGGTGGGGTTAAATCATAACTAGGCCGATGTTATAAAAGGTCTCCGCATTGCTTAAAAAGAATCACCTCCATATCTCTTGACAACGTCATTCACATGGTCATAATATGTGTCATGATAAGCGCCAGAAATTTTAAATAATCGCAAAATACCTGTAACATAAAGGGTTTTTAATGGGATCGGAAAGGACATATCTAAAGACAAATCCGTGGATAACTTTCGCGTTTGACATAGAGAAAGTAAGCCGCAGATCATGGATATTGCTGGGTGAGGCGGTGTCTAAATGTGAACACATTGCCGGCGTACCCCTTATGCCAACTGTTGCGAGAAGAATGCATTCTTTGTATCTTGCGAAGGGGGCATTAGCTACGACGGCGATAGAGGGCAATACACTCACGGAGGAAGAAGCAATCGCCCATGCGGAGGGCAAGCTTAAACTCCCGCCGTCGCGTGAATATCTGGCAAAAGAGTTAGACAACATCATAGATTCGTGCAACAAGATACAACAGGAGGTCGAGGGCTTCGGTGACGCGCTCATTTCCGTTGAAAAAATTCTTTCAATGAACAGGGATGTTTTGAGGGGGCTGCCAAATGCAGAAGAGATAAGCCCCGGCGAATTCCGCCAGCACAACGTCACCGTTGGAAAATACAGATGCGCGCCCTGGCAAGATTGCAAGTATCTCACGCACAGGCTTGTTGAGTTTCTGAATGATTTCAAAGTAAGCGGGAAAGAGGCTCAAGTTTTTGCCATCATAAAGGCAACATTAGGGCATCTTTATCTTGTGTGGATTCACCCGTTTGCCGATGGCAATGGAAGAACGGCAAGGCTTTTGGAGTTTTACATCTTGATGTCCGCCGGTTTTCCCGCCCCGGCGTGTCACTTGCTCAGCAACCACTACAATAAGACCAGAACGGAATATTATCGTCATCTTGATATTGCAAGCAAAACTGAAAACGGGGACGTTTTATTTCTTCAATATGCGGTTGAGGGGTTTGTTGACGGGCTCAAGGAACAGATTGAATATATAAGAGAACAACAGTGGCAGGTATCCTGGACAAATTACGTACATGAGTTGTATAAAGGCAAAAAATCACCTGCGGAAACGCGCAAAAGAGACTTGGCGCTGGTCCTGCCGCAAAACTATTTCGTTCCAATAGAAAAAATACCTGTTTTGACGCCTGAAATGGCAATTGCATATTCGGGAAAAACGAGAAGAACCATAAAAAGAGATCTGGCGGCTTTGAACTCGAAGAATCTGATTGAGATAAAGCGGGGCGGGGTTCGTGCAAAGAAAGAAAATATCCTGGCGTTTCTACCCTGGCGCAGGTAGGCGATCGGTTCAGACGATCATCATGGATTGTTCAAATTGGTCTTCTGCCGGCAGTTGGAATGAACGTACCGTCCGGTA
Source organism: bacterium (assembly GCA_040752295.1). Lineage (GTDB taxonomy): Bacteria > UBP15 > UBA6099 > UBA6099 > JBFMBQ01 > JBFMFE01. The sequence goes on from JBFMFE010000020.1 coordinate 26,992, forward strand.
GCGCGGGGAGCGTTTGCGAGCTGTATGATTCGGGGGGAAAACGGCATATGATTTTACCTGATCATGGCGCAGAAATTACGTAAAGGCCGGGCAGTGGCACGTGCGGGCACACGGGCACGGGGGGCGCCGGCGGTTTCCGGGATAAGGCGCGGGTCGGGCGCGAGTCTGGTTGACGTGCGACACGGACGCGGGGCGTGGACATGAGGGTTCTTCTGATGGTTCCGGAGCTGAACGTGGGGGGGGTAGAGACCCACGTTTCGGCGCTCGCCGAGGGGATGCGGAGGCTGGGCAACGAGGTGTTGGTCATATCGAACGGGGGGGCGCTTGTGCCGGAACTGGAGAGGCACGGCGTGGAGCACGCGGCGTATCCCGTTCACCGGAAAAGTCCGCTGACGATACGGGAGATGTCGGGCGAGGTTCGCCGTCTGGCGGAGGAGCGCGGGATTGACGTTGTGCACGCGCACTCGCGCGTGCCGGCGTGGATAGGGCATTTCGCCACGCGGGGCGCCGGGGCGAGTTTTGTGCTGACGGCTCACGCGCAGTACGCGCCGCACGTGGGGAGCCGCGTGATGGCGTGGGGGGACAGGATAATATGCGTGAGCAACGTGATACGTGAGCACATAGTGAGCAGGCTGGGGGCGGCGCCGCTGAAGATAAGGGTGGTTTACAACGGCGTGGACATAAACGAGGTGAGGGAGGCGCTCGGGCGGGCGCGCGCGAGGGAGGCGATAAAGGAGGAGTTGGGGCATCCGCCGGGCGCGCCGCTGGTCGGTGTCATCAGCCGGCTGACGGCGACGAAGGGGCTGCGGTATTTTATCGAGGCGTTCCGTCTGCTGCGGGCGCGGAATCCGGAAGTGAGGGGCGTCATCGTGGGCGACGGTCCGCTTCGGCGCGAGCTTGGGGAGGCGGCGCAGGGCGCGGGGCTTGGGAAGGTTCTCACGTTCACGGGCGTGCGGATGGACATATACAACGTACTGAGCGCGCTGGACGTTTACGTTGTTTCGTCGGTTTCCGAGGGATTTCCGATGGGGTGCCTTGAGGCGCTGTCGTGCCGGGTGCCGATCGTCGCCACGCGGGTGGGCGGCATTCCGGAAATGCTGGAGGACGGCGGGACAGCGCTGCTGGTCGAGCCGCGGGACCCTGAGGGACTTGCCCGGCGGGTTGAAGAATTATTGAAGGACGGAGCGCTTAGGGAGCGGCTGAGCGGAGAGGGCTACAGGACCGTGCTGGAGCGTTTTTCGAAGGAGAAGATGCTGGAGTCCATACGCGAGGTGTACGCCGAGGCGGTCGAGGAGAAGAGAGCCGGGGGGAGGAAATATTACATACGTTCGCGGGCGGCGAGGCCGCGGATACTGCTCACGCTGCCCGAGCTGAACGTAGGGGGCGTGGAGACGCACGTGCTGGACCTGGCGGGGGGTCTGCGGAGTGGGGGGTTTCAGCCGCTCGTGGTGTCGTTCGGGGGTCAGCTGGTGGAGAAATTGGAGATGAGCCGCGTTGATCACATCAAGCTGCCCGTGCATTCGAAGTCGCCTGCGACGATTTTCCGTATGGCGGCGAAGATGAGGAAGGTGATTCGCGAGAACCGCGTTGACATGGTGCACGCGCACTCGCGCGTTCCGGCGTGGATATGCTACCTTGCGACGCGCGGGACGTCGCTGCCGTTTCTGACGACGGCGCACAGCACGTACAGCGTGCATCTGGGGAGCAGGGTGATGGTGTGGAGCGATTACACGCTGGCGGTGAGCGGTTACGTGCGGGATCACATGATACGGAACTTCGGGGCGGACCCGGAGAGGATCAGGGTGGTTCACAACGGGGTATCGGCGTGCGGGGACGATGACACGCTGAGGCGGACGCGCGCGGAGTACAGGGGAGAGTGGGGTATAGATGAGGGCAGCCCGGTGGTCGGGATGGTGGCGTCACTGACGCCGAGGAAGGGGTACGGATATTTTCTTCAGGCGGCGGGGCGCATCGCGGAAGAGTTTTCCGGGGTCGTGTTTTTAGCGATTGGCGGCGGGGTGCAGATGGATGAACTTAAGGCGATGCGTTCGCAGATTGGGATACCGGAGGAGCGGTTCAGGTTTCTGGGTGTGAGGGGGGACGTGCGGAACCTTCTGGCGGCGATGGACATATTCGTGTTGTCCTCGACGAGCGAGGGGCTGCCGTACGTGATATTAGAGGCGATGGCGATGGGGAAGCCGGTGGTTTCGAGCGGCGTGGGTGGGATACCGGAAGCGGTGACGAGCGGGAGGGAGGGGGTGCTCGTGGCGCCGGGAGACGTTGACGAGCTGACGCGCGCGTTAGCCTGGCTGTTGAGCGAGCCGCGGAGGCGCGTCGAGATGGGCGAGGCAGCGCGGAAGCGCGTGCGGGAGACGTTCACGGTGGAGCGAATGGTCGGGGAGACGGAAGAGGTGTACCGGCTGATGCTGTCATGATAATGGGCGCGCGCGGCGTTCCCGCCGTTTTCAGCGCGGGGTTTTTCCCGGCATAAAGCAGGAGACATAAAAGGCGCGGACGCGCCGCGGGGCGCGATCTGTTATAATAGGCGGAAAAACAGCGGCGGCTGGTGAGCCGGGGATGGGATTCGACAAGAAATTCTACATGAATAATTTTTTCAAGCTTGAGCGTTACCGTGTGTCCGCGGACAAGTTCTCGGAGGATGCGCCCGAGGTGAACGAGGCGACGGTGAAGATATCGGTGCCGGCGAGGAACATACCGCGGGGGTTCGACGCGCGGTGTTTCGCGGTGTACCAGCCCGGGGACAGGAAATTCCGCGCGCTTTCCGCCACGTCGGGGGGAAACGGGACGGTGGACGCGCTCGACAGGGCGCTGCGGAAGCTGCTCGTTCCGATATACCCTTTTCTGAAAGACGTGCGGCTGATTAGATACGGAGTGCAGAACACGTCATTCAAGGCGGGGACGTCGTCGGAGGTGGAGGTTTTCATTCTTGCGACGAACGGGGAGGGGAAGTTGTACTATTCGGAAGTGTATTCGAAAAGCGTAATCGAGGCGTCGTTTCTTGCGCTCGCGAACATATACAACCGATATTTCCGGGATGACTACAACGTCCGGCGAAAGCCCGGGAAATAGTTCCGGGGCGTTATCTGGAGAGAAGCGCAGCGGTCCGCCGCGTTTGGAGGGGAGCGGACTGCGCGGCGAGGCCGTACGCGGCGCGGGGTCGGCTTTCCGGTCGCGGGCGGTGAAAATCAGCGGATGGAGGTGGCGCAAATGGGACGACCTGTGGTGATCGTCGGCGCGGCTGACGTAACGGAGGACTACAAGACGAGCGAGAAGGACGCGATGGAACTTGCGGCGGAGGCGGCGCTCAAGGCGGTGGAGGGGGCGGGGAAGGAGCCGGGGATACTGCGCGAGGCGGACGGGGTACTGACGATACCGCCGGGACACGTAACGGTGGAGTACTCGATAGGGGTGTCGCAGAAACTTGGGATGGCGAACGAGACGTACTACAGCAGCACGAGCGGGGGTTCGAGTCCGGTCGAGCTTGTGAACCTTGCGGCGAAGCTGATAGGTACGGGCTGGCACGAGTTTCTGGTCATCGCGTCGGGTGACAACATAGGTTCGCACCGCAGGACGAATTTCAACGTGTACATGTCGGCGATACAGCTTCTGTTCACGTCGTTATACACGAAGCGCGAAGCGGATCACGGATTGAACCTTCCGGCGCCGTCGTACGCGATGTACGGTATCGCGCACGCGGCGAAACGCGGGTACACGATCGAGGAGTTGCAGCGTGCGTACGCCGAGATGATCGCGGCGTTCAGCCGCGTGGCGTCGGGTTATCCGCCCGCGAAATCGAAGGAGGTGGTGACGGCGGAGGAGGTGTTGAAGTCGCCGCCGGTGGCGCTTCCGTTCACGATGCTGATGTGCGCGAACCCGCGCGTGGACCAGGGGAACGCGCTGCTGGTGATGAGCGAGGAGAAGGCGAAGGCGCTGGGGATCGGCGAGGAGAGATGGGTGTACGTGCACGGGGGCGGGGATTTCACGGACCACAAGTCCACCGAGGACGAGAAGGAATTCGCGGAGATGCTGCCGGCGCGGATCGCGATTCTGCGGGCGCTTGCGCGCGCGGGGATCAGGCTCGAGCGGGTCGGCGACGAGATACGGCATTTTGACATATATTCGTGTTTCCCGTCGGTCGTGAATTACGTTACGGGCGCGCTGGGGATGGAGTTCAGGGATTACGAGAGGTTTACGCTCACAGGGGGTCTGCCGAGGCGGGGCGGGGCGGGTTCGCTGTACAGCATGTCTGCACTGGCGGCGATGTACGAGCGGCTCGCGAGGGACGGGGGGAAGGGACTGGTGTACGGGATAGGCGGGGCGTCGTCGGCGCACGGGGCGGTTGTGCTGGGGAAGGAGCGGCGCGACACGGTGGTCGGCGCGGCGTCTTCGCCCGAGCTTGCGGAGGCGATGAGGGCGCACGCGGCGGTTCCGAGGGCGACGCTCGACCCGAACCCTTCCGGGAGGGCGCGGATAGTGACGTACACGGTGATCTACGAGAACCGGCTCCGGGGGAAGGACATCGAGCCGTACGCGGTGTGCATCGGGCGTGGGAGCGGGGGGCAGTTCACAGCGAACATTGATGGGGTCGAGCCGCGGGAGATTGCGGCGATGAAGCCGTCGGACGTCGTCGGGAGGGAGTGCCGGGTGGAGACAAGCGGGAAGGGGATCACGAGGATGTACTGGTAGCGGGGCGATGCCGCCGGGCGGCGCGGACAAGAAGGGCGGAGGCGGACGACGATGAAGAGGATTTTCATTACCGGGGGAACGGGGTTCATCGGTCAGCACATCGTGAGGCAGCTGGCGGGCGAGGGTTTTGAGGTGAGGGCGCTTGCGAGGAAGACGAGCGACGTGAGGGGGATAAAGGTGGAAGGGGTGGAGACGGTGGAGGGGGACGTTCGGGACGCGGGGTCATTAGAGAAGGCGTTGAGGGGCGCGGAGGCGGTCGTACACGCCGCCGCCCTGGTGGGGGAGTGGGGGCGCGCGAGGGATTTTCAGGACATAAACGTAAAGGGGACGGCGAACGTGCTCGCGGCGATGAGGACGGCGGGAGTGCGGCGGCTCATTGACGTGAGCACGTGTTCGGTGCACGGATACGAGGGGAAGGATCGGACGGACGAGACCGCGCCGCACGTGAAGACGGGCGTGCTGTACAGCGACACGAAGGTGGAGGCGGAGAAGCTGGTGTGGGAGGCGCACGGGCGGGGTGAGGTGGTCGCGACCGCGATAAGACCGGTGATGGTGTGGGGTCCGGGCGACAGGGCTTTTTTAGCGAAGCTGATAGGGATGATGCGGTCTGGGGTGTTCACTTACATCGGGAGCGGGGACAACGTGGCGGGGCTGTGCCACGCGCGGAACGTGGCGGAGATAATAATGCTTGCTATCGGGAACGAGAAATCGGCGGGGGAGGCGTTTTTAGTGAACGACGGGTGCGGGACGACGTACAGGGAGCTTGCGGAGGCGATCGCTGACAGGATGAAACTGCGCGTGCGATACGTGCGCGTGCCGTATGGGGCGGCGAAGCTTGCGGGGAGCGCATCGGAGACGTTTTTCAGGGCGGCGGGGCGGAGGACGGCGCCGCTGGTGACGAAGATGGGGGTCGCGGTTCTTGGGAACAACCTTTCGTACAGCATAGAGAAGGCGAGGCGCGTTCTAAGATACGAGCCGGTCGCGAGGTTTCCGGGGGGGCTTGACGAATACATCTCGTGGTACAGGGGCACGTTCATGAGCGGCTGATTTTCGAGCTGATTCCCGAAAGATTGAAGCAGGAGGTGGGAAAATGGTCAGGCGCGCGGTCGTGACAGCCGCGGTGTTGTGGTTTTTCGCCGTATCCGGGGCGCGCGGAGAAGAGGGGGTGCGGCTGCTGATGGACGGCGAATACTTCAAGGAAGTGCACAGGATACTGCGCGGCGCCGGGAAATCCATACATATTGCGGTTTTCAGCATCAGGCGTTATGCGGAGTACCCGGATTCGCCGTCGAACGTGCTGATTCGCGATTTAGTGGAGGCGAGGGGGCGCGGGGTTGAGGTGTACGTCGTGATCAACGTTGACAGGTGGAAGGACGACAACGCCGGGAACATCGCGGCGGGGAGGATGCTGGAGGAGGGGGGGGTGAGCGTGAGGTACGATTCGCTGGAGAAGACGAGCCATGCGAAACTGCTGACGGTGGACGGCGAGGTCTCGGTGGTGGGGAGCACGAACTGGAGCTATCATTCGCTGGCAAAGAACCGGGAGGCGAACGTACTGATCGAGGACGAGGAAACGGCTGCGCAGGTGAGGGAGTACATACGCTCGATCCGGTGACGCGCGCTGGATTTGCGGCGCGCGCCGGTGAGAACGGAGCGACGGGATGAAAAAGAGACTCGTGCTCGCGGTGATAGACGGGTGCCACAGGGGGGTTCTGTACGATCTTATTGATCGAGGAGAGGCGCGGTTTCTGGGGCGGCTGGCGGAGAGTGGGACGCGGGTGCGGGAGGCGGTGACGATGTTTCCGGCGACGACGGTGTGCTGCTGCGCGACGCTGTACACGGGGTGTCTGTTCCGGCGGCACGGGATACTGAACAACGAGTGGGTTGACAGGTTCGCGGCGGGAGTGAGGGGGCGCTCGTACATTGCCGGCGCGCGGTACGCGCTGGAGTCGCTTGACAGGAAGTTTTTTGGTTTTCCTTCGATATTACTTCCGGACCTTAACAGGGGAGGGGCTATAAACAACGACATCGGGGCGCCGACGATTTACGAGGAGTTCGCGCGCGCGGGGAGGACGTCGTACGCGTATTTTCACTACGTGGGGCGGGGCGCGACGAGGTGGGTGAGACCCGGGCGGATGGACATGCTGACGTTTGCGTACGTGGAGAAGTCCGGGAAGCCGTACCAGATATACGAGCGCCGGATGGTGTCGCGCGCGATCAGGGACGTCCGGCGCGAGGCGCCGGACCTGCTGTCCGTGTACTTCGGATGCAACGACGGTCACAGTCACCGCCACGGGGTGGCGGCGCAGGCGGAGTACCTGCGGGATTTCGTGGACGGCGAGCTTGAGCGGCTGAGCCGCGCGCTCGAGGAGCGGTGTCCCGGAGACGAGATTTACTGGGCGGTGAGCGCCGATCACGGGCAGACGAGTCTTTCGCCCGGAGACAGGGACAGGAGCGTTTTCGACCACACGTTTTTTCCCGTACTTCGGAGCGCCGGGTACGGGAACGTCGGGCGGGGGTTTTCGGACAGGGACCTTTCGGCGCTGGACGCGGTCGTCACGCTCGGCAACGGCGCGGCGATAGGTTTTTATCTGCGCAACAGGGCGACGCGGCGGTGGGAGGACGCGCCGGACTTCGAGGGCGACGTCGCGCCGGCGCTCAACCACATGCTTAAGGCGGCGGAGAGGATACCCCCCTTCGAGGACTGGGCATATCCCGGATACCTGGATTTTCTGCTCACGAGGACGGGGTTCGAGGAGGGATACAGGGTTTACGGGAACGCGCCGCCGTACGAGGGGACGGGGGAGCTGGCGGGGCTTGAGGAGTACTTTTCGGGGAAGGAAGGGGAGTACGTGCGCCCGGTGGAACGCATCCGGGGGATCGATCATCCGAAGGGACCGGACGTCGTGATGGTTCTGAACTACCGGGATCACTTCAACGTGAACGAGGTTGAGAATTTTCACGTTGGGCAGCACGGGGGGTTGAACGGAGACGATTCGTACGTGCCGATGATATTTTCCGGACCGGGGGTGAAGGTGGGCGAGGCGGCGGAGGCTCTGACGACGGATTTCGCGCCGACGGCGGCGGCGATGGCGGGCGTGGAGATGCCCGCGGCGGACGGGAGGGTTCTTGAGGTGACGTGACGGGAGCGGGATACGCGGGTCGGAGAACCACCGGCGCGGCGGTTCAGTTCTTCGTCCGGTTATGATAAGCTAACGCGACGGGGCGGCGATCACGACGGGCGGTCCACATGACGGCACGTATATTCCCCTTTATCGGGTGGTTCAGAGGATACGACGGCGGGAAGTTCCGCGCGGACTTCGTGGCGGGGCTGACGGTGGCGATGGTACTGGTCCCGCAATCCATGGCGTACGCGCAGCTTGCGGGGCTGCCGGCGTATTACGGGTTGTACGCGGCGTTTGTACCGCCGATGATCGCCGCGATGTTCGGTTCGAGTCATCAGCTTGCGACGGGGCCGGTGGCAATCGTGTCGCTGATGACGAACACGGCGCTGGCGCCGCTGGCGGCGTCGGGGAGCAGCGAGTACGCAGCCTACGCGGTCCTGCTCGCGCTGCTCGTCGGGGCGTTCCAGTTTGCGCTCGGCGTTCTGCGCCTGGGTGTCGTCGTTAATTTTCTGTCGCATCCCGTGGTGAACGGGTTCACGAACGCGGCGGCGATCATAATAGCAACGTCGCAGCTTTCGAAAATTTTCGGGGTGACGGTTGACCAGGCGGAGCATCATTACGAGACCGTTCGCCGGGTAGCGGCGGCGGCTCTGGAGCACACGCACCTGCCTTCCGTGGGCATGGCGGCGCTTGCTTTCGGGATCATGCTCGCCCTCAAGAAGCTCAACCCGAGGATTCCCAACGTTCTTGCGGCGGTGATAATAACGACGGTTCTGTCGTGGGCTGCCGGGTTCGAGCACGATATCAAAGCCGATATCGAGAACATTCATTCCGGGGACGTGATCGGGAAGGTACGGCTTTTCAACGGCGTTACGGCTCGGATCGAGGAAAAAAGCCTGGAGCGGGTCGGGCTGACGAAAAAAATAGAGAAAGAAACGGCGGAACACGGTAAAAAATCGCTTGAAGCGCTGCGGTTGAGGAACGAATCCGCGGTCTTGAATTTCGAGATAAATCACCTCAAGGAGCAGCAGCTCGAGCTGCGGTCCGCGCTGCGCCGGAACAAATTCGGCGCAGTGCGGCTTGAGAGCGGCGAACCGATGTTTTTTCTTTTGAATGAAATTCCCGAAGGGATGAAGACGGACGGCAGGACGTGGCGGATGAGGGTCGGCTTCGGGACGCTGAAGGAGGACGGACTGGAATTCGCCGGCGGGGGTTCCGTGGTGGGGAAAATCCCGTCCGGGATTCCGATGCCCGAAAGGCCCGCGATTGATCTGAAGGCCGTGCTGGGCCTGCTTCCGATGGCGGTAATCATTTCCGTTCTGGGTTTCATGGAGGCGATATCGATCGCGAAAGCGATGGCGGCGAAGACGGGACAGCGGCTTGATCCGAACCAGGAGCTTCTGGGGCAGGGGCTTGCGAACCTGGTGGGATCGGGGTTCAGAAGTTACGCCGTGTCGGGGTCGTTCTCGCGATCGGCTGTGAACCTGCAGGCGGGCGCGGAGACGGGTTTGTCGAGCGTGATCAGCAGCGTGTGCGTGGGGATCACGCTGCTGTTTTTCACTCCGCTTTTGTATCATCTGCCGCAGGCAGTGCTCGCTGCGATCATCATGATGGCGGTGGTGGGGCTTATAAACGTCAGCGGCTTCGTTCACGCGTGGCAGGTTCAGAAGTACGACGGCGCGATCAGCGTCATCACGTTCGTCGCGACGCTGTATTTCGCGCCGCATCTGGACCGTGGCATCCTGATCGGGGTGGCGCTGTCGCTGGGGCTGTATCTTCTGAGGAACACGAGACCGGACATAGCGATACTCAGTCTTCATCAGGACGGTTCGTACCGGAGCGCGTTGAAACACGGGCTGGAAGAGTGCAGGCACGTCGCGGCGATCCGTTTCAACGGTTCGCTGTTTTTCGCGAACGTGAGCTACCTTGAGTCGATCATTTTAGAGGAGATCGGGGCGAGACCGGAGATGAGGCATATCCTGCTCGTGTGCAACGGGATAAACGAACTGGACGCATCGGGAGAGGAAATGCTTTCGGTTTTCGTGGACAGGCTCAGGGAGGGCGGGCACGACATATCGTTCAGCGGGTTCAACGACCACGTGATTGACGTGATGAAGCGGACGCACCTGTACGAAAAGATCGGTGAGGATCACATGTTCCGGAACGTACAGGGTGCGCTTCAGGTCATCCACTCGGACGCGCACAGGGGGTACGACGAGGAGATATGCCCGCTCAAGATGGTGGCGCCGAAGGCGCCCGTTCAGCAACGGGTCGGGGGGCGGGGAGGGCGTTTTGCGCGCGCTGGGAGAGAACGGAAGCCGCCCTTTGAAGTATGAACGCCGCCATGAGCGCGAGCACCGATTCGCCCTCTATGAATATCCTGCGCGCGAGATAGGCGTTGACGGGGTCGGCTTTTCCTGCGACGAGGTCGTGGAAGGCGTCGAGGTTTTCGAAGAGGACGCGTGCGTGGGGCGCGGGGTGCGCGCCCCTGTGCGCGGCGACGGCGCCGGGGTTGAGGGCGAGGTGGATGAAGGGTCCGGCGGGGAGGACGCCGATCTGGACGATTTCGCCGTTGACGTCCCTGATGACGGAGCGGATTTGGGGGTCGAGGCGGGCGACGGACTCCATGGCGTACGAGGCGGCGTGGAGGAGGAGTTTCGCGCGGAGTTTTCTATCGGACCTGGCGAACAGCGGCACGGAGGGATGGAGCGTTGCGCCCATGAGGGCGGACGCCGCGGCGATCAGCGCGGCGGTGAAGACGTCCGGGGTCCGGCGTTTGAGGGCGGGAAAGGCGGCGGTTTTACCGCCGAGGAGGGCGCCGAGCTGCTCGAGGCTCTGGAAGCGGAGGACGAGGGAGGGATTTTCGACTATGCCGGCGCCGGTTTTCAGTTCGCCGCGCACGACCGCGACCTGCCGCGCGAGCCGCTCCCGTTCGACCTCGATCTGAACGGACTTCATTCCGCCCGAAAGCATTTTCAAGCCGGTCTTTGAGGAGACGAATTCCTCGAGGAGAGGAAAGAACGTTTCCAGGAAAACCGCCGCTTTGAGGGCGTCGGGGTTCAATCGTACCTCCCGAATCTGTGAGCGGTCTGAATCATGCGGAGGATGTTTTCGTCGGGTGTGTCTCTGCCGCACTGGTCGCCGGTGGAGAGGATGAAGCCTCCGCCCGGGGCGGCGTCACGGATCGCCTGGATGCATTCCTTTTCGACCTCGTCGGGCGTGCCGTGGAGCATGAGCGTGGTTGTGGGGAGGTTGCCCATGAGGGCGAGTCTGTGTCCGTAGAGTTTTTTCACTTCTGCGAGGTCGCAGTCGCCGAGCGGGGGACGTTCGAGGGGGTTGAGGCAGTCGAGCCGGGTTTCGGCGGCGCATATTTCGACGAGCGCCCTCGCCTTGCCGCAGGAGTGCATCATGGAGGGGATGCCGGCTTCGTTCGCCATTTTAGTGATGGTTTTGAGGGTGGGAAGCGAAAGCCGGCGGAAGATTTCCGGGGACTGGAGGGTGATGCTGCCGGAGGCGGCGATGTCGAGGAAATCGGGTCTGAAGTCGAGGATCGCCTCGGTCATTCTGACGGTGAGGTTGTGGTGGAGGAGTCGGAGTTCCTCGATGAGGTCGGGGCGGTCGTAGTAGGAAAAGACGAGGTTTTCGAGGGGCGCGAACTCGACCCAGCCCTGGAATCCGGGGAGTGTGACGGCGACGCCGAGAGCGCCGCGTTCGCCGAGTTCGTCGCGGCGGCGGGCGGAGTTTTCGAAGCCGAAGCCTCTGACGTTGCCGAGGAGCCAGCGCACTTTTTTGACGTCCGCGGCGAGGTCTTTAAGGGGGTGCGCCGTGACGGCGGGCGGGTTGTCGCGGCGGAAGGTGACTTCCGCGGAGATGGCGCCGTGGGGGGTGTCGAGGGAGACGGCGCCGATTATGCAGGAGCGCGAGAGCGTTCGGGGGGTGAGCGTGAACGGCGGGGTTTTCCGGAGTTTCAGGTCGGGTACCCAGCTTGACCAGCCGTCGAAGCCGAAGTATTTCACGGCGTCAATGTAGGCTTTCCACAGGGGCGGGTTCTGGAAGAGGTAAACGTCCCAGAAGGGTTTTCCGGTGAGGCGGCAGGGGATCATGTTGGAGATGTCCGGGCAGACGGGGACGCGGTCGGGCTGCCCGCCCCTTAGTGCGGCGATGAAGCGTTCCCTGGGGGTCATTGCGCCTGCGGTCGTCATGAGGCGTTTTCGATCACCTGGCGCTGGCGGTGAAAGGGATGCTTTTTCAAAGTAACCCCGTTACGGCGGCGGGGAAGTTCCGCGCGCGCTTTTTGTTTTCGACCGCCTGGGGGTTTTGAACGCGCCGGTGATGACGAGTCTTTCCCTTGCGAGCCGGCATTTTTCGATGGTCGCGAGGAACTCGAGGTTGAGGTATTCGTCGGCTTCGCCGGCGACGAAGTAGTCGAGGTCAAGCTCTTCGAGGTCGAGAACGGTATTGAGCGTTCCCTCGATGAAGCGCGCGAAGGAGCGGGGCAGCGCGAGGCGGAAGATGGAAACCCTCCGGGGCTTGAGGAGCAGAAGGGTTTTATCGTGGACGCGCGGGGCGCCGTCGAGGGAGAAGCTGACGGGGTAGCCTAATCCGACGTCGAGGAGACCGTGGACGGAGACGCGGTCGGGCGCGATTTCGGCGGACTCGACCATGACGCCGGGGTTGAAGTAGACGAGCGCCTCGGTGAGGGCGTCCTCGTCGAGCACTATGCGGAAGGTTATTTCCGTGGGCGGGGGATTTCGCGATGGCGCGCGGCGCGACCAGGCGTCGAGGTCGTGGACGGCGACGACGACTTCCGGGACGGTCATGACGTCGGTTTCCCAGTCGGCGAGCGTGACGGTGAGCGTGGTTTTGTCGTTTTCGGTGGTCTGGAGGCGGACGGTGAGGCGCGCGTCGGCGCCGATGCCGGCTGCGAGGCGTTTCTTCAGCTGCGGTTCGACGTCCTGGAGAGGCGTTCCCGCGGCGTTAAGGGCGAGGGCTGTGCCGAGTATGAAAACGAGCAGGTTGGTCATGGGATCATCGGGCGCGGGTCACATGATAGTGGAAACGATCGCGCCCGCGGCGTTCCAGGAGGCGTGCAGCGCGACCGCCGGGACGATGGACGTTCTTTTTTCGTATGAGAAGGCGCAGGCGGCGCCGAGGACGAATCCGGCGAGACTGCCGTACGCGTAGAACCGGAATGCGGCGAAGAGGGCGGAGGAGAGGAGAATCGCGGGCGGGGCGGAGAGGCGCGTTCTGATCGCGGAATGGAGCACGCCGCGGAAGATTATTTCCTCCGCGAGGGGCGCCATAAAAACAACGAACAAGAAGGTGAGCGCGGACGGTTCGAGGTCTCCAAGGAGGGTTGAGTTCCCCACCGTGAGGTTTCGCAGGGAATCGAAGACGGCGGCGGGACCCAACCCGGTGATGCCGCGGAGCGCGTACGACGCGCCCGCCGCGGCGAGGAGGACGGCGCCGAGCGCCGCCGCGATCAGCAGGAACAGCTTCAGTCCGTAGCCCGCTTCCGCGTAAAAATTCCTCCAGCGAAGTCCCACAGTTCCGCGGCCGGCGCCGGGGACGCGGCGGAGGTAAACGTATATCACCGAGAGAACGAGCGCGTACGTGAAGATGCTGAAGAGGTGAGATTGAAGCGCGAGGGAAACGGAAAGGCGGTCTTCGGGGTCGGCGCCGAGGAGGCTGAAAAAATCGAGGTATTCGCAGAGCGCGGCGGCGGCGATGACGGAGAGGGCTGAGAGAGCGAAAACGGCGGCGGCGCGGCCGATTTTCAGCGTGGAGTCGAACCGGTCGGCGGCGTACGGCGTCGGGCGCGAGTCCGCGGGCGAACGCCTGCCCCGCGAAAGCCTTCCGAGGTTTCTTTCCGCGAGGTTGCTCTTGCCCGGAACCTGGAGCGCGGCGGCTTCCCCGTACTCCTCGAGGGCTTTTTCGGTCTCTCCGGTCTGTTCATAAGCGAGGGCGAGGTGAAAGTGGGGTTCGACAAGCTCGGGGTTGAGGGCGAGCGTTTTGTGATAGCAGGCGACGGCGCGGTTCCACTGTTTGCGCTTGTGATAGACCCTTCCGAGGTAGTAGTAGAGCATGGCGTGGCGCGGGTTTTTGTTTATGGCTTCCTTGAACTCCGCCTCGGCTTCATCGAGGCGTTCCCGCTCGAGGTAGAGGCAGCCGAGCCTGAGGTGGGGGACAAAGGAGAGCGGGTCCTGGGATTGATGCATGGGGTTTGCGTTTTTGCGAGTTAATCGAACGTTTGAAACGGTCTCGGCGCCGTCCGGAGGGCGCGCCTACGGTTCTTTAGAGACGACAAGCCCGGTTGTGTCAACTAAAAAGGGGATGATCTTCGCGCCGCGTTCGGAGAGGGCGCGTTCGACGTCCCGGCGGCGTGACGGGTGGACGCATGAGATCATGCAGCCGCCGCCGCCTGCGCCGCAGATTTTGCTTGCCTCCGCGCCCGCCGCTTTCGCCGCCGCCATGAGTTCCTCGATCACGTGGGTCGAGACACCCTCGGCGAGGTTTTTCCTGTTTTCCCATTCCATAGCGAGGGCTTCGGGGAAGCGGTCGAAGCGTTTTTCGAGGAGGATCGAGCGCATGAGCATCGCGATTTCCCTGATGCGCCCGAACCGCCGCACGGTGTCATGGACGCCGTCAACGTAAGCCTTGATCATGTTCCAGTTGCTTACGGCTGAAAAGTGCGACTGACCGGTGAATGAAAGGACGAGATTTTCCTCAAGGAAGGCTTTCACCCCGCCGTCGGGGTCGAGGGGTTCTATCTGGTCACCGTTGACCTGAAACCAGATCGCGTTGACGCCTCCGCGTGTGGCGGAGTAGTAGTCCTGCTTTCCGGTGGGGATGCGGATGGACTGTGCTTCGAGGTTGGCGCCGGTGTGAATTATGTCCTCCTTCGAGCAGGGCGCTCCGATGAGTTCGTTGAGGGCATGGCTCAGCGCGATGAGGAGGGCGGAAGAGGCGCCGAGGCCGGAGCCTTTGGGGACGCCGCTTCTGGTTCTGACGGTGATGCCGGTTTCGGGCTTGTAGAAGGCAATGACGCGTGCGATGAGGTCGAGCGGTCCGCCTGGCAGGAGCGAGGCGAGATCATCGAAGAGGGCGCTCTCGCCGAGGTCTTCGGCGATTATTTCAATCCTGCCGTCGCCGCGGGCGTGGATTTCGACCTCGCTGAGGAGGTTGACGGCAGCGTTGACGGTGACGGCGCCGCCTTCGAGAACGTAGAGGGGGAATATGTCGAGCGTGCCGCCCGCGAGGTCAATGCGGACGGGCGTTCTGGACTGGATTTTCATCGCCGCCACCGCGTAAATTATAACAGCCGGCGCGGCGGGGGTTGTAGTGGGACGGCGCGCGGCGGCGCGGGAGCGGGAGACGAGCCTGTGGGGAAACCGGGGGGCGGCGGGGATGAGTTGCCGGAGACGGCGGCGCGGGGCGGGGAACGGTGTAGAATTCAAGTGTGCATGTGACGCGGAGGTTTTCCGGGGGAGGCGGTCGGATGAAGCATGATTCTGGATGCGCGCTGCGGGTCGCGATCTTTTTTGTTGTGACGGCGACGCTAATTTCAGGCGCGTGCGGCGGCGTGGAGCAGCAGGCGGGCGCGCCGCCCGTTGAGAGGGTCCTGCCGGCGGACCTGGTGGAGAAGTACCGCCACTACAGGGAGAGTTACCGTGAGCGGCATCTCTATCTCGGGGGCACGAGCGAGGCGAGGCTGGACGAGGAGACGAAGTCCGCTGTGGTGGAGTACCGCGCGCTGGGCGACAACCAGGGCTGGACGGGCGTCAGCATGGCGGCGTTCGCCCTTCAGGGGGACTGGGAGCTTGTGCGCGGGAACTTTTCCTACTGGGACGCGGTGGAACTGGAACCGGGGAAGTACGAGAGGTTTCCGGGGGTTCCCGACGACTACTGGTCCGGGGAGACGAGCATAGACCAGTACGGGAAGATGCTGATGGGGCTGACGGCGGTGTACATCACGGGACCGCGGGAGCTTCGCAGCCGCGCGGCGGAGATAACGCTGGAGATGATAAGGTACGGGAAGGCGCACGGGTGGGTGATGGGGTGGGGACCATGGGCGGACTGCGGGCACATAAGGTACCTGTTTCACCTCATGAGCGAGAGGATGGGTCTTGGCGAGGACGTGAGGAAGGAGGGCGAGAGCGTGGAGGAGATGAGGGAAGAATTCTACATGACGTTGAAGCAGGCGCCGCTGATCCGCCAGTTTGCGCCGGGAAATTATTTCACGCTGAACCTTTTTTTCGAAAGGCTCATCACGGCGAAGATGCTGAAGCCGGATTTGGAGGGATTGGACAGGGCAATCGGCGAGTGGCACAGGGCGGTGAGGAAGGACGGGAACGCGCTGTTCGACTGGTTCCACGCCCGTGTTTTCGGGAAGGATACGTCGTTCGTCGTGGACGAGCTGCGGAAGTTTCCCCCCGAACTGCCGAACAGCTGGTCGGCGACGGGTTACAACGTGGACTACCGGTGGACGAGGAGACCGGAGACGTGGAAAAAGCACGCGGAGGAAGGACCGCCGGGGGGGAGCATTGAATACGCGGGCGTGGACTTCATGGCGCTCGCGTCGTTCTACTCGTATTTCGAGGTTGAGGATTTCCGGCGTTGACGTCCGAAACGGCGCGGAGGACGCCGCGCCGCAGCGCGCGCGGAGGCGAACCTCCGGCGTTCAGCCCGCGGGGCGTTCCGTCGCTGCGGCGTCCGTTCCGCGGAAAAAGCGGAGGAAAAGCATAACGAGGACACCCGCCGAAAGCGCTATCAGCAGCGCGTCCGAGACTATCAGGGGGTAGTTCATCGTCTTCAGGTGTTTTTCCGCGAGCAGGTACACGAGAGAGGCGATGGTGGTGACCGTCATGAAGAGAGCGGGGAGGACGACGAACCAGACGGGCTTGCGGCGGTTCACGAGCCACACGGCGACGGCGATGAGGACGAGGGCGGCGAGAAGCTGGTTTGACGCGCCGAAAATGGGCCAAATCCTGTCAATCGAGCTTCCGAGTGTCAGCAGGTACGCGAGCGCGACGACAAGCCCGGCGTTGGTAACGTACGACCGGAGTACGGCAGGGGGTTTCCGGAACAGGATCGCCCACAGTTCCTCGAGGAGATAGCGGTTGAGGCGCACGGCGGTGTCCAGAGTGGTGACGACGAAGCCCTCGACGAGAAGTATGCCGAAGACGGTGCCGTAGTCGCGCGGCAGCCCGAGGGAACCGTGCATGAGCGCCCCCATGGCGAGGGCGAACGCCAGTATGGGATTGCTTCTCGCCCCCGCCGCCGCGGCTTCTCTGTCCGGAAACACGATCCTTGTGTACTCGCCGAATTCGATGCCCGCGGCGACGACCGAGAGGACGCCGACGGCGAGTACGCCTTCGAGCAGCATCCCGCCGTATCCGATAGCTTTCGTGTGCGCCTCGCTGCAAAGCTGCTTTGAGGAGGTGCCGCCCGCGACGAGGGAATGGAAGCCTGAGATGGCGCCGCAGGCGACGGTGATGAAGAGGATGGGCCACACCATGCCGAGTTTTCCGGCGCCTTCCTCGAAGTTTGACGCCGGCGAGTGGATGTGGAAGGCGTCAACCCGCGCGGCGGTCTCCAGCGGCGCCGGTCCGGGCAATGCCGGATGGGTCAGTCCGCCGAAGATGACCATGACGAGGATGAGGGCGATGCCGAAGTAGAGAATGAAAGCGTTGGTGAAATCCCGCGGCTGGAGAACGATCCACACCGGAAGACCGGCGGCGAGAAGAACGTAGACGCAGAGAATGATGCGCCAGAGGTCGGGGGAGATGGAGACCGGGTGGTTGATGCCGACGAAAATGGAGCCGGCGCAGATCGCGAAAGCGAGCGCCGCGGCGGCGGAAACGGGTATTTTACGGATATAAAGGAGCCAGCCGAGGAAAGGCGCGCACGCGGTTATGACGATGACGGAGGTGGAGGCGATTCCGCCGATGATTCCGGAAACGGCAGTCGTTTCGACGCCGCCGACGGTTTTTGTTTCGATCACCGTGCGGAGTATCGTCCGGCGCTCGTCAACCCCCATGAGGGCGAGCGGGTACTTCGAGGTGAGCGCCGCGACGGTGGCGTTGAGGAACGCGGCGCAGACCATCAGGAGCATGATTATGGTGAAGGCGATGAAGAGGAAGAAGCCGAATTCGCCCAGGGATTTTCGCGCGACTTCCGCCATGGATTTCCCGCGCTCGCGGACGCTTACGAAGAGGGTGGTGAAATCGTGAACGCCGCCGAAGAAGATGCATCCGAGCACGATCCAGACGAGCGTGAGGCTGTAGCCGTAGATCATCGCGAGCGTGGGACCGAGGATTGGACCGCCGCCCGCGATGGAGGCGAAGTGATGAGAGAAAACGACGCCCAGCCGGGTGGGCACGTAATCCCTGTCGTCGCGCAGCGCCACGGCGGGGGGCTGGCGCGAGGGGTCAACCCCGAGGACGGCGGCGACGTACCGCGCGTACACGAAATACGCGACGACGAACAAAGGGATTGTGACGATCATAGGCACCGAGACGTTCACGGACCTTGCTCCAGAGAGGCGATCATGCGCTGCGCTTTGCGAAGAGCGACTGTACACGGTATATTACCGACAAAGCGCGGCGATGACAAGCCGCGCCGGTTGAAGAAGCATTCGGGCCTCCGCTATGATAAGCCGCAGGCGATGAGAAGGAACCGCGTAAAACCCGTTCTCGCCGCGTTCGTACTGATGCTGTCGCCCGTGAGCGCCGGGGAACAGGCGGTCGAGAGACTGACGGGGCTGCTGGAGGGCGCGGAATCGGCGCTCGACGGCGACAGGGCGACCGCGGCGACGCTCGCGAGAAGGGACACCGGCGAGCCGTTCCGCGTTTACGTGTACCTGAAGGAGACGATGAGGGTGGGCGGGGTGAGGCTGGTGACGGACCTGCCGGTCTCCACCGACGGGACGGTCGTTTCGGTGAGCGGCGATATCGTCAACTGGCAGGATGCCGCCGTGGAATTGAGCGCGCGCGGGGGGGAGGATGGGAAAGGGGAACTGGAGGCGGCGGCGGCGCCGCCGTTGTTCGCGAGGTACCTGAGGCTGGCTATCCGTCCCGCGGCGGCGGATGCGATGGAGCTGAAGATATTCGAGCTTTCGGTCGCGGAGGCTGAGACGCCGGAAAACGTGATATCGAACGTGCGCGTGAGGGACGTCACGCGGAATTCGGCGGTGGTGGAGTACACGACGCTCCTGCCGACGGTCTCGCAGGTGAGATACGGTCCGTGGAGACCGGAGTTCAGGTTCGTAAGGATACACCAGTTGGAGGCGACGGAGCACAGTCTGGAACTGGGCGACCTGCTCGAGGGCACGGATTATTATCTTCAGGTGGTGGTATCTGGGGGTGAGGCGATCGGTCCGGTTTACTCGTTCCGGACGAAGGGCAAGCCGCTGCCGATCATACTGAACATCGCCCTTCACGAGGTGGGCGAGGAGCGCGCGGAGGCGGCGTTCACGGGGAACACGGATTTGAAATGGCGGGTGTATTACGGAGAGTATGAGGATGGGATGGACGCGGAGGCGGCGAAGAGGGCTGCGGGCGTTGTCGTGAAGGAGACCGGCGGTTTCGAGACGTCCCCCGCGTTCGTCTTCGAGGGTTTGAAGCCGAGGACGCGGTATTACTTTTACATAGAAGCGGAGGATGACGAGGGGAGGAAGACCGGGAGCGACCTGCACGGGTTCGACACACCAGCGAGGAACCTTGCGCGGGGGAAGGCGGTGAAGGGGACGTTCTCGAACGAGATGAGCGACGAGCACATCACGCGGGCGCCGGACCCGATGGGGCGGGCGGTGGACGGCGACGAGACGTACTTTGACGGGTTCGCAAAATCGTATCCGCCGAAGGACGGGAGGCAGTGGGTCGAGGTGGATCTGGGCGCGGAGATGGACGTCTCGGAGGTGGAGATCGTGTGGAGCCGGCTGGGGATACCGGAGAGGTACACGGTGGAGGCGTCCGCGGACGGGAGGGACTGGCGGGAAGCGCTGAGCGCGGAGGGGGACGGATTCGAGCCTGGGGCGCGGGTGTGGGAGGAGAGGTCGAAGAGGGGGGACCCGCTCGTGTTTGTGCGGTTTCCTCTTGCGGGGAGGCTCCGGCACCTGCGGCTTGCTATCCCCGCGGGGACGCCGGTGAGGAGCAGGTTCGATTTTGACGTGGCGATACTTGCGGAGATGAAGGTTTTAGCGCCCTGACGGGGCGTGAGCGTTCTTTCGATATACAAAAATCCTGTTCCGGGTCTTCATTGATTCGCCCCCCGTCGGCAATTCGACGTTCGTCGTTGTCCCTCTGCCGTGGGGCGCGGGAGGGTACGGGAGTTTGACAAAGGGGGGCGGGGACATTAATCTTTCAGTTGTGCGGTTTTCGGGGGATTTTATTATACGCGAGGGGTTCTGAGGGAAGTTGCTGGACACATTCGCCGAGAGAATATCCGGGATATTCAAGCGGTTGAGCGGCAGGGGACGGCTCACGGAGAAGAACATCCTTGACGCCGTCCGCGAGCTGAGGTTCACGCTGCTCGAGTCGGACGTGAACTTCGAGGTGGTGAAGAGTTTCATCGCGGACGTGCGCGCGAAAGCGCTCGGAGAGGCTGTCTTGAACAGTCTCACGCCGACGGAGCAGTTTTTCAAGGTCGTGAAGGACAGTTTAGTGGAGCTTCTGGGCGGCGCGAACGAGCCGCTGTCGCTGCCCGGGGGCAGGCCGGACGTGATACTTCTGAGCGGGATACAGGGGGCGGGGAAGACGACCACCGCCGCGAAGCTGGGGGCGATGATGAGGAAGCGCGGGAAGGGCGTGCTACTGGCGCCTCTGGACGTGAAGCGTCCGGCGGCGGTCGAGCAACTGCGCGTGCTCGCCGACGGCAACGGGCTGCCGTTTCTATTTCCGGAGGGCTGCGGGACGCCGGTGGAGATCGCGCGCGCTGTGCGGCTGGCGGCGGAGGAGAGGGGTGCGGACGTTCTCATACTGGACAGCGCCGGGCGCACACACGCCGACCGTGAGATGATGGAGGAGATAACCGCGATAGCCGAAGTGACTCGTCCGACGGAGAACCTGCTCGTGCTCGACGGGATGACGGGGCAGGACGCGGTGAACATCGCGGGGAGTTTCGAGCGTGCGGGCGTGACTGGGTTCGTGCTGACGAAGATGGATGGAGACGCGCGCGGAGGGGCGGCGCTTTCGATCCGGTACGTCACGGGCAAGCCGGTGAAGCTGATAGGGGTCGGGGAGAAGATGGAGGCGCTGGAGCCGTTTCATCCGGACAGGTTCGTGAACCGGATTTTGGGGATGGGGGACCTTGCGACGCTGATCGAGAAGGTGGAAGAGACGATAGACCTCGAGGAAGCGAAGCGGCTCGAGAGGAAGTTGAGGCGCGACGAGTTCAACCTTGAGGATTTTCTCGGGCAGATGAGGAAGATGAGGAAGATGGGGTCGTTCGCGAGCCTTCTGGGGATGATACCCGGTCTGGGGGGGTTGAGAAGGCAGTTCCCCGTGGAGGCGGCGGAGGGGCAGATGAAGAGGGTGGAAGCGATAATCCTTTCGATGACGCGCGAAGAGAGGGTGAATCCCGAGATATTGAATTCGAGCCGGAAGCGGCGGATATCGGCGGGGAGCGGGACGACGATACAGGAGGTCAACCAGTTGTTGAAGCAGTTCAAGTGGATGAAGAAGCTCATAAAGCAGGCAAGGCGGGGAGCGCTGCCCGCCATGCCCGCTTGAAAAACGCACGAGCGAAAGGCAGGTGATGACGTGGCGGTCAAGATAAGGCTCACGAGGACGGGCAGCAGGAATTCGCCCAGTTACCGCCTTGTGGCGGCGGACTCGCGTTCACCGAGGGACGGACGGTTCATCGAGATACTCGGTCATTACGATCCCGGGCATTATCCCGAATCAGTAACCGTGAAGGAGGACAGGGTCCTCCACTGGCTCCGGAACGGGGCGACGGCGACGGCGACGGTGAAGAAACTGTTGAAGGAGAAGGGGATATCGGCATCCACGCGAAAAACTGAATGACAGCACAAGCTGGAGGTGAGAAGAGATGAAGGGACTGCTCGAATACATCGTGAAGGCGATAGTTGACGCACCCGAGTCGGTGACGATCAAGGAGGTGCTGGGGGAGAAGGCAGTGGTATTTGAGATCAGGGTCGCCGAGTCCGACATCGGGAAGGTAATCGGGAGGAACGGGCGGATAATCAACGCGATCCGGACGCTCGTGAGGGCTGCCGCGGTGAAGGAGGGCAAGAAGGTATCCGTCGAGCTGATCGGCTGATGCGATACGTCAGCATCGCGAGGGTGCAGGTCCCTCACGGTGTGAAGGGATGGTTGAACCTGCGCGTTCTGACGGACAACCTGGAGCACTTTCGTCCGGGGAGCGAGGTGTTTATCGGGGAGGAAGGGGCGCCGCCGGAGGCGCGCGTTATCGAGGACGCGCGGATTTCGCCGAAGGCCTGCCGGGTTCTTCTGAAAGGTCTGCGCTCACGCGAGGAAGCCGCGAAAGTTCGCGGTCTTTGCGTTTATGTCCCCGAGGCGCGCCTTCCTCCCATACGCGAGAAGGACACGTTTTACTCGTTCCAGATAATCGGCATGAGGGTGAGGGACGACACGGGGAGGGAATGGGGGACGGTGACAAACATATTCAGCGCCGGGGGAAACGACGTGTACGTCGTCACCGGGGAGAAGGGAAGGGAATACTACGTTCCGGCATTGAGAGCCGCGGTGAAGAAGGTTGACACCCGCGCCGGGGCGATGGAGATAGACCCCGAGTGGGCTGTATGAGGGGCATCAGGGACTGCCGGCGGCGGCGGATGAGCGGGGCGGTGGGGAATGACATTTCACGTCATAACGCTTTTTCCCGGGGTGGTCGAGGCGTACGTCGGGTGCGGCGTTCTGGGAAAAGCGGTGCAGAGCGGTGCGATCCGCGTGCGGTGCGTTCAGTTGAGAGATTTCGCGCGCGACAAGCACCGGACGGTGGACGATTATCCTCACGGGGGCGGAGCGGGCATGGTGCTGAAGCCGGAGCCGTTGTTTACAGCGGTGGAACACGTGCGCGGGACGCTGGAAACCGCCGCCGCGAAGGCTCCTGTAATATTGATGACGCCGCGGGGGGAGCGGTTCACGGCGGCGACGGCGATGGAGCTGGCGGGGCTGGACGAGATGATCATCGTCTGCGGGCATTACGGCGGCGTTGATGAGCGCGTGCACGAGCACCTGGCGGACCGTGAGATATCGGTCGGGGATTTCGTTGTGACGGGCGGGGAGCTTCCGGCGCTTATTCTGATAGACGCGGTTTCGCGGTTCGCGCCCGGGGTGGTCGGCTCGCCGGAGTCGGTGGAGGGCGATTCGTATCAGGATTCGCTGCTGGGGTCGCCCGCGTACACGCGCCCCGCGGATTTCCGGGGGATGGTCGTTCCGGCGGCGCTGCTGGGAGGGAATCACCGTGAGATAGAGAAGTGGAGGCGGCGGGAGAAGCTGCGGAGGACGTTTGAGAGGCGGCCGGAGCTGCTGGCGGGCGCCGCGCTGAGCGGCGAGGATATTGAATTTTTGAAGTCTTTGGGTTATTCTCCACGGGTTGATCGCGGGGGCGCGAGATGAGATAAATGCGGAACGCGAGCGCGCGGACGCCGTCCGGGAGCGGCGGCAGGCAGCCCGGTTCACAGGGAAGGGAGAGCTTGAAGATGCGAGCGAAAGAGATCGAGGAGTTCGAGAAAAAATACCGGAAGAAGGAGACGCCCGAATTCGGCATAGGGGACACGGTGAAGGTCTATCATAAGATCGTGGAGGGGGACAAGGAACGGACGCAGGTGTTTCAGGGGACGGTGATACGGCAGCAGAACGCGGGGATGGGGCGGACGTTCACGGTGCGCAAGATGTCGTTTTCCGTGGGCGTGGAGAAAACGTTTCCACTGCACTCGCCGAGGGTGGAGAAGGTGAAGGTCGTGAGAAAAGGCGAGGTGAGGAGAAGCAAGCTGTACTATTTGAGGGACTTGAAAGGGAAGTCCGCGCGCGTGAAGCAGAAGCGGGACGTCAAGGAATGAAGCGGCGGGCGGACGGACGCCGGAAGACGGGAGGCGGGCTGCGCGCCGCCGCGGATGACGCCGCCGCAGGTTAAATCCCCTTGAAAGACAGGAAGGAACAGGAAGCGGGATACAGGGTCAGTCTCACAACGGAGCCTGATCGCGTGATTTCGGACGGCAGGAGCGAGGCGACGTTCAGGTGCACGGTGGAGACGGCGGAGGGTAAACCCGTCGGCGGCGAAGCCGAGGTCGTTTTCACGGTCGGGAGAACAATGTTCCGGGAGACCCGTAACCTGAGGCGCGGGACGGCGGCGGTGAGGTTCGCCACGAGGCGTCCGGTCGAGCGGACGAGGGTAAAGGCGACCACGCCCTACGGCGAGGCGACGGCGCCTTTCTACGTCGCGCCCACCCTGTCCCAGTGGATAAAGGCGTGGGTCCGGTGGATCGCCGCGGCGCTGATACTGGTGATTTTCGTTATCAAGCCGTACATTTTAGGCAATTACTTCATTCCCTCCGGCTCGATGGAACCCACGTTCTACAGGGGCGACCGCCTGTTCGCGCTCATGTTCGTGTACCGGTTCGCGCCTCCGCGCCGGGGCGACATCGTCATCTTCCGTCCGCCGTTCGACAGGGTCAGGCGCCGGGTCCCCCTGCCCTTTCATCCGATAGTGTTTTACACGCCGAAGGAGTATATAAAGCGCGTGATCGGCGTCGGGGGCGACGCCGTCGAGGTGAGGGACGGGACGGTGTACATCAACGGCGTGCCGATCGAGGAACCGTACATCGAGTCTCCCCCGTGGTACTACATGGAGCGCGTGAGCGTGCCGGAGGGGAGCGTATTCGTTTTAGGGGACAACCGCAACAACAGCCGGGACAGCCACATCTGGGGGATGCTGGAGCGCAAGCACGTGAGGGGCAAGGCGGTGCTGCATTTCTGGCCGCCGGACAGGTTCAAGCTGATCAGGCGTCCGAGGTGGGCGATCGAGGCTGATGGGCGCAGCGCCCCGAAAACCCCCGTTTCGCGTTGAACGAAGCCCCGCGCGGGGCAGCGCAAAGCCCCGTAACGCCGCCGCCGGTTTATACGCGCGGCAGAGAGGGTGAACGCTTTGGAGTCCGGGCGCGTGAAGCATCTGGACGTTGATTCGTTAAAAGACGTCATAGGTGAGCTTGTGCGCGCAGGCTGCGCGCCGGAGCGGATGGAGGAGATCGCGACGCGCGCTGTGTTTCGCGGCTTGAGGGTGGAGGGACTGGACGCGAGGGCGGCGCTCGCTGTTCAGGAGGAGATGCTGTCTGCCGGCGGCGAGGCTGCCGTTCCCGGAAACGCGCTCGAGAGCGCGGGGTCGGATTTGAGCGTTCTGCTTTTCGGCACTCTGGGGGACTACCGGCGGCTGATGGTGGGGCTTGGGTCGCGCGGGGAGCGGTTCCGCCCGCTCGCCGCGGCGCTGCGGACGGCGCTTATGAACGTGGAAGGCTCGAAGCCGCCGCCGCCCGTGGAATGCGCGCGCGGGAGGCTCGTATTCGGCTCCAAGACGTACGTTATGGGAATCATAAACGTCACGCCGGATTCGTTTTACGACGGGGGAAAGCACTTCGAGATTGAGAAGGCGCTGAACACGGCTGTTGAGATGCACGAGGCGGGGGTGGACATAATAGACGTGGGCGGCGAATCGTCGCGTCCGGGGGCGGCGCCGGCAAGCGAGGAGGAGGAGTTGAGGCGTACGGTTCCCGTGATAAAGGGGATACGCGGCAGCCGCGCGCGGGGGGCGATAATCTCGATTGACACGAGGAAAGCGGTGGTTGCCGAGAAGGCGCTTGAGGCGGGTGCGGACATCATAAACGACGTGTCGGCGCTGAGGCACGACGCCGGGATGGCGAAGGTCGCGGCGGAGAGCGGCGCGCCGGTGTGTCTGATGCACATGCTGGGAACGCCCGCCGACATGCAGAACGATCCGCGGTACGTGACCGACGTGGTTTTTGAAATAGTGTCGTTTTTGGCGGAGCGTGTGGAGTACGCGGTGTCGCGCGGGGTACGGCGGGAGCGGATAATCATAGACCCCGGGATCGGGTTCGGCAAGACGGTGGAGCACAACCTTGAGATATTGAATCGTTTGAGGGAGTTTCGCGTGCTGGGGCATCCGGTGCTTGTGGGCGCGTCGAGGAAATCGTTCATCGGGAAGGTATCGGGGCTGGAGGCGGGGGAGCGACTGGAGGGTTCGCTGGCGGCGGCGGTGGCGGCGGCGGCGCGTGGGGCGGACGTCGTGCGGGTTCACGATTTCGCGGAGACGCTGCGGGCGGTGCGCGTCGCCGACGCCGTGTTCCGCAAAAGAAGGATGGTCCGGGGTGGCTGATGGAGACCACTGGGCTGACGGCGGGCGAGTTCGAGGACATACTGTGCGACGCGTGCCGCGACGTGCCGCTGACGTATTACTGTCCGGCGTGCGATTTCAAGGTGTGCGTTGATTGTCTGGAGAAGCACTTTCGCCGGCGCCGTAGCGGCGCGCTCGAATGCCGGAAGTGCGGGAACGTGGACAGGAAGCTTTCGACGTTCGTGGGGACGGGGAGGCTGTGAATATCAGCCGTGGATTACACGGATGCGGACTGATTCATTTCACGCGCCGAAGGCGCGCTGAAAAAACGGCATGAACCGCGGACCGGGCGTAATCTGCGGCTGAGAAAGTGACGACGTCCCGATATTGCAGGTGTAAATCGCGCCTGATCCCGGCAGCGGGCGAAAGGGCGGGCGCGAAAAGGGGGCGCGGAGCGCCCCCTTTGTTTTCGCGCGCGTTCCCGCGGGTGGTCACTCAAACGTGATGGTGCGTTCGCCGGGGTCGGCGATCTTCGCGTTCGTCCAGTGGCTGTAATTGCCGATGTCGCCCGTGAGGGGGGATATGTTGGTGATGTGTCCGTTGAGGACGAGGTACGTGAGGTAAGCGCTTGGGTTGTCGAAGGCTTTTTCGATGGGGAAGGAAAGAAACAGGTGGTTTTTGGCGGCGTCGCAGGAGATACTTTCCCTGTCGGTCGCCATGGAGCTGCCCTGTTTCCAGCCGATCATGCAGGGGAAGATGGGCGCCGCGCCGCCGGCGATCTCGGCGTGCGGGGCGTAGAGGACGAGGAGTCCGGAGTCGAGCAGTTCTTCGAGTCCGCCGCCCGCGCCGCCCTTGTCGGGGTTGATCATGAGAACGACGTAACCGTAGACGTCCATGGGGCTTACGGTGCCGCTGGTTATTTCGCCCTGGACGGCGAGGTCAATGTAATAGTTTTCGCCGTCGTTGCCGACGCGGTAGTCCCAGAAGTCGAGGTCTTCGTTGACGAGGGAGTCTTCATCGTCGAGGGGGCTTTCGTCGCGGCTCATGGGGAACAGGCAGTTGACCGGCAGGTTCGACTCGCAGTTCGAGGGGTCTTCGGTGGAGACGCAGTCTTCATCGGTGTCGGGGGGCCAGTTTTCGCCGTCAACGTCGCAGACCATCTCGACGTAGACGTTCTCGGAGGTGTCAATGGCGCGGACGGCGTAGATGAGTTCGGTTCCGGAGTCCTGACCCGGTATGGTTCCGGTCCAGGTTTTATCGTCGCCGCCCTGTTCGAGTTCGACCTCATCCCAGGATTCGCCGCCGTCTGCGCTGTACACGACGTACGCTTCGACTGTTTCGTCGTCGGTGAGCGAGGAGTCGTTCTGGATGACGGCGGTGATCTCGACGTCTTCGCCGCCAGCCGGGCTTTCGGGAGAGGTCGTCACGGATTCGAGCATCGGGGGGTAGCGCGTGGCGAGCATATCGTCAACGAGGTCCTGCCATTCGGCGGGGAGGCTGTCGGTGCTGATCTGCGAGAACGCCGCCCCGGCGGTTAAACAAAGAATACAAGCGAACACAAGTGTTGCTGCGTTTAACGTCTTTTTCGTCATCCTCTTCCTCCTTTATCTCCTTTTTCCCTGTTTTCGCGCGGAGCGCGGCGGCTCCCTGTTTCCCGGACGCGGTGTTGAGCGCGTCCGAGGCGTTCATCCCGCGCGTTTGTCCCGATCCAGATTGCCCCATCCCTCCTTTCACTCGATGTGAACCTTTATCTTCCTTTTTTTCAGCTCCGCGAGGAACTCGTCCGGGTCAATCGCGATTTCGGGGCCGACGACGCCGAGGCGCGTGACTTTGCCCGCGCCGACCATGGCTGCGCCGATTGAAGCCGGGATGCCCGTGATGCGTTTCATGTTGTCGGCGACCGTGTAGGAGACTGTGGCATTTTTTCCGTTCTTTTCTCCGTGGACGTCCACGCGCAGCCCGGAGACACCCTTGCCCCCCAGTCCCATGAGGGGGCTGATTGTGTGTACCATTTTGCTCACGAGGTCTCGTTTTCCCGGCGTGTCGGTTATGCGGACTCTGGCGAGCGTTCTGGCGACGTTGTTGAGCCAGAGCGGGATGACGCTTCCCCTGAGAGTGACTTCCTGAAGTCCTTCGATGAAGTGGGGGATTGTGATGGGTTCGGGGTGTCCGACGTGATAGGTTGGGATTTTACCGATTGGGTCGGGGAATTCCACCATGTCCCTGCCGGAGCCGGCGGGTACGTTTTTCCATTTTCCGTCCATGTAGGTGGGGACTTTTCCGGTGAAGATGTGGAGGGTGTGTTTGATGACGGCGAGTCCTTCGGAGTCGTCGGCGCTTCCCGCCCAGGCGATGTTGACGCGCGCGGCTTTGTCGAGCCTGTTGATGCCGTGTCTTGCGAGGACGTTGGACATGCCCGGCGTCCAGCCCATGCCGGAGAGGACGACGATTCTCGCCTGGCGGGCGTCGCCGTCCATGGCGATGGCTTCCTCGGCGGCGTCGAAGTCGTCGCAGATGCTTACGTAGTTGGTTCTGGCTTCGATGGCGGCGCGCACCATCTTTTTTTCGAAGCGGTAGAAGGGTCCGACGCAGCTGAGGGCGACGTCGGCAGTTTTCATAAGCTCCACGAGTTCGTTGTGGTGATTGGCGTCCACTCTGGCGGCGGCGGCTTTTCCGCCGAGTTCGTCCGCGAGTTTTTTAGCGCGTTTTTCGTTGTAATCGGCGATGAGCACGCTTGAGACCTTCGACGTTTCCACGAGGTCGCGCACCGCCTCGCTTCCCATGTCGCCCGCGCCGCCGAAAACGACCACCTTCACCGGAGTTCCTCCTCCCAATTATCTGTTTTTCCCGTCGAATCTTACACGTCCCGAATGAAACGAATCCCCCGCGTTGCGAAAAGCCGGTCGCTATTATACAATACGCCCTGTCAAATTTCCACAGATGATCAACTTTATGGA
>JBFMFE010000021.1:0-11661 GCA_040752295.1 bacterium
GAACATGCCGAAATCCTTCGCCTTCTCGGGGTGAAGTATCCCGGTTGTAACTAACGGGAAAGCCGTTTTCGAACAATTACCCTTTGTTCATGCGGATTCTTCTTTGCCGGGCGGGGGTAAGTTAGGGGTAAAAAGGATTCTCCTGTAATTGTGGGACAGGCTTCCAGCCTGTCAAAACGAAAAGTTGCGAAGGCTGATTACGGCGGCGGAATGCGCGTAAAACGCGACGAAGCGGAAAGGGCACTGGAAACCGCTCGCCGTATCCTGAATATCGTACACAAAGCAAAACCCGGCGTTTTTCCTCTGAACATGTAACCCTACGGGATGCCAATATCGTTTATGAGGATGGAAAGCAAAACCCGGCGTTTTTCCTCTGAACGATGGAATGATCCCGTGTGAGGGCGGTCCGGGAAACCGCCGTTCGGTTACCGTGCGAGCGCGCCCTTGAGCGGGGGAAATTCATCGAGCAGGCGGCGGACGAGGTCGTCGGGCTTGACACCTTCGGCTTCCGCCGCAAAGTTCGGGATCACCCTGTGTCTGAGTGCGGGGAGGAGAAGCGCGCGGACGTCGTCCACGGAGACGGAGTTTGCGCCGCGCATGAGCGCGCGCGCCTTCGCCCCGAGGACAAGGTGCTGCGCCGCGCGTGGTCCCGCGCCCCAGCTCACCCACTTCTTCACGAAATCCGGAGCGTCCTCTCCGGCGGGTCTTGTGTTTTTAACGAGCGTCACCGCGTGCTGAATAACGTAATCCGCCGCGGGCACCATGCGCACCATCTTCTGCATATCGAGTATCTTCCCCCTGTCGAGGACGGGGTGGAGTTCCGGCTCCGCCGGCGAGGCGCCGCTTTTCACGATCTCGACTTCCTCCGCCGCGGAGGGGTAAGCGATGTTCACGTTGAGCATGAACCTGTCCAGCTGAGCCTCGGGGAGCGGATAAGTGCCCTCCTGCTCGATGGGGTTCTGCGTGGCGAGGACGAAAAAGGGGAGTTCGAGCGGGTAAGTGTTTCCGCCGGATGTGACGTGGTACTCCTGCATAGCCTGAAGGAGCGCCGCCTGGGTTTTGGGGGGCGTGCGGTTTATCTCGTCGGCGAGAACGACGTTGCCGAAGACGGGACCCGGAATGAACCTGAAGCCGCGCCCTGCGCCGTCGGTGTCCTGCAGTATCTCCGTTCCGGTGATGTCCGCGGGCATGAGGTCGGGCGTAAACTGGATGCGCGAGAACTTCAGGTCGAGTATGCCCGCGATGGTCTTGATGAGCAGCGTTTTCGCCAGACCCGGCACGCCCACGAGGAGTATGTGCCCCTGTGAGAAGAGTCCCACGAGGATTTCCTCGATCACCGCCGTCTGCCCCACGATGACCCTGGCGATTTCCCGCTTCATTTTTTCCATCGCTTCCGCGACGGACGCGGGTGTGACGATTTTTGCGCTCTCTCTCGTCATGGCAGGAAGTCGTTTTGCGCCCGTCCGTCCGGTGTCCGCGTCATTCGGCGCCGGTCCTGAGCGCCCGGTGGATGAGGGGCAGCGTGAGTTCGTGGTGACCCACGATTGAGATTCCCGTTCCGCCCAGTTCCTCGGCGCGGCGCACGGGGTTGAGCTGCGCGCGGTAGTGGCGGATGAAATCGAGGTTGGCGCCGGTGAATTTCACGAGCGGTCTGCCGAGGTTCCGCGCGATGGAGATGCTCTTTTCGATAATGAGGGGGAGGATAACGGAGGAGCCTGCGACGATGATCACGCCGCCGTTCCCGCAGCGTGCGATCACGTCCGCCATTATCCTGAAATCGCGGTAGGTCCCGGTCCCCGCCGCGGCGGGGTCGAACGAGGGGTGCTCGTGAACGATGTCTGTGCCGATCGCGACGTGCACGGTGCAGGGGATGCCCTTGAGCAGCGCCGCGCGCGTGATGCTGAGCCCGCGGTGAGGGAGCTTCGCCTCCTGCACCGCCGCGCCCGCCGCCTCGCCCAGCCCCATTCCTTCCCTGACTTTCGACAGGACCGCGCCGTTGAGAAACTCGGCTGTTTCCCTCGCCATGCCGAAGTTGCCCGCCTTCATACCCGCCGTCACGTCCTCGGAGGTGGCGCCGATCATCGCGACTTCCACGTCGTGTATCATACCCGAGCCGTTCATTCCGACCGCCGTCGCGAACCCGCGTCTGATCATGTCCGTCACCAGGGGCGAAAGACCGACCTTGATCACGTGCGCGCCCAGAAACCACACGATTGGCTTTCCGCGTTCGTTCGCCGCGCGTATCGCGCCGACGAGCGCCCTGATGTCGCGCCCTGCAAGGATGTTGGGAAGCCCCGCCCAGAAATCGCGAAAACCGCGCCCGCCGCCCGCGCGCGCGAAATCCTCGACCTTCACCTTGTTCTTTCTCTTCCCGATGGGGACGGGTCTGATTCCCGTCAGATCGATCTCGGTGTGCCGGGGCAAATCTCACGCACGCCTTTCGATTATTTTCGAGGCGATCCCGGCGAACGTCGTTTCCGGTTCGCCCGTTTCGACGATCTCGGCGCCGAGGGAGGCGGCGGCGCGGCGCATGATTTCGCCGTGGGCGCCCATTTCCCCCGTCACGGCGCACGCGGCGG
This sequence comes from bacterium, assembly GCA_040752295.1. Lineage (GTDB taxonomy): Bacteria > UBP15 > UBA6099 > UBA6099 > JBFMBQ01 > JBFMFE01. The sequence continues at coordinate 2,580 of JBFMFE010000021.1, forward strand.
GCTTCAGCGCCGCGATGAATTCCTCGCCGCTCTCCATGGGAAGGGGAACGACGTAGTCCACCGTTCCGACGGCGGCTGCGATCGTCATTCTTCCGCGCTGGTCAATGATGTGCGCCGCGGCGCCGGCGCCGCGGCAGTCCCGGGCGTCGCCGTGAACCGCGACCACCAGCACGTCTCCCGCGCTCTTCGCCGCCGCGAAGTGCCTCACGTGCCCGGCATGGAAAAGGTCAAAGCAGCCGCAGACGAAGACCACTCTGAGTCCGTCGCGCCGCCACTCCCGGCTCAGCGCGAGAACCTCTTCGGGGGTCTTTATCTTTTCACTGAACAGGTCGGTGATGTCCATGTCCGCTCACGGGGGGAACGGAACCGCGGGGCGCGGAACGGGGGGGAGCGCCTTCAGTCCCTCTCCGCCTCGTCCTCGAGCATGATCGGTATTCCGTCGCGGACGGGATACTTTCTGCCGCACCCGGCGCAGATCAGCTTCTGGTTCGGCTCGTCGTACCGGACGTCCGCCTTGCAGACGGGGCAGGCGAGGATTTCGAGGAGTTTGCCGTCTATCATCGCTCTCACCTCTTGCGGTAAATTATCGCGCCCCGCCGGCGAAGTGGCAAGCAGGCGGGCGGGGCTTGAGGCGGCGCGCGCGCGAAACGGACACGCGCGTTCCGGGAAAACTGCGCCGGGACCCGGTTCCCGAAGCGCCGTTCACGTCCCGCCCCAATGCCCGCCGCCGGGGTCTCTGTCCTCGCCCGTGACCGCTCGGTGGAGCCTGTCGCCGAGCGCGCTGAACCTCCGTTCGATGCGGTTGTTTTTCACCGCGATGGCGATCGCCCTTTTCGAGCCGACTATCACGGCGAGTTCGCGCGCGCGGGTTATAGCGGTGTAAAGGAGGTTGCGCTGGAGCATGGGGTAGTGGTGCGTCGTCATGGACGCCACGACCACGGGGTACTCGCTGCCCTGGCTTTTGTGGACCGTGATGGAGTAGGCGAGGACGAGCTGCTCGGTCTCGCTGAACCTGTATTCGACCTCTCTATCGGGAAACTCGACCGCGAGGATGCCGCCGGGGGAATCAATCCGCGAAACGTACCCCACGTCGCCGTTGAAAACTTCCTTTTCGTAGTTGTTCTGAATCTGCATCACGCGGTCGTCAACCCGCAGGGTCCGCTGCCCGCAGGCGACGTCCTTTCCGGGGTTCAGCTTTTCCCTCAGCGCCTCGTTGAGCCTGTCCACGCCCGCCTCTCCCTTGTACATCGGGCTGATCACCTGGATCGCGGACGGTCTGAATCGGAACTTCGCGGGAATCTTTTCCGTGCACAGCGCCACGATCGTTCGCAGGACGTCCTCCGGCGTTTCCCGTTCGATGAACACGCAGTCGGCGTCCCTGCCCTTCCTGAACAGCGGCATCGCTCCGGAGTTGACCCTGTGAGCGTTCATCACTATGTCGCTCGTCTGAGCCTGCCTGTGGATTTTCGTGAGCCTGACCGTTCTGATCACCCCGGAACCCGTCAGGTCGCTGAGGACGTTTCCGGCGCCGACCGACGGGAGTTGATCCGAATCGCCGACGAGCAGCAGCTTTGTTCCCCTCTTCACCGCCTTGAGGAAATAGTGAAAGAGCCAGAGGTCAACCATGCTCACCTCGTCGAGAATGATGAGGTCGGCGTCGAGTGGGTACTCCTCGTTCCTTGTGAACGCGTGTTCTTTCGGGCTGTATTCGAGGAGGCGGTGGATGGTCTTCGCCTGTCCGCCGGTGGCTTCGGAGAGGCGTTTGGCGGCGCGTCCCGTGGGCGCCGCCAGAAGCACTTTTCCCCCGCCGCGCTCCATCAGGCGTATCGCGGCTTTCGTCGTCACGGTTTTTCCCGTGCCGGGTCCCCCGGTGAGTATCACCACTCTCTCTTCGAGCACCGCTTCGAGGGCTTCCACCTGTTCGTCGTCCAGGAGGAAGCCCGTGCTCCGGTGCAGTTCCCTCCGTTCCGAGTCGCCGAGATGGAAAGCGAACGTCCCCCCGGCGCCGAAGCTCATGATCCCCGCCAGCCTCGCCGCCGCCCCCGTCTCGAAAAGATGGTACGCGTAAAGGTAAACGTTTCCCCTCTCGCGCACGACGCGGTTCTGGGCGTCGAGTTCCCCGACCGCCTCTTCCACGAGGTCTGTGTCCACGCCGAGGGTCTCCGCCGCCTGCCGCACGAGCGCCTCCTCCGGAAGGAACACGTGACCGTCCTCCAGCGCCTTGTCGAGTATGTACTCCGTTCCCGACTGTATTCTTCGTGGCGAACGGGGGTCAATCCCGATATTCATCGCGATGCGGTCCGCGATCCTGAACCCGATGCCGCGGATGTCCCTCGCGAGCAGGTACGGGTTCTCCCTCAACACGACCACCGCGCGGTCGCCGTACTCGTTGTAAATCTTCACCGCGTAGGCCGGGCTGACGCCGTGGGATTGAAGAAAGACCATCACGTTTTTTATCTCCATGTTTTCGGCCCAGGAACGGCGGATTGCCTCGGCTTTTTTCCTGCCGACGCCCTCCACCTCGTACAGGCGGTGGGGTTCCTTTTCGATCACGGCGATGGTGTCCTCGCCGAAGCGCTCCACGAGTCTGCGCGCCATCGTGGGTCCGACTCCCTTTATAAATGCCTCGAGGTACCTTCGGACGCCCTCCTCGGTGCGGGGGGCTGCGATCTCGTACTCGTCCACCTGGAACCTTCTGCCGTACTTTCTGTGTTCGACCCACCTGCCGCGCAGAATGAACAGCATCCCCGCGCCGGGGGTGTGAAACGTGCCCGCCGCCACGAACCGCTCGCCCGTCGCCGCGTCCTCCATTCCCATAACGGTGTATCCGTTTTCCTCGTTGCGGTAGATGACCGAGTTGACCGCCGCCTCGCGCTCCACCCGCCCGCCGGAACCCGTGTCGTTTTCTTTAAAGCCGCTGCCGTTCAACATGTGTGTCCCCGCGCGGTGAAGCCGCGTGCCGTGGCGGGTCTCACGCCCGCCCGCGGGGGCGTTCTGCGCCGCGCGCGGGGGAGAGGCGCGCGCCGGGCGCTTACCTTTCGAGACACTCCCCGTATTTTGTGGGAATCACGCCTTCGGAGGCGGCTAATATGGAGCACGGGACGAAGTTAAGCGTCGAGGCGACGATCGTGTAGTCTTTCTTCCCTGCGCTTTTAATCGTCAGCTCCCGGCACTGACCGATGTCAATGTCCGTGAATTTTCCCAGTTCGGCGGTCGTTCCCGCGTACCTGCCGCTCGAACCGTGGTACATCTCCTGGGCGATTGACGCGTCCATCACGGTGTTCAGGCACGCGAAGAAGATGTTCTCCTCGACTTTCGCGTCGAGGGCGCCCCCCAGCCTTCTTATCCGCCATGCTCCCTCCGCGCGCGTCAGCGTGAGTTTCTCTTCTCCGAGCTGCTTTTTAGACGGCGCGTCCGCCCCTTTGCCGTAGTAGATGTATTTCACCGTCACCTTCGCCTCGGCGCCGCCCCCCTCGTCTTTCGTCGCGCTGAACCTTACGATCTCGCGCTTCGTGCGGAACGTGTCGAGGAACGCCTCGCGCACCTGCGCCGGAATGAGGGGAGAGAAGAGTTCCGAGTAATCCTTCCCGCCCCCGAAGCTGAGTTCCTCGAAGAGTTTCTCGACCACTTTTTCGGGCGCGCCGCCCTCGATCACTTCCTTGAACTCTCCACGCTCCTTCCCGCCTCCGCCGGAGCATCCCGCGGCGGCGATAAGCATCGTGATGTACACAAGCCTTCGCGCCATTTCACGGCACCCCTCTTTCACGCGCTTCCTTCCCGCGGACGCCGTCCGCGTCTGGAACCGGATAAGCCGGAGCTGAACGCGTGGTATTCTACAGCCCCAAGGAGCATTTTTCCAGCCTGCTCTTCCTGAAGCATGAGTGGTCTGCTCAGTACCCGCCGGCGAGTCTGTCCGCCAGAAAAAGAGGGAGATTCGCCCGGATGATCTTTTCCTGCGCCTTTGCGACGTCGTACCCGAATCGCACGAACTCGACGGACCCGGCTTCGTCGTCCCACACGACGAAGCAGCCTTCGGGGTCGCCGTCGCGAGGCTGCCCCACGCTTCCCACGTTGACGATCAGCCTCAACTCGGGAGATATGCTGAACACGCTGTGCTGTCTCGAATACGGCGCCAGTCCCACTCTTTCCCCCGCCTTCCAGACCCAGACGCAGGGCTGGTGCGTGTGCCCCACGAACGCGCAGCAGAAGTCCTCGCGCTCCATCAGTCCGAACGACTTCATCGCGCTCCATCCCGACATTATGTACTCGTCCTTGTCCGCCGGACTTCCGTGCACGAACAGCGTTCTGCCCCGCGGGGTCTCGATCACGATCCTCTGCTCGAGCGCCCGGAGAAAGCGCCTGTTGCGCGGCGATATGCGCTCCCTGCACCACAGGATTGCGCGCCTGGCGTCGGGGTTGAAGTCGTCCGGCTCCACGAGACCCGACACCACGTCGTCGTGGTTGCCCGAGACGCAGGGTACGCCGCGGTCCCGGACGAACTCGACGCAGGCGTTCGGGTCCGCCCCGTAGCCCACGATGTCGCCCAGGCACACCATCTGGTCGGCTCCTTTTTCGTCCGCCCTCTGCGCGAAACGCTCGAGCGCCTCGAGGTTGCCGTGGACATCCGAAAAAACGACGTATTTCATCGGGGGCTGCGCGCGGGCGCCCGCTATTGCGCCGGCGCCGGCGTTCCCGGGGGCGTGCCGGGCGTTTCCTCCATGTACATCCAGGGGATGGACGGCTCGGCGTATCTCTCGGTCGGCGCCTCGGGCTTATACCTGGGGACATCGAGCGGGACGTCGAGTGTGAAACTTCTGCCGCCGCGCAGTTCGACCGCGCGCAGGTAGCGTTCCCTCTCGCGGTCCGCCTCCCTGAAAAGACCGAGCTGTGTGTAGATGGCCTCGAGGCGGCGGTGAAGTTCGTAGTCCAGCTTCGCCAGGTCGGACGCCCTGTTGAACTCGAGCAGTCCCTTCTGGTGCTCTCCGTATCCCATGTAGACTTCGCCGAGCCGGAAATAGAGCGCGGAGTCCATGGGGCTGATCTCGGTTGCGCGGCGGAACTCGTCGAGCGCATCTTTGCGTTTTCCCTGCCGGGCGAGTATCTCGCCGGTCTTCACGAGGAGGTAGGGGTCGTCAGGCTCCTCCCTCGCCGCACGCCTGTAATATTCCAGCGCCTTGCCAAGCTCGCCGATCAGCTCATTCCTGTTCGCTAAGAGGAAGGGATCGTATATCTTTATCCTGTCTTCCTCCTCGAGGTCGCTCCTGTAGCGGAAGAACCATCCCGTAAAGGACGACTGGCGCTTCCTGATCTCCACGAACGTCTTTATGAGTTTTTTCTGAAACTCGTAGACCTGATCTTCCGGGTTTTTCCTGTCGATCAGCTTCAGTATGTGAACTCCGTACTCTGTTTCGAACGGCGGGCTGATCTGTCCGGGTTCCATTTTGGAGGCGACCGCCCAGAAGCGGCTCGTGACCATGCGCTTGCTGACCCACCCGATGTCGCCCCCCTGCGCGGCGAACGCCTCCTGCGAGTAGCGGCGCGCGAGGGCGGCGAAGTCCTCGCCCCCAGCCGCGCGCGCGTAGACCTCCCGCGCCCGCTCCCTTATTCTCTTCCGCGCCTGGTTGATGTCCACGTCCCTCGTTCCCGCCGCGGTGTCAACCGAAAAGTATATCTGCCGCAGGCGGTGCGTCGGGATTGACTCGACGACTTCGTCGTCGGTCACCGTCACTTCGGGAAAAAAGTGCTGCGCGAGTTTCACTTCGAGCAGTTCGTTCTTTATGTTCCTCCGGAACTCCTCCTCGGTCTGGAACCCGAGGTTCTGAATGAAGAAATTGTAGTAGCTCGGGCTTTCCATCCCGATGTAGTTGTAGATGCTCGTCCTCAGCCTGACGAGTCTCTTCGTGACGTCCTCTTCGGACACCTGGACTCCCTCGTCCCCGGCGATGTTCTCTAAAATCTTGTCGTTCATCAGTTCGTGGAACACGGAGATCTTCACGGGGTGTTTATCCGATCCCCTGAAGACGCCGTACTTGTTGACGATTCGCAGTATCCTGCGGTTCACCGCCGCCCTGAATTCGAGCGCGGTGACGATGTTGCCGTCAATATCGGCGATCACGTTGGGCGGCGGCCTGTGAACGGGGCTGACTCTGACGTAGCGGTAGAAAACGAAAAAAGCCGTCACAAGAACCGCCGCCAGCGCCGCCTGCACCCAGCGTTTCCGCAAGGTTGTTTTCATGGAATTTCCAGTGCAGCCTCCGGCAAGTTTCGCTTATTCTAACACACGCCTCCGGTGCTAACAACAAGGCGGGGTACCGCGGGCGGGTTCCGGGGGACGAAGCCGGCGGCGGAACTGTGATATAATGAAACTCGTCCGCCGCCGCCGCGGGACACCGGGCGTGCGGCACCTTTCACAAACGGCGTGAACGCCCGCAGAGCGTTGCTCATAGTTCTTATCGTTGCGGCTTTCGCCGCTCTTTCAGTCGTCCGCTGGACGGCGGCGGTCCTTGCTTTCCCGCTTTTCGCCGCAGCGCTCCTTTTCGCCGCCCTGAAGCCGCCGGTGGACTACGACGCCCTCACGCAGCTCAAGGGCTGCGTCCCCACGCCGCCGCAGGGCGAGACCTCCGTTCCGCGGTCGCTTGCAGGGTTGTGGGAGTACAGGACCGGTTTATGGTCCCGGTGGCGTCCCGTGAACGTCCCGTCCGACCTCGCGGGCGCGTTCGGCTTGTCTTGGAAGGCGCGCACGCACCTTTTCCGGCGGCGCGTGGAACTCGGCGGCGCGGCGACGGGAAAAAGGCTCTTCCTCGTCTTCGAGGGCGTCGGGGGCCGGTTCAGGGTGTTCGTCAACGGAAAGCCCGTCGGCGGAACCCGCGCCGGGTTTTCCCCCGTCGAAGTCGAGATCACCGACGCCGCCGGCGCCGCGTCCGGATTCACCGTTCTCGTCGCGGTCACCGACGCGCACCGCGGCAACTCGCCGCTCGCCCCGGGCAGAAACGGTGTCGTCATCGCCAAGGGGCTGTTCCGGGACGTCCGCCTCGAGGCGCGTCCCCTCGTTTTCATCAAAAAAATCCACGTGAACGCCGACGATCCCGCGAACATAGAGGCGGTTCTCATCCTCGACGGGTCAACCGATGAGCCGACCGCCGTCACCGCCGCCGCCGTCCTCTCAACCGGGGCGGAAAAAGAGATCGGCTCCGTCATACTCCCTCCGTTCATAAACGGTACGCGATGCAGGTTCTCCGTGCCCAAGAGCGAAATCCCCCCATGGACTCCCGGGAACCCCGCCCTCCACCGGCTCGTTGCCAGAGCGGCATCGGGCGAAATCCGCCACGCGCGCGAAACGACGTTCGGGTGGAAAGACGCCGCCTGGGAGAGCGACGGGCTTCGCATCGGGGGAAAAACCGTGAAGCTGGTCGGAGTCAAAACGATGGAATTTCTTCCCCCGTACGGCGCATCGGCGCCGCAGTGGGCGCTCGGGCGCGACATACGCCCCCTGCGCGAAGCCGGGTTCAACTTCCTGTGGACCGAGAAACTCCCGCCGTCGGAGGGCTTTCTCGACGCGTGCGACAGGGAAGGGATGTTCGTCGCGTGCGAAATCCCGAGCGAGTCCGCGCCGCTCGACACGGAGGAGCTCAAGAGGCACCCGTCGTTCCTGTTCACGGTCCGCACCGGCGGCCGTGGAAACGTGCGCGGGGACGAGACCGTCCCCGTCCGGCTGATCGCCGGGGACGTGGCGCCCGGCATGACGCGACCCGAAGAGGTTTTTTCCGTCACCGGGGGCGGCGCGGGCGAAGAATCTTCCAGAGGCGCGCGGCGGAAAAAGGCGCCTCCCCGTGCGGGCGCCGGGAACGGGAAACCGGAGTTGATCGTTTTAGACTACGCCGATTACAGCCTCGGCGCGCACTCACGGCGCATGCGCGACGCGCGACGCGCCGGTTTCGATTACGAGTTCCTCCCGATGCTGATGAAATCGGGCGCCGCGGGCGCGGTGCTCGGAAGCCTCACGTTCGCCGGATTCCGCATCGGCATTTTCACCGAGACGCGCCGTCCCACCCTCTCATTCGAGGTCATCAGGCAATTCCTGATCCACGGAACGTCGGCGGCGGTCCCGCCGGAGCCGGCGCCGCACGAGACGCCCCTCGCCCTCTGCGCCGTCATCTCGTTCATCGCCGCCGCCGCCGCCATCGCCGCAAACCCGTTCCTCGGGCGGATATTCGATTATCCCCACGCCCTTCTGTCGTTCACGTCGAGTTACGAGAGCCTGGGATTGAGGTTCGCCGCGGCGGCGGGAGTCGCTTTCGCCCTCTGCGCGCGCCTGCGCGCCAGACCGTTGAGTACGCGGAACCTCTTTTCGTTCCTCCCGTTGTTCCTTTCGAGAAGCCTTTTCAGAAACTGGGGCGTTCGGTTCGCGGCTTTTCTCGCCGGTTTTCTTTACCTGTGGTTCGCGGCGGGTTTCCTGCTCTCCGTCCTCACCTCCACCCCTCTTTCCTCCGTACTCACGCGCACCGCTCACGTTTCCATCGTCGAGGTCCTCACGCTTCTGCTTCTTGTTCCCGGCGCGTCGGCGCCGCTCGTCCTATCCGGCGCGGCGCTCACGGAGGGAGTTTACCTTCTCAACTTCGCCCCCCCCGCGCCCGCCGCCGCGTACGCTGCGGCGCTCTTCGCTCCGGCGGTCATCCTGTTTATGTTCCACAAGCGCTGAATCCACGAGGGCTGGAGGGTAAAACGAAAGGCTGAAATACAACCCCGGCGCGAGGAAAGTCCCCGCGTAACTGTTTAGCTAAGTGCACTATTTCGTAAATACTCTAACGTATTCTGCGCGAAGCGCCTTGGAGTGCGGTGTGTGAACACCGCCTTGACTATCGGAGATGAAGGCGGCGATGGCTCGCCGCAGTCCAGGGAGGCTTCGCCTCTGAAAATACGTTAGCGAATTTATGAAGTGATACACTAAGTGAAGCATTAAACACCGATTTTCGCGGAAGGTTTCACCGTCATAATCAGGTCTAGTTTTTGGCGTGGTTTGGCTGTGGCGGTCATGGTGTGAAAACGATCCGCAGGGGTTTTCCGCCGAGCCAGGGCGGGGTGA